>JAKLDH010000035.1 GCA_022703625.1 Cyanobacteriota bacterium | reverse complement strand
AATTTTATATTTGGCGTAGCGGCTGGCTTCGCCAGCCGCTACGCCTTCTTAAGGCATGCGGCTCGCAGGCAAAGCCTGCGAGCCGCATAAAAAATTAAAATAAAATTTCAATCTATTTCAGCGTTTCAACTAATTAGCAATTCGAGTTACTTAGTACAGTGATTCATTAATACAAATATCCCCCATCGTTATAACTTTTTGCTCCATGTTTTCAGTAAGAAGCAGTAAAGACCCGTCATCCGCAATTTCTTTCGCAATCCCGTTTTCTATACAATCCAAAACGGTTACAGATATTTTTTTGTTTAAAAAATTGATTCGATCAGTATATTCTTTTTTAATAAAAGAAAATCCCTGATTTAAAAATGCATCGTAATTTTCAAAAAAATCGTCAAGAAGTTGCTCTATAAAACGATCTCTATCGACAAAATTTCCTAAAATCAGATTTAGAGAAGTTGCAGGCTGATTTATTAATTGTATATCTTCCTGTGAAAGGTTAAGATTGATTCCAACTCCAAGAACCAAACCTTTAAATACTTCCCCCTGTATCGAGGATTGAGCAAGAATTCCCGCTATTTTCTTTCCGTCAACAAGCACATCGTTTGCCCATTTAATTTCAGGAGTTACGCCGTATTTTTCCAGGATTTTGCAGATAACAACAGACATATATTGGGTTAAATTCACTAAAGGCAGGTTATTATTCACTTTATCGCAGGGTTTAAGCGCAATAGACAAATAAACATTGTTTTCCCTGTTAGAAATCCAGCTTCTGTTCAGCCTGCCTTTGCCTGCTGTTTGTTTATCGGCAACAATAATTTGTTTGTCCGATAATTCAGCCAGATTACGCAGGGCATAAGCATTGGTTGAATCAATTTCCTTAAAATAATTTATTTTATATGATTTTTTCATTTTTATAAATTTACGCCAATTCAAGTTCAATCGAACGTTATCTGTTTGATATGTTTTTCGACGGCTTTGCCGTCGAAAAACATATCAAATCTTTACTCCCTCCCCTTGAGGGGAGGGTTGGGGAGAGGTGATTTAATGCTACATTGATTGCAACTTGGCATTACTGTGATTTTATCTTCCAAATTTTTAAATTCGGCAATTACTTTTTCCGCTTTTAAGGGATTTTGATAAATTAATTTATTTTTTTCAGATTTTTCATACCACCATTTCCCGAAATTAGGTTGTACAAAAAGACCTATGGTCGGGACATTTAAAGCGATTCCAAGATGCATCGGAGCTGTATCAACGCTGACAAAAATATTAAATTTTTTAACAAGCGCCGCTAATTGCGGCATTGATGTCTGACATGTTAAATCCACAAAATCCGAACACCCTGCTTTTTTCAGGTTTTCGACAAACTGTTTTCCGCTTTCCTGACCAATAATCACTACTTTTTTGCCGGTATTTTGGTTCACAAAATCAATAAATTCCTTTGCTTCCTGTATTTTCCAGTCTTTACAGGTTAATCTGGCGCATGGGCATAAACCGATTAATTCTTTATCCGCAACATTATTGGCTTTTAAAAGTTCATTTATGTAATCAATATGCTGTTGATTAAAATTTAACCCAAAACTATAATCAGGATTATATAAATTAATCGCTTTTAAATTTCTCATATAAATTTCAGAGATATGAACCTTAAAATCTTTTTCTTCCTGAAGCCACGGGACTTTATGAGTTAATAAAAACCCTCTTCCTTCGCTGTCATGCCCGACTCTTTTTTTTGCTCCTATAAGAAACGCTAAAATCCCGCTTCTGAAGGTTTCATTTAAAAGCGTCGCCATGTCAAAATTGTATTTACGTCTAAGGTTTAAAGACCATTTTATGATTTTTACGCCTTTATGTTCAATATCTTTGTCAAAAATCTCAACTTCATCAACGCCCGGCAAATATTTAGCAACTTCGCGGCTTTTTGGAACAGTAATAAAGACCAGTTTTGAATCAGGATATGCTTTTTTTAGCTCTATTGTTATACAACTTGCGTTTATAACATCGCCGACATAGCCCAGATTTATTACAGCAATTGTTTTAATTTTCTTTTTCATACAATTTTCTCTTTTTCTCTTTTTATATTTTATAATTATACTAAACGACAAAACTAATTAACATGAATTTCTTGCGGGTAATGAGGAAAACTCGTTAAATGTAAACATATTAATGACTTTTATTATATAAGTTGAAAATTTGGCAATGAATAATTTTTGATTAACTTGAGTTGCTATACCAATCATTAAAAAAAAAGCAGTTTTTGTAAATCCTTAATTAACTTGAATTGCTAAATAAATAATTTTATATTTGGCGTAGCGGCTGGCTTTGCCTGCGAGCCGCATAAAAAATTAAAATAAAATTTCAATCTATTTCAGCGTTTCAACTAATTAGCAATTCGAGTTAATTAGCTTTTTAATCAATTAAGATTTCTTTTTAGGATCGCAATATTTGCCGGTTTCTTTCAAGGATTGATATAAATCAGGTCTTTTTTGTTTTGTTCTCGTTAAAGCTTGTTCATAACGCCATTTTGCGATTTCCTGATGGTTTCCTGAAAGCAATATGTCAGGAACTTTCATTCCTCTAAAGTCATACGGTCTTGTATAATGAGGATATTCAAGAAGTCCTTCGGAAAAACTCTCTTCTCGCAAAGATTCATCTTTCCCTAAAGCGCCTGGAATCAATCTGGTTACTGCATCAATTACACATAAAGAAGCTAATTCGCCGCCTGTTAAAATAAAATCTCCAATAGAAATTTCGATTAGCCCGGGAATTTGTCTTATTCTCTCGTCAAAACCTTCATAATGTCCGCAAATCATTATTAACTGGTCTTTTTTAGAGAAAAAATCCGCTTTTTCCTGATCAAATGTTTCTCCCTGCGGCGTAAGAAGGATTGACGCCGAATTATCAGTTCTTTCAACAGATTCATAAGCGTCATAAAAAGGCTGGCACATTAAAACCATGCCTACGCCGCCTCCATAAGGAGTGTCATCAACTTTTTTACGCTTGTCATGCGTAAAATCTCTTGGATTTATTGTATTTACAGAAATAGCCCCCTGCTTTTGCGCTCTCCCGGGAATGCTGTAAGAGCAATAAGCGTTTATTATCTCCGGAAACAGCGTTATAATTTCAAAATTCATTAATCTTCAAATAATCCTTCAATTTTTTTTATAACAATTTTCTTTTTCTCAAGGCTGATTTCAGGAACGATTTGTTTCGTAAAAGGAACCATATATTCCTTATTGCGCTCGTTTTTTATAAATAAAGAATCTTGTCCCTTAACATTAACAACGCCTGAAACGACGCCAAGCAAATTTCCTTCGGTATCATAAGCCTTAAGACCTTCAAGATCGGTTATATAAAATTCGTCTTCAACAAGATATTTATTTAATATATTTTTTTGCAGTTTTAAAAAACCGTCTTTAATTTTAATCGCCTCATCTACAGAATTTATTTCTTTAAATTTAATAAGAGCAAATTTTTTATGAAATCTAATAGTTTCAATATTAAATTTTAAAATTTCTGAATTTTTTTCAATATAAATTTCTTTTATATCAGAAAAAATTTTTTCGTTTCCTTCTGTAAAACCAATTTTAACTTCGCCTTTAATTCCATGAAAATTAAGAACTTTTCCAATTGATAAAAAATCTTTCAAATCTTTCAAATTTTTCTCCAAATTCAAATTTTTTAAGTTGCTATACTCGTCGGAAAAAACCTTGCCGATTACGGGCTATACCAATCTAAACAAGTTTTCGTTAATTTGTTAAAAAGCTGATACCTACAGCCCGCGCCGCCCGTAGGGCGGCGCGGGCTGAGTAAGGTTATAGCGGGAGTTTTGGCGAAGCCAAAACTCCCGCTAATTAAGAGCTTACAAAAATCATCTTTTTTATTTAACGGTTTTTTAAATTGATTGGTATAAGTAAGGAAAGAGCTGACGTTTGGGCAAAGCCCAAACGTCAGCTCTTTAATATTTTTGATGATTGGAATAAAATTTTTATTCTTCTTCAAAATTAGTATCATCTATAATATCTTCTGTTATTTTTTCTTCTACTGCAAATTCAGGCGAACCAAACATTCCTTCGATTTCTTCAAGAATTGCGGATGGTTTTCTTGCCCCTGCTTTGCTTAGGCGTCTTTTTCTTTCCTCTTCTTCTTTGTTTTCAGATGTATAGGAAAGATGATAGAACCCTGTACCGGCAGGAATAAGTCTACCAATAATTACGTTTTCCTTGAGTCCTCTCAGCTGGTCTTTTTTGCCTTCAACAGCCGCTTCCGTTAACACTCTGGTTGTTTCCTGGAAGCTTGCCGCCGAAATAAAGCTTTCTGTATTTAAGCTGGCTTTTGTTATACCGAGAAGAACCGGTGAATATTCAGCAGGAGCGATATCTGCCTGAAGTTCTTTCATTTTTTGATTTTCAGCTTCAACATTTTTTATTTCTGTTAATTCACCCGGCAGGAATTTTGTATCTCCTGATTCTTCAATTTTAACTTTTTTGGTCATCTGACGCACAATAACTTCAACGTGTTTATCGGCGATATCAACGCCTTGCGATCTGTAAACCCTTTGCACCTCATCAACGAGATATTTCTGAACTGCAACAATGCCGCTCAGTCTTATAACGTCGTGCGGATTAAGCGGTCCACCCGTTATTGGCTGACCTTTAATGATTTTTTGTTTGTTTGAAACGATTATATTGGAATCAAGCGGAACTTTTATTTCCTGACGACCTGATTCACTGACAATAAATAGTCTTGTACCGTCATCATCGTTAGTAATTTCAACTTCGCCGTCTTCTTCCGCAAGAAGCGCGCTTTCTTTAGGCTTTCTTCCTTCAAGAAGTTCTTCTACCCTTGGAAGACCCTGAACAATATCTCCGGTTTTCTGACGCTCAAAGACCAAAGTCGCAAGTAAATCGCCACGTTGCACCAGGCTGTCATTATCAACCTGAAGCTGAGTACCGACGCTTATAAGGTAAGGTCTTGCAAGGTGAACTTTGACGGTTTTATCTTTAATTTCAAACACTCTTCCGGAAACCGAAGATTTTTCTCCGCTTTCTGAAATAATTTGATCAATACTGATTAAATTATTTTCACTCACTATCGGCGCTGTTTTAAGAGTTATTGTTTCGTAAGATTCCGGCGTAATCAGGAAAATCCTTCTTATCTCTTTTTCTTCGCCTTTTTCTTTTAGGCTTACTTTTGATTCGTTTCTTACAAGCACCTGAGTTTTTGAAATCGGGGTTTTAGGCTCAATCATCTGACCTGATTCAACTAACAGTTCTGTTTGAAGAGATGTTTTTTCTCTTGAAGTTGCTTCTGTTTCCCGTCTTACAATAAGATTTTCAAGAACCACAAGCTTAAGATTCTGTTCCTGAAGGTCGGCGTCTTTTGGATAAAGCTCAACAAGTCCTTTCAGGTGGCTTAAATAACCATCCATCTGCAATACCAGGCTTGTTCTTGTTAAATTAGCTCCTTCAAGCTGACGTATTCTTGATCCATCTCTATACTGAAGCTGTGTAACAGAAACCAGACTGATTAAATCACTTTCTGTCGATTCAAATTTAATATTCACGGTTTTTGGACCAATTTCATATTCCTGAATAGGTCTTATTAAAAGCTCTACAGGTTTTGCTTCCAAAGTTGCATCTATATCTTCAGAAATTTCTTCGTCTTCTATATCAAGTTCTTTGACATATTCAGCTTCATAATTCAGAAAACTTATTATGCTTTTTTGTTTTGCTTTAACGCCTTTGGTAATTTCAGCGCCTTCTTCAACGATTTCGCCGTCTTCAACAGATAAAAGATTTATATCTTCAACTTTAATAAGCTCTCCCGGGCGGACTATAATTTCCTGAATTATATTATTGTTTTCTTTAATTTCTACGATGCCGTCAATATGTGTTCTTACATCCTTGACAACTTCAGTTCCGGCAACCACATAAGAGCCTGATTCCACCATTTTTAACGAAGAATCTTTGCTTATCTGATGTATTTCTTCCGGAATAAATATAACCTTGCCGGCTTTTGTGATTATTTGGTTTTCATCAACTTCAACGCCGTCATAACGGATTTCTCCACTTGATGTTACCTTATTTTCTTCTTCTATAAGCTCGGCAATAACCATACCGTTCTCTACAACAGTGCCTACAGGTGATTTTACAATATATGTTTCTTCTGTACCCTTGACTTTCCATAACTGTTCTTTTTTTGTTGTTTCCAGTTCGGCATTTTGAGGAGTTAAAGAAGCTATAACTACTGTAATTTCTTTACCGCCGACAATTTTCTTTATTTTTTTGCCTTTTACAGTTATTTCTTCAAGCTCAAGCTCGTTAGGAATTCTTACTTCTCCGCCATGATCGCTTAAAGTGGTGGTTTCAGCAATAATTTCTCCCTGTTTTACCTGTTGACCGTCTTTGACAAGAATTGTGGAATTTCCCGGCAAACCGTAAACATCACCTGAAAGTACCCATATTTTACCGCCTTTATTGGCTGTTCTGCTTATGTTACCTTGTCTGTCACGTTTCTCGTCAACGTTAAATCCTTCAAAATAAATTTTTCCGCCAACATTTGACGTTATATCTTTTGTTGCTTTTTCGGTCAATCTTCCTGAGCCGTCATTCATTCCAGGCTCATATATGCCTATAACATCGCCCTTTTTGACTTTAGAGCCTTTTTTGACAGAAAGAATGGTTCCTCCAGGTATATTAATTGAATGTTTTTTGCCTTTTGAGTCTTCAATATCCAGTTTTCCGTCTTTTGAAGTGACAAATACGTTATCTCCGTGTCTTGTTCTAAGCTCACGGGTAGAAAGTTCAGAAATTATTTGTCCTTCATTTTTAGAAATTATTTGACGATAACTTGAAGCGCCTCTGAAAACGCCGCCTGTGTGGAATGTTCTCATAGTAAGCTGTGTTCCTGGCTCGCCGATACTCTGCGCGGCAATAATTCCTATTGCTTCGCCTATATCAACCGGTCTATTGTTTGTAAGAGCCCAACCATAACACTTTTGACATATTCCATATTCTGTTTCACAAGTAAGCGGTGAACGAATTTTTAACTTTTTGACGCCTGCCTTTTTTACAATATTTATTTCGTCTTCAGATAAAGTTGTATTTTGAGCGATTAAAATATTGCCGGCTTCATCTTTTATATCTTCAATAATAGTTCTGCCCAGCAATCTTTCGCTTAATGCCACTATTTCTTTTTCACCGTCTGTTATGGTTTCAATGTCAATTCCTTTAGTTGTTTCACAATCTTTTGCGCGAATAATTACATCCTGCGCGACGTCTACAAGTCTTCTGGTTAAATATCCCGAGTCAGCAGTCTTAAGAGCTGTATCAACCAGACCTTTTCTTGCTCCGTAACTGGATATAATATATTCGGTTACGCTTAAACCCTCTGTGAAATTTGATTTAATCGGAAGGTCAATAATTTGTCCCTGCGCGTCTGCCATCAGTCCACGCATCCCTACAAGCTGACTTACCTGACTGACATTACCTCTTGCTCCGGAAAACGCCATCATATATACAGGATTTGTTTTCTTGAAATTTTCAACCACGCATTGAGTTAATTTTTCAGTAGTTTCGCTCCATGTGTCAATAACTTTTGTATATCTTTCTACTTCGGTTATTTCACCTCTAAGATAACGGTTTAAGGATTTTTCAAGTTCATTTTCAGCATTTTTAATAAGTTCTTTTTTTGCTTCGGGAACGTCTAAATCATCAATTGAAATCGTAGTTCCAGCTTTTGTCGCATACTTAAATCCAAGATTCTTAAGACTATCCGCAAGATTAGCCGTTTTTGACGTTCCGTATTCCAGATATATCTTGGCTAATAATTTATTTAAATTTTTCTTATCGACAACATCATTTATAAAGTCCAGCGATTTCTTTGGATTTTTCGACATTATAGTACTCATATATTTATATTTAACCTCTTATGAATTGTTTAACTTTTTAAAATTCTTTGATTTTACTTTTTAAGCAAAAAGAGCTTCTCTTACAGTCTTGTTAAATATGATTCTGCCTGGAGTAGTTACAATTTTTCCGCCTTTTTCATCTCTTACCATTACTTTTGAATGTAATTTGACAATACCCGCTTCCAGCGCTGTAATTACGTCATCATAGTTAAGGAAGCATCTTTCAGGCTCTTCATCCTTATGTGTATCAAGTGTAAGATAGTAAATCCCAAGAACCATATCCTGCGATGGAGTTATAACCGGTTTTCCGGTAGCAGGCAACAGTATATTATTAGGCGCAAGCATAAGCATTCTTGCTTCAGCTTGAGCTTCTATTGACAGAGGAACGTGAACAGCCATCTGGTCGCCGTCAAAGTCAGCGTTAAATGCGGAACAGACTAATGGGTGTAACTGAATAGCTCTTCCTTCAACCAACACCGGCTCAAATGCCTGTATACCTAGCCTGTGCAGGGTTGGCGCACGGTTTAACATAACCGGATGTCCGTCTATAACTTCTTCAAGAGCATCCCATACTACGTTTTCCGAACGTTCAATCTTTTTCTTGGCTGATTTAATATTTTGAACCACGCCTCTTTCAATTAACTTGTTAACAACAAAAGGTTTAAACAGCTCTACAGCCATTTCTTTAGGCAAACCGCACTGGTGCAGTTTAAGCTGAGGTCCGACCACAATTACGCTTCTTCCTGAATAGTCAACCCTTTTACCGAGAAGATTCTGTCTGAATCGTCCCTGTTTACCTTCTATAATATTGCTTAAAGACTTAAGGGGTCTGTTATTAGGACCTATTACCGTTCTGCCGCGTCTTCCGTTGTCAATTAAAGCGTCAACTGCTTCTTGAAGCATCCTTTTTTCATTCCTTACAATGATTTCCGGCGCTCCCATTTCTATTAAACGCGTAAGACGGTTATTTCTGTTTATAACCCTTCTATATAGATCATTAAGATCGCTTGTCGCAAATCTTCCGCCGTCAAGCTGTACCATAGGTCTTAAATCAGGCGGCGTAACAGGCAATACATCCATAATCATCCACGTTGGCTCTGTATTGCTGGATACCAAAGCTTCTACAAGTCTAAGCCTTTTGATTATTTTTGCTTTTTTCTGAACGGAGCTTCCCGCTGTTTCAAGTTCAGCTCTTAGTTTTTCGATCATTTCAGGCAAGCTGATTTCAGCTAGCAATTTCTTGATCGCCTCTGCTCCAATTCCTACTTCCAGCGTTGATTCTTCATGTTCGAGAATATAATCTTCGTATTCTTCTTCAGTTATTAATTGGCACTTTTTATAATCTGAATCGCCAGGCTCTATAACTGTATAACTGTTAAAATAAATAATTTGTTCAAGATCACGAAGCGACATGTCTAAAATTAATCCAAGATAACTCGGAATTCCTTTTAAAAACCATATGTGCGAAACAGGTGCCGCTAGTTTAATATGCCCCATTCTATGACGTCTAACCTTACTGTCAGTAACTTCAACGCCGCATCTTTCGCAGACTATGCCTTTATGTCTTACTCTTTTATATTTTCCGCAATAACATTCCCAGTCTTTTGACGGTCCAAACGTTCTTTCGCAAAACAAGCCGTCTCTTTCAGGTTTTAATGTTCGATAATTTATTGTTTCCGGCTTGTTTACCTCCCCGAAAGACCATTTTAAAATCCTTTCAGGAGAGGCTATTCCTATTCTTATATAATCAAAATAATCTATGCTGGTAGACAATTTTATTCTCCCTTATTCTTAAATCGTTAACTTGTATTATATATTTTAAATTTAATTGACTGAGAATGTTATTCCTTTATACTTCCAGGTGTTTGAAAAAAGTTTATGTTTAATAATTCTGAATCTATGTCGCTTAAAGTACGCTTCGGAAGCGATTTTTTGACTTCATCAGTATCGCTCATAAGATCAACTTCATGTCCGCCGCGTTTTGCAACGGTTATATCAAGTCCGATGCTTTGTAATTCACGCACCAGAACTTTAAACGATTCAGGAATACCCGGTCTTTGCAGGTTTTCACCTTTTACGATAGATTCATAAGCTTTACTTCTGCCATTTACATCGTCGGATTTGATTGTAAGCATTTCCTGCAACGTGTAAGCCGCTCCATAAGCTTCCAGAGCCCATACTTCCATCTCTCCAAAACGCTGTCCGCCGAATTGAGCTTTTCCTCCAAGCGGCTGTTGCGTTACAAGACTGTATGGACCTGTGCTTCTTGCGTGAATTTTATCATCAACAAGGTGAACAAGTTTTAATATATAGGAAAGTCCGACTGAAACAGGGTTATCAAACGGTTCTCCGGTTCTTCCATCATAAAGGATAACTTTTCCGGTTGGAAATACCCAATTATAACCTGTTTTGTCTATACCCTTCTGAAGTTCTTCTATCGTTGTCTTTTTAGAAGCTTCTTCTCCGCTTCTTTCGTCAAATGAAGGCATTTCATAATGGTTTTCCGTTAAATATGCCGCCAAACCAAGCAGATTTTCGTATGTTTGACCTACATTCATACGGCTTGGTACGCCCAGAGGGTTTAAAACGATATCAACAGGTGTGCCGTCAGGCAGGAATGGCATATCTTCTTTTGGAAGAACTTTGGAAATAATACCTTTATTACCGTGTCTTCCCGCCATTTTATCTCCCACGCTGATTTTACGCTTTTGCGCTATATAAACTCTAATTACGGTATTTGCTCCCGGTGGAAGCTCATCGCCTTTTTCTCTGTCAAACACTTTGACATCAAGTACACGACCGCCTTCTCCATGGGGTACTCGTAAGCTGTTATCCTTTACATCTCTTGCTTTTTCAGCGAAAATAGCTCTTAAAAGCTTTTCTTCAGGAGGATGTTCAGATTCGCCTTTTGGCGTAATCTTGCCTACAAGAATATCATCTGCGTATACTCTCGCTCCGATCCGCACTATTCCTCTTTCATCAAGATGTCTTAAGCTGTCTTCACTTACATTTGGAATTTCTCTTGTTATTTCTTCAGGTCCTAGTTTTGTTGTACGGGCGTCAATTTCAAGTTTTTCAATGTGAATACTTGTGAACACGTCGTCATGAACCAATCTGTCGCTTATTAAAATTGCGTCCTCAAAGTTGTAACCTTCCCAAGGCATAAATGCCACAAGAACATTCTTTCCTAAAGCCAGTTCGCCTTGATGCGTAGAAGCTCCATCAGCTATTGGATCGCCTTTTTTTATTTTATCTCCTGTTTCTACAAGAGGTTTTTGATTAAGACATGTATCCTGGTTGCTTCTTACAAATTTCATTAATGGATATCTATGAATTTTACCGGTATTATCCTTAATTTTTATTTCATCGCCGCATACATATTCAATTTCGCCGTCCTGCTCAGCAACGATAACCATGCCGGAATCGCATGCCGCTCTTTTTTCAAGACCTGTTCCCACGACTGGTCTTGATGTTTTCATAAGAGGAACAGCCTGACGTTGCATGTTTGAACCCATCAAGGCTCTGTTTGCGTCATCATGTTCAAGGAATGGGATTAATGATGTACCTATTGACACTATCTGGATAGGCGATACGCCTATATAGTCAACTTTATTGGATTCTCCAAGAGTAAATTCACTTCTATAACGAACGGGAACCATTCCTTTTGCAATTGTTCCGTCTTCTGCCACAGGCAAATCGCCTGGAGCAACCCTGAAATCATCTTCTTCATCCGCGCTAAGGTAATGAATTTCTTCGGTTACTTTGCCGTCTTTAACGACATAATATGGCGTTTCAATAAATCCGTATTCATTAACCCTTGCATAGGTGCTTAAACTTCCGATCAGACCTGCGTTAGGTCCTTCAGGAGTTTCTACGGGACATATTCTTCCGTAATGGCTAGGGTGAATATCTCTTACCGCAAAACCCGCTCTTTCTCTGGCAAGTCCTCCGGGTCCAAGAGCTGATATTCTTCTTTTATGCGTTAATTCCGCAAGCGGGTTTGTCTGGTCCATAAACTGCGATAATTGAGATGAACCGAAAAACTCTTTAATTGCGGCGATAAGAGGTTTTGTATTAAGAAGGTTGATTGGAGTCAGCGTATCTGAATCCTGAAGCGTCATTCTTTCTCTTACAATTCTTTCCAGCCTTGTAAGACCTATTCTGAACTGATTTTGCAACAGTTCGCCAATTGATCTTATGCGTCTGTTTCCAAGATGGTCAATATCGTCAATTGAGCCTTCATCGAATGTAAGATTTATCAAATATTCAATAGACGCCACAATATCCTGAACCGTCAATGTTCTTCTGGTTTCAGGCTGATTTAGACCAAGTTTTTTATTTAATTTATAACGACCTACTTTTCCAAGGTCATATCTTTTTTCATCAAAAAATCTGCTGTCTATAATTGATTTTCCGCCGCTTGCGCTTGCCGGATCGCCGGGTCTTAATTTTTTGTATACTTCCACTAAAGCATCGTCTGATGTGTCTGTTGTGTCTTTATCAAACGTCTTTTTAAGGAAATCGCTATGTCTGAACATAGTATCAATTTCATTAATCCCTATTCCCAGAGCTTTTAAAAAGGTTGTAGCCGGGATTTTTCTGTTTTTATCAATCTTAACATATATAACATCGTTAACATCAGTTTCTATCTTTAACCATGCGCCTCTATTAGGAATTAATGTGGCATTATAAAGACGTTTTCCTGTTGTCGCAATTTCTCTTTTATAATAAATTCCGGGTGATCTTACGATTTGGCTGACTATAACCCTTTCAGCTCCGTTTATAATAAAAGTTCCTCGTTCTGTCATCATTGGAATATCGCCAATGTAAACTTCCTGCTCTTTTATTTCTCCGGTATCACGGTTTACCAGCCTCATTAAGATATAAAGTTTTTTTGTATAGCTTGCGTCATGCAGTCTTGCTTCTTCAATTGTATATTTAGGATCGTCAAATCTATAATTTGGCAGAAAATGAAGCTCTAATCTGCCTGTATAATCTTTTATCGGAGAAAAAGAAAGTAATTCTTCTTTTAATCCTTCTTTTAAAAACCATTCAAAAGATTTTTTTTGTATCTCGATTAAGTCCGGCATCTGATCAAATCCAGTGGACATCTGATTTCCCGGTATAACACGCCCGTTATGTTTTTTAGCCATTACATACCTCGCCTATATGTGGTGTACTCGACTTTTATTAAAATATTAAAATATTCTTTACCATTTAATTGTATATTAAATAAAGTTTAATAATTATAAAATGCATAAAATTAAACCATGCCTAATAACTCAATTTCATCGTATAGCAAAAAATAATATAGTCAAGAACTTGAACAGTTGTCCTTCAAGTTCTTAACTAAAAATTTTTATAAAATTTAACCTGTTTTTAAACAAGTTTTTATTTGATTACCTCTTTCGGAAACATTTTTCTAACAATCATTAGTAAGCCTACTCCTAACGTATTTTCACGTTATTTGGCAAACAACTCATGTTAGCAATTTTAACTTTTAGTTATATCAAATTAATTTTTCCGAACCTGTTTCGAAAATATAAAATTAGTTATTATTGGTTTAAAAGACTATTTAATGGAAACTACGGCGCCGGCGGCTTCAAGTTTAGCCTTGATGTCCTGCGCTTCTTCTTTTTTAATGCCTTCTTTAACAGGTTGTGGCGCATTGTCAACGAGGTCTTTCGCTTCTTTAAGTCCAAGCCCTGTGATTGCTCTCACTTCTTTAAGAACGTTAATTTTATTTGCGCCGCAATTATCAAGAATTACGCTTACTTCTGTTATTTCTTCGACTTCTTCAGCAGCCGCAACAGCTCCTGGCATTGCCGCAAACGCCGCCATCGGAGCAGCTGCCGACACGCCAAATTTTTCTTCCATTGCTTTAACTAAATCTGAAGCTTCTAATAATGTTAATTTTTCTATTTTCTCAAGAATTTCTGCTACTACTGTCATTTCATTCTCCTTTTATGTCTTTATTTACTACTACATTATAATTTAACTGATTTAAACTTTGAAACTATTGTGCTTGCTCTTCTTTTTGTTTTCTGATCGCTTCCATTGCTGTTACAAGTCCTCTTGCAACTCCATTAACCGTATTTACAAGTCCTTGCGCTGGTGAATTTATGCAGCCAAGCATTTTTGCATAAAGTTCCGGCTTGCTGGGCAAATTGGATATTTCCTTAACCTGATTTGGCGTAATTGCTTTTCCGTCAAGAACTCCGCCTTTTATTTCCAACACAATCTTTTTATTGTCTTTAAGAAATTTTGTTATAACCTTTGCGGGCGAAACTTCGTCTTCAAAACCAATTGCAATAGCCGACGGACCTTTTAAGAATTGTTCAAGCTGTTCAAATTTTGTTCCTTTGATGGCAATTTTAGCTAATGTGTTTTTAAGTACAGTAAAATCGCCTTTTTCTTCCTGAAGTTTTCTTCTTAAATCTGTAATTTCAGATACAGAAAGCCCTTTGTAATCACTCACTATCGCAACTTTAGCTTTTGACATGATTTCTTCTATTGTTTTAATTTTTTCTTTTTTAAAAGCTTTTGTTGCCAATTTATTTGCCTCCATTCAGAGTTTTATAATAACAGTCATTTATCTTTTTTATAAATTTTAGGATTACTTATTTTTGTCGTTATAAAAATAAAAAAATCCTACGTTAACCGCAGAATTCTTCGTGTAATATAAGTAAAAATTGTTAAAAATTGTTAAATTATTTTTTCTTATACTACCTCGGCTGGTTAGCATTATATGCTTTTTATAACCTTAAGTTTTTATTTAAATGAAACAATAGCTTGATTATTTTATTTAAATATTTTTGTAACCAACTGTCTACGGTATTTATAAAAAATTTATCACAAACTTTTTTTAAGTCAAATTTTACTTTTAATTGATTCTACGCATAATTTTGTGAACCTCAATCAGGGATTACACTCATATAAAAATCGTCTTATCAACAAATCATGATTTTCTCTATACCAATCAATTTAAAAAACCGTTAAATAAAAAAGATGGTTTTTGTAAATCCTTAATTAGCAGGTGTTTTGTTGCGCCAGCGGGCGTTTTAACTCATTCATGCGCCGAAGGCAAAACACCTGCCCTACCCTTACTCAGCCCGCGCCGCCCTGCGGGCGGCGCGGGCTGAAGGTATCAGCTTTTTAAGCAATTAACGAAAACTTATTTGGATTGGTATAAAGAACCAAAAATTATTCATTATCTGCTTTTTTAATCTTGACTTTAAGGATTAAAAGAATAAATATTTATTTAAAGCTTCTATTGATGATTAATTTAGAGCGAAAAATATGGAATTAGATCAAAAACAGCGAAATGCCGGTCTGGATGTTGTAAGAAGCATTGCAATATTAGCTGTTGTAATTTTTCATATTGACTCAATAATGGCTGACAACAGCAATAAATTTTTAAAAATTTTCGGATATTTTGGAGTTGAACTCTTTTTTGTTTTAAGCGGTTTTTTAATAGGTCAAATTTTAATAAAAAAATTTATAATTGATAAAACCGGCAGTGATACTTTTAAATTGACTGAATTCTATCTAAAAAGGTGGTTTAGGACATTACCTCTGTATTATTTAATATTTTTAATAAATACATTTATTTTTAACCCCTTTCAACTTGTCGAAAAAAATCAGCTATGGACTTATTTATTTTTTTTACAAACAACTTTGCTGGAAAAAGTTGCGTTCATGCAGGAATCATGGAGTTTATGCGTTGAAGAATGGTTTTATTTAATATTTCCCCTAACTATTTTAGCGGCTAAATCAGTTTCCAGGACTTTTTCGGAAAAAAAATTCTTAATTCTTTTATTAACATTACTGATTGGGTCAATAATTCTGCGGGGCATTTTCTTGTTTGTAAAACCTGTTTCCTGGATATTTATTCCCGCATTTTTAAGATTTGACGCAATAGGTTTTGGGGTTCTGTTAGCTTATTTGCTTATTTTTAAAAAAGATATTTATACTAAATTAACCAATAAATACAGCTTTTTAGCCGGTATCATTCTTCTTGCGTTAATAATTGCATGCCGTTGGGATTATGAGCTTTTAGGCAGTTGGCAGACAACATACATAATTACGCCGATAATAACTTCAATTTCTTTTATAATAATGATAAGTTTTTTTGAGAGCAGAAAATTTGCAGAAATTCCTTTTTTTACTCTTACCAGTAAAATTTCCTATGCAATGTATTTGATAAATATACCTTTTTTAGCTTTATTTCCATATAAAATATCAAATAGTTTGGATAATTTCTATCTTTTATATATACTACTTTTTACTATTAGTTTGATTTTTATTTATTTAACATCTTTTATTTTATATAAATTTTATGAAAAACCTATGATGGAATTAAGAGAAGGGTTTTTTACAAAAAAACTTTTAAATCGTTTATCAAAATTAAGTTGAATTCTATATTAAACGATAAAATTAATTAACATAAATTGCTTGCGGGATAAAATGAAAAAAAATCCTAAAATATTGATAGTAAGACTTAGCGCGATAGGTGATGTTGTACATACTTTGCCTATTTTGCCGTGTTTGCGAAAAAAATTCCCTGAATGTGAACTGGCATGGGCTGTTGAGGATAAAGCTTCCGATCTTTTGGTTAATAATCCTCTTGTCGATAAAGTTTTTATTTTTCCAAAAACAAAATGGAAAAAACGCGGTTTTGCGCTTGAAAATGTGAAAGAATTTCTATCTCTTATAAATGAAATAAGAAAAGAACGGTTTGATATTGCAATAGACGTTCAGGAGCTTTTTAAAAGCGGATTAATCACCTTTTTAAGCGGCGCAAAAAGACGAATTGCGCATAAAGGAAGTCGGGAATTTGCTCATCTTTTTGTAAACGAAAAATTACCGGCGCAGACGCTATTTGATTCCGAAAAATTTATAATTGAAAGATATTTAGAACCGGCAAAATATCTTGGAGCTGATGTAAATGAAATTGAATTCAGTCTTCCTGCAAGGGATGACAAAATAAAGCAAAAAATAAACAGTTTGCTTTCAGGCATTGATGATAAAGAAATAGTCGTTTTTTGTCCGGCAACTATGTGGGCGTCAAAGCATTGGAGAGAAGACTACTGGGCAAAGCTTCTTGACAGTCTTTCAGAAAGATTCAATGTTATTTTTAGCGGCGCTGCGGGCGATAATGAACTTATTAGCCGGATAACCTCAATGGCGAAAAGCGCTAAGTATTTAAATTTTGCGGGTAAAACTTCTATTTTGGAACTTGTAGAACTTTTTAACAGAGCAAAATATGTAATAGCGCCGGATACCGGACCCGCCCATATTGCCAACGCAACGCAAAAACCTGAAATTATAATGATTTTTGGTTCAAGCGGATCAAAAAGAACTCCTCCTTATGGAGAAAAGCACTCTGCGCTTGAGGCGAATCTAAGTTGTCAGCCATGTTTTAAAACAAACTGTCCTAAAAAAGATAATTTTATGGAATGTATGAAAAAAATAACTCCTGAGATGGTTTTAAAAAAAATATACCAATCCAAATAAGTTTTCGTTAATTGCTTAAAAAGCTGATACCTTCAGCCCGCGCCGCCCTGCGGGCGGCGCGGGCTGCGTTAGGGCATTGAGGGCGTTTTGCCTTCGGCAAAACGCCCTCAATGTAAGGCTTTACAAAAATCATCTTTTTCATTTGCCGATTTCTTTTAATAATTGGGGTGCCTCTAAAAACAAAAGAATTTTATTGTTTTTATCTACCCCCCTGCCCCCCTTCAAAGGGGGGAAAAGTTTGTGTGTAGGGGCTTCGCTGTGAAATGCGGACAGTACCGACTGCTTCGCGCCCCTACACCAAGCCTCAACCAAATTTCATGAAAATTTTAAAAAATTGAGTTTTTAGAGGCGCCTATTTATAAGCAAGGGGGTTCGGGGGCTTGCCCCTGATCGATATGACAGTTTGACATGTTAGTTTTTCTTTTCTTTGCTTCGTTTCTTTTCTTTTTGAACGCAAAAAGAAAAGAAATGAAGAAACAGTGTTATGAGAAAATAATCATTAGCTTTTTAACAAATTATATTTTCTTTAAGGACGCATATAATCTTCTTCAAGGAAATGACTGTCAATAAAACCGTCTTCTCTATATAAAACAGCCTTTACTATCTTATGACCATCCATGCTTTCAACTTTCATTGTTACGTCCCCAACGGATATTTCATCGCCAATTTCCGGTTCACGTCCCAGTTGACCGAAAATAAGCCCCCCGATAGTCTGAAAATCCTCAAGGGGAAGATCAAGGTTAAATCGTTCGTTCAAATCATAGACAGACACTTTGGAAAAGACGTTCAGGGTATTTTTATCAAGCTGCGCGACTTCAGGAATTCTTACGTCGTATTCATCCCAAATTTCACCGACAATTTCTTCTAAAATATCTTCTACAGTAACTATTCCCGCCACACCGCCGTGTTCATCAACGATGATTGCCATTTGTGTCTTTTTTCGTATAAATTCATTTAAAAGTCCGCTTATTGACTTGTTTTCAGGAATAATAATCGTTTCTCGGGCTAATTTCCTGATTTTTATTTCATTTTTATTGCAGCCGTTTCTAAAAAGCTTTAATACTTCTTTTGCGTTAGCAATTCCAATAATATTGTCAATGTTTTCTTCGTACACAGGTATTCTTGTGTACCCTGAATCTAAAACGATATCAATAAATTCGTCGATGCCGGATTCTGAATTTATGAATACCACATCGGTTCGGGGAATCATTATTTCTTTTACAACTGTAGTAGTAAAATCAAAGAATCTTGAGAGCATTCTAGCTTCGCTGGGGTTCAAAATATCATTTTGTTTTCCGTCTTCAATAATCTTATCAAGCTTTTCCCGCCAGTCTTCCTCTGCATCATTCGCCTGAACTTCGATTGTAATATGTGAAATGTTTTTAATTTTTTCTTTTAACTTCTCTTCCAGTTTATCAGCTATATCATCAGCGTCTTTGACCTGAATTTCAGGGTCAACTTCAATTTCCAGGTTTACAATTAACCCTGAAGAGCCCATATCAATTGTTTTTAAATCAATAACTTCCGAGATGCCATGTACGTTTTCCGCAATTTTTTTAATGCTTTCCTCAATATCCGGTTTTGCGGACGCGCCTGTAAGAAAACTTACGTTATATTTTAAAAGGTAAATAGCCAGTCCAAACAGCAATAAGCCGATAATAAGCGAAGCTATAGCATCCGGTATATAGGCATAAGAGCTTATTATAAAGAATTTTGAAACAGTCAAAGCGATAAGAGCGACAATAACACCTAAAAGAGCGGCGGTATCTTCATACCAAACAAATTTAGTGGTCGGACTTTTAATTTGACTAACGAGTTTCACAGATTTAATAAAAGTGTCAAAACGACCATTTGTCTGCGCTCCCGCTTCTGCAACCACCGCTTTGCTTGCGCTTGATACAGCCCAAAGCTCAAAGAAAATACTCAATACAAGCGTTACGGCAATAAGCGCGTAATTGTCAAGAAGTTCTTGCACGTCATTATGGTGGTAAAGCAGCTTGTTAAATCCATGATAAAAAGCGACAGCCGTACCTATAAGCATGAATATACAAGCAAAAAGAGCCCATATATTTGCTTCAAGCCCATATCCAAACGGATGAAACCTATCAGCAGGTTTTCTGCCTCTTTTTAATCCAATAATCAGGCATAAGCTGTTAAAGCCGTCAACAGCCGAATGAATGGATTCTGACAGCATTGCGGAGCTTTTACTGATAAGCCAGCAAACAAACTTTATTGCGGCTATTCCGAGATTTGCAAATAATGCTCTCCACACAGCGCTTTCTTTAATTAAATAAGCATTTTCCGTATTCGCGTCATTATCTGTTTTTATTATAGTTTGATGAATTTCAGTGTTTGTATTACTGTACGAGTCTGATGACATTTTGATTTTTTCTCTATAAAAATATTTTCGTTTTTATAATTCAATTTAAACTTGCATATATTATCAATAATATATTACCAAATTTTTTTAAAATGCGCATATATTTTTAATCAGGGCTTTCAATGCTGTTTTGCAAAAATCAAGCGAAAACGTTGCCCTAAACTTTTTAAGGGCGCCATAATTATCATACTGCTCCTTAAGGCTAGCTTAATGATCTATTGTCAAAACAGGAACTTCTTTTTATAGTAAAACGCGTTATAATTTATCAGGAAAAACAAAATGGAAAAAGGAAAAATAGCGGAAAAATTTCTTAAAAGCCTTGAAAATCCTCAGGATACTATGAATATAATGCTTGATAGAATTGATAGTCAAACACTTCTGGTTATAAATGATTATGCCAACCTTATATCAAAGGTAAAAAACAGAACAAGTCTTGAAGAAAATGATATTATTTCTTGTTCAATTATAATCGGATATCTTTTAAAAGGGCATTTGGACAGATATGACCTCGATCAAAATTTTCACAGATAAGAATATATTGGAATGAGTTTATTTTTCTAAAAAACTTATACCAATCCAAATAAGTTTTCGTTAATTGGTTAAAAAGCTAATACCTACAGCCCGCGCCGCCCTGCGGGCGGCGCGGGCTGGGTAAGGGTATAGCGGGGTTTTCGGCGAAGCCGAAAACCCCGCTAATTAACGTGAATTGCTAATTAGCCGAAACCGTCATCCTGAGCGGAGCGAAGGATCGCAACCAATTGTCAAAAACAGGAGATTCTTCGGGCTAAAGCCCTCAGAATGACGATTAAAAAAAATAATTAGCAA
>JAKLDH010000034.1 GCA_022703625.1 Cyanobacteriota bacterium | reverse complement strand
TAAAATCAAAGCTTTGAAAAGAAGGGGCTTCGGATACAGGAACTGGCTGAATTTTGAGTATCGCATATATGGTGAATGCAATCCTTAATTAAATTTCACAAAAATTTACTTTGAGCCCTGCATTTACCGCAATTTGGTATAAGCAGTAAATTGAGTTAAAATAAAATTAAAAAATTGTTTGATTTTGTATAATGCGTTCGGGAGAAATTATGGGAAAAAAAGTAAAATTAACGTTAATAGTTCTTTTAGGCTTGATTGCTCTTATTTACAGCGCATATTTGTTTTTAATTCCTGCAATATTTGACCTTAACAATTTTAAGCCTCAAATTATAAAAACAGTAAAAGATAGTTCAGGGCTGGAAATTAAACCCGGAAACCTAAAAATCCATACCTCTTTTGACTTTAAAGCAGCAATAACCGCTGAAAAGGTTGAAATAAAACACTTGGACAACAAACCTCTTCTGAAATTAGAACAAGCATCAGTAAAATTTGATCTTTTGCCTCTTTTATTCAAAAAATTAAACGTAACAGAGGTGAATTTAAGTAAACCGGAGGTTTTTCTTACAAAATTTAAAGATGATAAATATGATATTGAAGAAATTTTGAAAAATATAGAACAAAAACAAAAAAAAATCGCTTCTTCCACTGAAAATAAGCAAACAATGCCTATTGCGCCAGTGTTTAAAGCTTTAAACGTAATTATAAACAATTACAAAATCAATATTACTGATCAATATTATTCGCCTGAAAAACATTTTGTCATTAAAGGCGATATATTTAAAATTACAGATTTTAATCCGGAAAAATTCATAAAAATAGTAACAAAAGGGCAATTTTTTATTGAAAATATCCCTTCTATAAACTATGACCTTGCTGTATCATGCGAACTTCCTTTAGACGCTGAATTAAAGCGGGTATTATTTGAACAGGAATCCGAAGATCCGCTTAAAGGGCTAGTTAAATATGATTTTAAAGGCGATATTACAACAGATATAAAATTAACCGAAACAAAAACAGAAAAATTCCCGAAAATTAACGGGCTTTTAAAATTCGATAAAGTTTCAATAAAAATTGACGGGCAAAAATTGCCTGATAATCACGGCGCGCTAAGATTTGCGGATAAGAAAATCGAGATAGACTCAAAATTGTACATAACGACGAAATCTTTTTTTGAAATAGCAGGAAAAATCAATGATTTTCAAAAACAAGACTTTGATATAAACGTTAAATCCTCTGAAATTATGCTTACAGACGTTAAAAAGTTTATTTATTCCTTTGCGGACGCTTTTAATACTGATGTGTCAAAGTTAAACGATTTGGCATTGTCAGGAAAATTTATTGCGGATTTTAACCTTAAAAAAAATAATTATCGGGGATATTTAAATATCCTCGAAACAAGCATTTCACATAAAGAAATTTCTCAATCATTAAAGAATTTTAACGGCAGACTGAATTTTGATAAAGATAAAATCGTTTTTAACTCAACCTCAGGATATTTCGGCGACGCAAAATTTAATGTTACCGGATTCATTGCCTCTAAAAATTATTCGGACGTGAAAATCACCTCACCAACTGTTAATTTAAAAACAATTTTTGATATTATAAATAATAGCAAGCTTTTTGCAACACTTAAACCTCAAATTAAAGATTTTACTTCAGTATCAGGCAATATAAGCCTTGAAGCAATCATCAAAGGAGATTTAAATAAAGAAATCGCTCCTAAAATCGCTGTAGGACTAAGTAATATCTCCTTATATCACTCTCCATCAAAGCTTCCGATTTTGGTATCCAGCGGAAACATAACTTCTGATTCAGAAAAAGCAAATTTAAAAGGCATAAATGCTTTAATATCAAGCACTCCTTTAAATATTTCAGGAGAAATTACAGAGCTGAAAAAGACTCCGGCTGTAAATATAACAGTAAAAGGACAAATTTCATCAGCGGATATTAAAAAGAATGCTCCAAAAGAGTTTAAGCATGCAGTTAATGCGGAAAACAACATTCCTTTAACTGCTCAAATTAACGGTACTGCGGAAAATTTAAATTTGGCGGCGCAGCTTAATTTGAAGAATATTGCCAATATAATTAAATTTGACCAGCCAAAAGGAACGGAAAATATTGTAAATATAAGCGCAAATGTAAAGCCCAATAGCATTTTACTTGACAATACAGGGCTTTTTGCCGGATCAGGACTTCTGAAAACTCCGTCAGGTTTCTATAATTTAAAGCCGGCAGGACAGCTTGTATCCGCAAATGGGTTTATTAATAATTATAACAGCTCAAAACCGATACTAAACGACTTTAAAGTCAATGTTTCAGGATTGAATCTTGTTTTATCCCAGCCGAAAGGAAAAGTTCAGGTAAACGGAAACCTTGTATTAAGCGGGACAACGCTTAATCCGAAGGCTGTAGGTTCTTTAAACATAAAGAATTTACATATTCCATCAATGTATTTTAAGACAAGTAATGTTAACATAGCATTAAAGAATGATGAAATTCTTGTCAGCAGTGATGATTTAAACATTGTAAACTCAAAACTTGTTGTAACAGCGGCTCTTAAAAACAAATTATCCCCGCCTTACGAGGTTAAAACAATTAAAATTAATTCTGATTTTCTCAATATTGACAAGATAAACGCCGCTTTTATATCGTCTTCACGCTCTTCGGGTATGGCACAAAGCAATAATATACCGCTAATTATACATAATGGAAGTTTTTTAGCAAAAAAACTGGTTGTAAATAATTTATTAAATGAAGATTTAGCCTTTAATTTTTCAATAAATCCCGTTAATATGCTGAAATTGAACAATTTTCTCACGCATACGGCTGGTGGGACAATATCCGGCGTTTTTGACGCAAGCCTTAAAACAACAAAAATTAATCTGGATTTAATGGCTGAAAATGTTGAGATTAATGCTTTAGCGACGAATTTTGCTAAAATGCCTAATCAGGTATTTGGAGGAATGAAAGGGCGTATAAAACTTGCAACAAGCGGGCAAACTCCTGAAGCAATGACTCAAAATGCTGTTGGCAAAGTTGATTTTTCAATTACAAACGGGCATCTTGTTAAACTAGGTTCACTTGAATTTCTTTTAGGGGCTAAAAATCTTTTCTCAAAAGGACTTACTGGTTCTATTCTCTCAAATACCCTTAAATTCGATGAAGCAAAGAAAACAAATCATTTTGATTCCCTTGATGCAATGGTTTTAGTTAATAAAGGAATGCTTGATATACGGGAAATGAAGATGAAAGGTAAATATTTAAGCTCATTTATTTCCGGCACAATTCAAATGAACAATAATTACGCTAATATGACTGTATTAAGCAAGCTTTCAGGAAGAATTATGAAAAATTTAGGTCCTGTTGCCGATATTTCTTTTGATAAGCTATTAAGGCAAATTCCCGGGCAGTGGGGAGAATTATTGGCTGAACAAAGACTTGTAAATCAATATCCAAACAGAGATAAGATACCTGCGTTAAATGCTGAGCCGTTGTCTAATGACAGGGATTTTGCCGTAAAAATTTCCGGAAATCTTAATCAGGCATTTGCTGTTACGATGTTTGAATGGTTGCCTGCAAGTAATATACCAACCATTGAAAAAACCGGCAATTAAAAACTTATTCAAAATCCAATAATTTATTGAAAAATCCAATAAAAACAAATTTTGTAGGGGAGTACGCCCCAAGGGAGGGTACTATTTTTTGATTGCAACCTGATATTACTAAATATTAATTCTGTTTTATTTTGTTAACAATTCCTGACTGCTGCCTTTTTATACTCACTACATCACTTACAGAATTAATATTTAAAATAATTTTGTTAAGCTGCTCAATATCACATATTTCCAGCCCAACTTCAATTAAAGCGAAATTTTTGTTTGTTCGCTTAATTTTAGCTTCGGTAATGCTTGTCTTGTTATCAGAAATTTTGCCGAGAACATCTTTGAAAACGCCGATTCTATCTATAACTTCGACAAAAATCTTTGTTACATAAGTTTTTCTGGAATTATTATCATTCCAGCTTATTGGCAATAAACGCTCTCCGTCAACAATTTCTAAGGATTTGCAGTCTTCTCTGTGAACGCTTACTCCTCTGCTTCTTGTTACTACGCCGACAATTGGCTCTCCAGGTACCGGAGAACAGCATCTGGAGATGTGATAAAGCATTCCTTCCAGTCCTTCAATAACTTTATTGGATTTTTTATCTGAAAACCTGTTAACTTTTATTTTTGGAGCAAGTTCACTAACCCTTAATTTATTTGTGATTTTTGTAGTCGAAATTTCCCCATAACCAAGAGCGGCAAAAAGATCGTCTTCTGAATGATAGTTTAACTGCTTGGCGATTTCTGAAATTTTTCCTTCTTTTATTAATACTTCTAAAGCGGATTTTGTTACTTCATGTTCAAGCATGTTTCTGCCCTGGACTATATGCTCTTCTCTCAGGTTCTTTTTAAACCATAGTCTTATTCTTGACTTTGCCTGATTTGTTACAACTATATTAATCCAGTCAAGACGAGGATTTTCTTTTTTACTTGTAAGAACTTCAACGATATCGCCATTGTTTAATTTTGTGTCCAGAGTAACTATTTTACCGTTTACCATAGCCCCTATGCACCGATGACCGACTTCCGTATGAATTCTGTAGGCAAAATCAAGCGGCGTAGCGTCAGCAGGCAAATCAATAACATCGCCTTTAGGCGTAAAAGCAAAAACCTGATCTGAAAACAAATCGAGTTTTACACTGTCAACGTACTCTTTAGCGTCTTTAATATCCTGCTGAATTTCAATTAATTTTCTTAGCCAGGCAAATTTTTGATCGTCATCAGAGCTGGATTTGCTTGACTTACCTGTTTCTTTATATTTCCAGTGAGCCGCAATACCAAACTCCGCAACTTCATGCATTTCCTGCGTTCTTATTTGAACCTCAAGAGGCTTGCCTCTCGGACCTATTACAGAAGTGTGCAAAGACCTGTAAAAATTATTTTTAGGCATTGCAATATAATCTTTAAACCTTCCCGGAATAGGCTTAAACGCTGAGTGAATCAATCCCAGAACTTCATAACACTCTTTTTCCGAGTTTACAACAACTCTTACGGCGGTAATATCGTATAAATCCTGGTAAGACTTCTGCTGCATCTGCATTTTTAAATAGATGCTGTAATAACTTTTTGCTCTACCTGTAATTACAGCGTTTATGCGCATATTTTTCAGGCTGCTTTCAATTTTTTCGATAATTGCCTGAACGATCTGATCTCTTTCCGCCTTTGCCTGAGCGACAAGCTGGGCAATTTCAAAATATTTTTCAGGATTAGTATATCTCAAAGCAAGGTCTTCAAGTTCAGATTTAATTAATCCCATACCCAATCTGTTAGCCAGCGGGGCGAAAATTTCCAGCGTTTCCTTCGCAATTTCTCTTTGTTTTTCAGCCTTCATATAGTTTAAAGTTCGCATATTATGAAGTCTGTCAGCTAATTTCAGGAAAATAATTCTTATATCATCAGCCATTGCAAGAAACATTTTTCTGAAATTCTCTGCCTGGCGTTCTTCTTTAGAACTAAAGCTGTATTTATTTAATTTTGTAACCCCATTGACAAGAGTTAACACTTCTGTACCAAAATGTTTAGAAATTTCTTCAGGAGCTATATCAGTATCTTCAAGGATATCATGCAATAAAGCGGCGCATATTGTGTCAGTATCAGCCTGAAGGTCAGCCAAAATACATGAAACCTCAAGCGGATGCAAGATATATGGCTCTTCACTCGCTCTATATTGACCTTCATGCAATTTACAGGCAAACTCAAAAGCAGACTTTATTTTTTCCATTTCTTTTTCAGGTCTGTTTTGTTTTTTTATTATAGCGTTTAATTTATTAAAAAGGTCTCTATTATTCATTTATGGGTATTTTATTAATTTTTATGCAACAATAATATTTTACTCTTTATACAAAGTATAAACAATAGAGCGTTTCAGACAAAGCTGCTGTTTATGAAAAAAAATCCTGATAAAAAACCTGCTGTCATTAAAACTGATAAAGGCGTCAAGCTTAATATCAGAGCGCTTCCAAATGCTTCAAAATGCGAATTGGCTGGATTTATAGAAAACGAACTTAAAATAAAGCTTGATGTTCCACCGATTGAAGGAAAAGCAAACGAGAAATGCGTAAAATTTCTTTCTAAAATTCTTGGAGTTTCAAAATCGTCGATTTCTATTATTAGCGGCGAAAAATCAAGATCAAAAAGCTTATTTATCACGGGCGACCCCGATGAATTGGAAAAAAGCTTATTGAAAGCTGTATACCAATAAATGAAAGAAACCGATAAATAAAAAAGGCAGTTTTTATAATTTCTATTTGATTTTCTTTTTAAACAGTAGCAAAATAAATTTAACGGCTTATTATTAAAGAGGAATAAAATATGGAACTTTGCAAAACTTGTCATGGGGGATGTTGCCGCAGATATAATATTGATATTTGGGGAAGCGATATAATACGAATTTGTGAAACTTTAAAAGTTGACATAAACTTTTTTACAGACGTAATTCCTGTATCTGAGGAAAATGCTAAAATTTTAATGGGAAAAGAAGCTGTTTTCATTTTTACTGACACCGGAAAACAGCAGCATTACAGGCTTATTTTAAAATCTAATGAAAGTAAATTTTATCCCGGCGCATCAAAATGTATGTTTCTTCAGGAATGGAGCGCTGATCTTTTAAAATCAGAAGAATTATCAGGCATAATAGGCAGATGCGGAATTTATAGTTGCCGTCCAATTGCCTGTCGGGCTTATCCGGCAAAATATGACTATCAGGAAAAAGACGTTATAATTAGAGATCCATTTCTTGTTTTAGAAAAAGAGCATAAGACTGCCAGCGATAATTCCGCATATAAAATTTGCGCAAGGGCTTTAACTTCTGATGATTATAATAATTTTAAAGAAAGTTATTTTGCTGATGCGATTACTTATTATCATGAAAAAGAATTTTTTATAAAAACAGCTGAAAAATGGAATAAGAATCCTGATGTTTCAGATAATTTTTATAAATTTATTTTAAATGAATATAATAATGCCAGAATTAAGCTTTTTGGCAGTGATAAGCAAATAACTTGAATTGCATTGTGATCTGTAAAAGTTTTTTGGAGTTTAAAATAAAGACCCTTACTCAGTCCGCGCCGCCCTGCGGGCGGCACAGGCTATAAATATCAGCTTTTTAATAAATTTTAGAAAATATACGGAAATACCATATCTTTTAACTTTTTTAGACGAATATGCGTTTTTTCAAACAACTCTTTTGAAACCTTTAAAAGATTATTAAACATTACAATGTCGCTTTGACTTGCTCCATCGCTCATAAGCCTGTTAAATTCAGAGAGTTCTTTGAAAGCTATGGCAAGAGAAAAATCCCATTTCTGAAATAGCCCATCATCAAGCTCTTTAAACGTATTTAAAATACTATTAGCCGTCTTACTGCTTTTTACAGTATTAACAGGACGCTTTTGCAGTTCATGGAAAAGCATTCTGGAATATTTAATCCCATTTTCACAGACAGGAATAAGTTTTTCCACATCATTTCTAAAATTTTCAAGTTCAGCTCTTATTCTATCCTGATGTTCCAGAACAAAATCCTTATCTGTAGCGACTATATTATTAATAGTTTGATTTATATTCAATTCTAACGGACTTAAGCCGGATGAAATTTCTTCTAAAGTTTTGTTCTCAAAACCTTTGATTTCAGCGCCGCCTGTAGATGCGTTTATAAGTTTTATATGCCCCTTTTTTTCTTCCGCAAATTCCTCAAAATGTTTGATAAACCCTGCATAATCCGGCGATGTTAACAATATTTCTCCATTTTGCCCTTTTACTTTAATCAAATCGGTTTCTTTAAGAGCATTTATCTTTTTTTCAAGCCGCTTGTTTCCCTGATATTCAGTTTCTGTAACGTTAATCTTCTCGTCAACAGAACATAGATCCCCCCAGACACTTCCTGAAGAGTAAATTTTCCCGTCAGTATAAGCTAAATCCTGTCCGGTCAGAATAATCGGGTTGCACCCCATATTATATGCCGATAACGCCGCAAGATGAGCAACAGAACCTTTTGTTTTATATTCTTCAAGCGAAAAACCCGCGACTTTCGCAATCCATCTTGATAAAAGATCATTTTTGCAATAAAAAGTAAAAAATTTGTTCGGTTTAATTTCTTCAAAAACCTTGAAATTAGATGAAATATGGTTGATTATATTGGTTTTTGCGTGATCATAGTCGCTTATTGTGAACACTAAATTTCCCGCATCAATGTAAACAGTGAAATCCGGCGTGATTCCGCCGGCTACAAGCTTTTTATACGCAACATTAACGCAAAAAATTATGAATTTTTCCCTGTTGTTTTTAATTATTTCTATATTTTTGTCCAGAGAAGGACCTGCTGACACAATAAGAGCGGTTTTATTGCAAAATTTATTTTCCAGAATATGCGTTGAATAATCGATTTTATTCGCTTTAAATTTCCTAAGACCGCATATAAACCATTTATAAGACAATTTAAACAGCGTCGTGTAATTAGACTGAAGAACAGCGTTTATTTTAGACAATTCCAGACGCAAATTTTTTATTTCTTCGGCATAAAACAGCTTTGCAGAAGGTAAATTTAATGATATAAGCTTATTTTGATATTGATAAATGCCCTCAAGCATTTTGACGGCTTCATCAGGCGTATTTACAATAAAAACACGCCCACCGGCTAATTCATCGGAGAAATCCACAGCCTGAAGAGTGAACTTTAATATGTTCAAATCAGGTTCAAACACAATTATTTTGCAACCAGAGCTCACCACAAGCCTTTTTAGCATATAACCAAGTCCAAGACCCGTTAAAACGATTATTGTGTCTGCATCGGGCTTTAGCTTGTTAAATTCCTGCATAGCCTCTTGTTGAGGATTTTTCTTTGAATGCAGCGGTATATTTTTATAGATTAAATTGACATCACCGGATTCCGCATTCTCAAGAACAAAATCAGACATCGATATACAATGTTGTGTTAGCTTACTCGCAAGAACTCCATTATGTTTTATCAGATTATTCAGATTTTTTTCAAGTATATTCATCAAATTTATGCTTTTAACTGCTCTATAATTTTTTTAATGCGTTCTATATAAACTGGATAAATGCTGTCCATTTTTATAAAAACCTTGCTCAAAGAGTTAAAGAGGTCTAAAACACTGTCTTTATTGTCAGGCTCAAGGTCTTTTAAGGCGTTATTCGTTAATAAAAGTTGCCCAAGCATCAAATTTTGCAGAAAAAAATCCTTTTCCAGCGTAGTTTTTATTTTTAAATAATTTTCTTTCAGCAAATTCACATTTTCTTCATCGGAATTAAATAAATTTTCCACATGTTTCTCGAGATTAATAAAAATATTTCTGTTTTTTTCTTGTTGCTCTTTTAGAAAAGCTTCTTCTTCGCTGGTCGTTGAGTTTTTCTTTTTTAATTCAAGTCTTTTTGAAATATTGTTTTTAAATTTTTTATAGCTTTCAGCGTCTTCTTCATTCAGTTTTGTTATATAAAAAGCGTTTACAGTTTCTGAAATAACGGTTTTTACCGAATTATAACTTTTTATAACCTCACTCATTGCGGCTAAAGCGATTTTTCGCCTTTTTTTACTTTCTTTATAATCGGATTTTACGTTTTTCAAAGTATTTTCAAGGACTAAAGGCATTTTGTCGGCATATTTTTCGATAGCTTCTTTTAAAGGCAGGTGTTCAAACCCTTCCAGATAAGCTCCGCCTTCTGTTGAGTTAACTAGTCTGAGTTCTGAGGCATATTTTGCGGCGATTTCTTCAAAATATTTGCTGAACAAAAAGAAATCAGAGCGTGTAACAAGGATTTCGCCGTTCTGACCTTTTATTGGACATAAGTTTTTATTTAAAAACCGTGTATGAGAAAAAATTTTGTTTTGGCTTAAACCAAGATCAATTCCAAGTTTTCCTGCGTCTTCGGTATCTATTTTATTTGATTTATCGACTTTATAACTGCCATAAATCGTGTCTTGAGAATAGCATTTATTGTCTGTATACGCCAAATCCTGTCCTATCAGGATAATTGTATCACAGCCAAGCATTTTAGCCGCATATAAAGAGGTTATAGAAACAGTGCCAGCCGTATCATAAATATCTACAGGAACTCCCAGCAATTGTCCGAAAAATTTTACAGCAGGCGTTTTATTTGAGTGATAATTATAAAATCTTTTCGGTTTTAAATTAAAAACATCCTTAAAAACGTTAGTGCTTGTTATAAGGTTAATATCGCCGATTTCAGGCACATCGAGCTGAAGTTTTATATGCGGACTTGTTTCGATTGCAACCGCAAAATCGGGAATAATTCCATGTTTAAGGGCGGTTTTTAAAGCTGTGCCTACGCAAAAGACAATTATAGATTCCCTATAAGGCTTTAAATCCTCAATATTTTTATCAAGAGATGGTCCCGCCGATATAATTACGGCTGTTTTCCCCTTAAATTTACTTTTTAATGTATGTAAATCCTGATTATTTACCATTTTAGAAATGTTATCAAGTAAAGAGGCTGTCCATATTAACGATTTTTTTATGGCATTACTATAATTTGACTGATAAATTCCATGAATTTCTTCCATTTTGAGTTTAAATTTCTCTAATTCCTGAAAATCATTATCGAGATAATAGCCTGAACAGACGATATTAAGCTTATAATCAGCAAAAAACAGGACAAGGTAAGCGTTTTCGATATCTTTAACAGAATTGACAAACATTATATTAGGATTTTTTAATTCCTCCGAAAAATCCACCAATTCAAGCGAAAGCCGTAAAATTTCCACGTCAGGCTCATATACAATGATTTTCCCCTTATATCGTTTAGCGAATTCTTTTAAAACATAGCCTAAACCAAGCCCATATAAAACAGTAATTCCCTTAACGCTTTTATTCTGTAGTTTATTGAATTTTTCCAAAGAACTCCAAACCGGATCAGACAGGTCATCAACAGGTTTTTTGTTTTTAAATAAAATACTATCGCCGGATTTTGCTTCTTTTATTTCAAAATTTCCGGCTAAATCATAAATCCCGGAAATTTTTTGAGCTAATTCCTTGTTATATTTAGATATTATCTGTAAATTTTTGTCTAAAATATTATTTGTCATTTAAATATTATTATTTTTAATCAAGTACACTTTACCATAAATCGGCGCCGTATTTTTTCCAAACGCTTATTTTCTTTTCAATAAGTTCTTTAAGTTCCTCAACAGAAATATTTTTGTCCGAAATCTGTCCTTCTTCTTCAATAGCTTCTTTTGTAATTAGATATTCTTTTAATTTTCGGACATATTTTTTTATTTTTTCTCTTTCTTTAAACTGCCATCCTTCAAACCCGCATCCGGGAGGCATGCATGACCATGCGTTGTTAGGAGCTCTTTTACAGCATTCAGGTCGGGTTTCATATATCCCGCATTTGTTATCCTCTTTAATATGCGGACAATAGTAAAAAGTAACGTTGTTAATATCAAAATCTTCAGCTTGACCAAGTTCTTCTAAAATCTGGTCAATTTGTTCAGGAACAACCTTTTTAGCTTCCTGAACGTCTGAATATGTTTTAAATATATCAATAAAAACTTTTGCTCCTTCTGAACCCTTTTCTTTCATTTCTTTCAGTTCTTCGTGAGTATGACTTGCAGTAATTGAGCGGCAACACTTGCCGCACATTTTACAAAGATGTTGAGGAAAATTTTCAGATTTTAATTCAAGTTGTTTTTCTTTATCAAAATTCATTGGTTTTTAATATATCCTTTACTCTAATAAAAATTATTATACCAATCAATTTAAAAAACCGTTAAATAAAAAAGAAGGTTTTTATAAATCTTTAATTTGCGGGTGTTTTGCCAAAGGCAAAACACCCGCCCTGCACTTAATCAGCCCGCGCCGCCCTGCGGGCGGCGCGGGCTGTAAATATCAGCTTTTTTATCAATTAACAAAAACTTATTTAGATTGGTATAATTAGTTTTGTCGTTTAGTATAAATCAAATTAACTTACCCTGAGAAGCTTTATAAGCCTTCTGCATTGAAAATTTTAATCCTTCACAGAACATTATTGCGGAGAAAAACGCTAACGCAACAGGAACTCTTAAGCCGTCTGTTAAATGATATACAAAATAAAAAATTATAAGTATAAAACTAAAATTACTGAATAATTTTATCTCTTTTGGGGTTCTTGGATTTAAAATCTGTACTACGCTCTTAAAAAATACAATTATTAAAGGAATAAAATAAAATATTGCCATAAGCCCGTAATCAAAAAACATTTCCATATACTGATTATGAGTTGTCTGCACTTTGTATATCGGGCTATATTGACTTGCGGATATATAGAAAATTACTTCCCTGGATTTTGCAAGACCAAAACCAAATATCGTTGTTAGAAAGTCAAGGTGACTTGTCCAGTAATCTGTAAAATATTTCCAGTTGCTTTTTCTTATATAAAAAGAATTTATCCCCGCATCACCGACGCCGGTTATCGCTTTACCAACTTTTTCGCCAATTATATCAATTAAGCCGAATTTTATGGCTAAACCTGTTATTATAACTATAAATAAAGGGACAATAACTAATCTTAACCTGCCTTTTTTAAGAAAAAGAAAAGTTTTAAATTTAAAACCTTCTTTTAAATTAACAAAAAGAAAAATTGAAATACTAAAAAGAAATGCGATTAATGAGGTTTTATTTCCGGCTAATGTCGAAAAAACAAAATATGCCGTTATAAGTAAAATAAGGCAGGTGTTATATTTTGACGATGATTCATGAAAATTGTCCAGATAGTATTTAAAAGTAAGCAGAAAACCCAAATATATTGGCGCGCTGATTTGAAATCCGCCGCCTTTAAATTCATTTGGACCCAATAAAAGCAGGAATGGAACTAAAATACCTAAAAATATAGTAAATATAAAGCTTAATTTGACAATTATATTATGAATTTTTTCTTTGGAATCTACATTTTTAAAAACTGAAAGAGCTATAATACTTCCCAAAAAAGCGCAAATACTGGATAAAAAGATAATTTTTTTAGAATCTGCGCTTGCTACGCCGGATCCATCGCCATAAGCTAACCCCTCAAGACCAACATTAAAGGTTGAATAATGAAAAAAATAATAAATTATATTAATAATTAAAAAAATTGCTAAAAATTTAATTTCTGCAAATTGCCAAATAAACTTAAAATTCTTAATTAAATAATAACTTCCCGCAACTAAAGCAAGTCCAAAAACAAGGGGTTCAGGCTTAAATGAAATATGTATAAATTTAACAATTACTTCATTAACCAGAATAAAAAAGAAAATCAACTGAACTATTAAATAAGTCCAAAATGTGTCATTAACTACTCTTTTAAAAATAAACCAGCCAATTAAGGCAAATACTGCATAAATTGACATTGTTAGAGAAGGGTCAAGGGCAAAGGGAATAGGTATTATTTTTTTTCCCAGCATAGCTCCGGCAAACGCAACAAAAACAACAAATAACCTTAGCCAGAACTCATCGGGAAAAGTTAAAAGTTTCTTTCTCATTCATTTTCTTCCTCTACTTCCCGTTCTTCCCGATCAATCAGTTTAAATGATTTTTCTAAATCAGAATTCTCTTCTCTTGCAATTATACCAAGTATATTCTGACCTGCTGATTCAATCTCGCCTATTAATTCAAGAAGATTTTGTCTATTTGTATCAATTGAGGAAATTATAATGATTCCTTCAGAAAGTTTTCTTAAAGTCTGAATTTCAGGAAGCGGTAAATATCCGTGCGGGGAATTGATAAATACAAATTCAAAATACTTTTTCAGGGATTCTAAAATCAGATAAAAGCCTTTACTTGTTACATAATCGTTTATATTAATATTTTGTTTGTTAATTTCCAGTTTTAATATTTTATTTTTGCCGTTTTCGTCAACAAGTGTTTTAACGGCGTCACCGAAGTATTCCCGCAAATGTTGTTCGGTTAATTCTAATACAGCGGTGTCTACAGCGCCACTTCCATTTTGTTTTGCATGATTCTCAAAAAGAGGGCTTTCTGTATTTTTAAATCTTAATTTTGAATTTAAGGATTTAATAATATCAATCAGATCAGTTCCTTCAAAATTTTTGGGAACTAAATCTATAAGAACTACAGACCTGCCCAGCTCTAAAAGCCTTGAAACTACTGATTCTGACACAATAGATTTGTTTTTTGATTTTGTGGTCGTTGATAAAAATGTAATTAAAAACTTATCAGTTGTATATGCTTTAGAAACTATTTCTGAAGCTATATTTGTATAAGCCGCGCTCATAATTTTATCTACATTTTCTTCTTCAGTGTTATCAAGCCAAGGAACAATTCCAAGGATATTTTGACCTGTAATAGCCTGCATTTCAGTTACATCAAGCCATTTATCGTCAAGAGCCTGCTTAATATATCCCAAACCAAGCCCTAACAAAGAGCCTAGAATCATAAATCCTAAAAATCTTGAAAGTATATATAAAACCTGAGGACTTGCGCCTAACGGATAACTTAAAACAATTAAATTATCTATAATTTCGCTCTCTTTTATCATAGCTTCAAGCTGTTTTTGTTTAACCTGCTGAAACGCATTATTAAACGCAATTTCCAGATTTTTTAATTCAGAATAATTTACAAGTTTAACTGTATATCCATCTTCTGTTTTTTTAATTTCAGCAATTCCTTTTTGTAAGGTTTTTAACTGCTCTTCAAGTGATGCAATTTCCGCATGCGTAAGAGCAAGCGTTGTTACAACTTGTGAGGAAGGTCCATCGTATATAGCTCTAGGAATTACAATGTTTTCGACAGTTTCTTTTTTTCTTTCGGAAATTAAAGTTTCAAGAGTTTCAATTTGATTATTTACAGCAATAACTTCCGGGAATTTTTCCGTAAATTTAGCTTTCATTGTGGCATGGCTCTGTTTAGCAATTGCTAAATCCTGGCTTAATTTCATCAAATAAGGATCAGTTCCTATTCCGGCTGACCTTAAAGCAACATCAGGCTCTGAAATATTTAATTCCTTAGCAAGCTCATTCCGTTTAGTTGTATTGTAATTAATCTGAGATTTTAAATAGTTTACCTGTTTTTCAAGTTCCAGGCGGGCATTTACCAGTTGTAAAGTTTCGCTTTCAATATCAGTAATATTAGAAGTTAATTTAAACTCTTTTACTTTATTTCTTATATCCTGAAGTTTTTTTGTAACATCTACTGTCTGCTCATCAAGGAAAACTCTTTTTTTATTTTCAACAAAGCCTCTAAGATTCAAATTTTCTTTTTTAAATTCACTAATTATAAATTTAAGAACTTCCGGCGCATTTTTGTTATTAGGCCACATCAATTTTATTTCCATAATGTCTGTTGACGGCTCAACAGAGGAAGTTATCAGCTTTAAATAATAAACATAAAAATCTTCTTTTGTGAGAACACCTAAATATGTAAGGTCTTCAGGATATTTATTTTTAACTAAAGGATATACTCTATAAGCTATTTGTTCTGATTTAAGCAGTTCTCTAAGGTTAAACAAAGGATTACTGTATCCGCTTTCTGACACAACCGTGTTTCCAGGGCTTAAATCTGCTACAATACTGCTTTTTGTGATATTTTTTACATATAATTTACATTTACAAGTATAAAGGGCTTTATAAAAGAAAATGTAATAAAATACAAACAGAATAAAACCCGTTATAATACCGGCGATTATAAGTTTTTTTTCTCTTAAAAGCAGTAATAATAATGGATTTCTTTCTTTATTAAACAATTTTTTATACCTTTTTTATAATGACTTAAAACGTTGTATCCCAACTGCGATAAGTATTTGAAAACATGTAAAACGGTGATAGGACTCTTGAAATGTAATCAAATAATTTACCCATAGACGGTCTGATTTTTTCAGGAACATAAATTACGTCATTGGGCATCAAAAGAAGTTCGTCTTTTCGAGGATTAATTGCTATTGTAACAAGATTATTATTGTTATCAAGCCTGCTTACAAGAACTTTATGCGGAGTATATGCGGTATCAGATTGATATCCGCCGGCTAAAGCCAAAGCAGATGATAGATTTGCCGTTTGAGTCGAATTTAAATTTATTAATCCGGGTTTATTAACATAGCCCATAACTTTTACAGGAATTGTTCTTTGAAAAATAGTTGATGATAATAAAATTTTATACTTCTCCTGATCAATATGAGTAGGAGAAGGAAGCTGGGGCACATAAATTCTGTCGCCAGCCATTAAATATAAGTCCTGAGCAGAATTTGCATTTGCTATTATCTGAAAAAGGTTAACTTTATACACAAGATTATCATAATCATTTTTAATCATAACGTTTTCATAATCCGCATCGTATGTAATTCCGCCTGCCGCAACTATAACATTTGATAGAATCGGGGTTTTTCTTTCTATAAAAGCCTCAGGTTTTGCCAAATATGCGGATTGGTTTGTAATAGTGCTTAATTCATAACTTCCCGGATTTAAAACAGCGCCTGATATATAGACAATGAATGGTCTTGACTGGACTAATTTTACTGTTATTTCGGGATTTATAAGATATTCGCCATATTTATTAATTATTATTTCTCTTACTGCATCGATGCTTTTACCTGCAACAGAAAAGCTTCCAAGATAAGGAATTGATACCTTTCCGTCTGGCTGAACCCTTACTTCTCCTGACAATTGCGGCACATTGTAAATTTCTATGCTTATAATATCGTTTGCTCCGAGAATATATTGTCTTGAAGTCAGGTTTTTCGACTGATTAAACTCTTCCATCGGGGGTAAATAATCATTTTTTTCTACCGCAGTTTTTTCTATAGTATTGGCAAAACCTGTTGTTTGAAGGCATAACAACAAAATAAACGCTCCAAACAAACATATATATAATTTTTTAAACAATTTATTCATTAAAAAACCTTTAAGTTAAGTCAAAAGTTATCTATCAAAAAAAAAATTAGATCAAAACACGCTAAATCCAAATATTTCTTTAGATTATAACAGAATTTCCATTATCCTTTAATAAAATATTTACGAAAAATCATCTAAAAAGACTATAATAGTTGCAAAAGTAAATATATTGATCTTAAAAAGAAATCGGGAAATAAAAAATACGATTTTTGTAAAACCTTAATTGTTTGAAAACCTGTTTAGATTGGCATTATTCTCTTTTTATGCGGCATCCCTGCCAAAAAGCACTACGGGAAAGGTTTTTAAAATAATTTCTATATCTTTTAAAAGATTCCAATCTTTATTGTAATTTATTTCCAGTTCTACAACTTTATCAAAATTTTTAATAGTAGACCTTCCATTAACCTGCCATGGACCGGTAAGTCCCGGGGTGCCGTTAAATCTTAAATAGTGCCAGTCTTTGTATTTTTCGACTTCACGAGGAATTGGCGGTCTAAATCCCACAAGGCTCATTTCGCCTTTTAATACGTTAATAAGCTGAGGAAGCTCATCAAGACTATATTTTCTTATAAACTTGCCTACTTTTGTTACTCTTGGGTCATCAAACATCTTAAACATAAAGTCATTTGTTTGATTATATTTTATTAATTCTCCAAGTCTATCTTCAGCATTTTTGTACATGCTTCTGAATTTATAAATTTCAAATTCTTTTCCGTGTTTACCCATTCTTTTCTGTTTAAATAAAACGGGACCTTGCGATTCCAGTTTTATTGCAAGAATTATAAGCAATAATACAGGTGATATAAGAATTAAGCCGAGAATAGTTCCGACTATATCAATAGCCCTTTTAATAAACCACTGTACAGGTTTTTCTTCGGATACATTTTTTTTGAAATAAAATTCAATACTAAATGCCGAGTCTTTTTTATACGCTGTTTCTAAACGCTCAATAATAGAGCCTGCTATATTTTGAGGTATTTGCAACCTCTCACTTACTGCCATCTTGACCTCTTCAAATTTAAATTATTAATTGCCTCTGTCTAGTATCTGCCTATTCTATTTTTTTTAGCTTGAATTTTTAAAATTTCTATTATGATTTTAATTCTAATATAAAAACGCATCTGTCAATAGAGAAATTAACTATTTAAATAAAAATCTTAATATAAATTCACAATAAGTTTTCGTTAATTTGTTAAAAAGTGGATATTTACCAAGCCTACGCCGACCTGCTGGTGGCGCAGGTTTGGTGGAGTATTGCTGGCGTTTTGCCTTCGGAGCATGAATGAGTTAAAACTCCCGCTTGCGCTACAAAACGCCAGCAAATTAAGGATTTACAAAAAGTTATCTATATTTGAATTTATAAAATAAAATGACCGAATTAAAAAACAGTGATAATGCATTTGCAATTATCACTGGATAGGATGTTATTAAAATTCCGTATATTAACCACATAAATATTCCAAGTGTAAGTAAAATTACCATTATCATGGAGAGATCGCCTGTGGATTTTGATTTTACAACCTTTATCATTTGTGGAATAAACGATGTGGTTGTCAGAAAAGCCGCTAATATGCCTATTATTGTAACAAGTTTCATCTCTAAATTAGTCGGATTAATGCCATTTCTGCATTATCGCCGCGTCTAAAACCTGTTCTGAATATTTGCGTATAGCCGCCGTTTCTTTCTTTATTTTTCGGACCTATTTCAGAAAATAACTTTCTAAGAACTGTAACTTTAAGCGATTTTTCATCCTTTTCTTCGGCAGTTTCAGTTTCATTTAAAATTTCCTGATCATATATCAATGCCGAAGCTAATCTTCTGGCATGAAGATCGCCTTTTTTCGCAAATGATATAATTTTTTCTGCATAAGATTTTAAGGCTTTAGCCTTTGTCATTGTTGTCTGGATTTCTCCATGCATAAACAATGATGTTGCCAGCGATCTTAATAAAGCTTTTCTCTGGTCCTGAGGTCTTCCTAGTTTTTTGACTTTTTTCTGGTGTCTCATTTTGTTTTATCCTTAAATAGTCGATTATTTTAATTATTCATCTATCTCAACGCCTTCAGGATTTGGCTTAAGCTTTAAGCCGAAGGCTGTTAGTCTTTCTATAACTTCGTCTGAAGATTTTTTGCCGAAATTCTTAATATGAAGCAAATCATGCTCTGATTTTAACAAAAGTTCTTCAAGAGAATTTATACTTGCTCTTTTCAGGCAGTTATAAGCTCTTACGGAAAGATCGAGTTCTTCAATTCCAATTGTTGGCGTTTGTTCTTTCGGCTCTTCTTCCTCGACACTTGGTTGAGGTCCCGCAAGGCTTACCTGTCCGGTAAGATTAGCTATTGGAAGGAAATGCTCTATCAGTAAATTTGAAGCCTGGCTTAATGCGTTATTGACTTCCATGCTTCCGTTAGACCATACTTCCAGTATTAGTTTATCAAAGTCTGTAACTTCTCCAACACGAGTGTTTTCTACTTTATAGCTTACTTTTTTAATCGGCATAAACACTGCGTCGATAGGAAGCATATCTATTGATTTGCTTGCCTGAAATGAATGCATGTTATCTGTTGTTATGTATCCTTTGCCTGTTTCTACAATAATATCGGCATGAAGACTTCCGCCATCAGAAATATTGCAAATTATCCAGTCAGGGTTAATTATCTTAACTCCTGACGGCAATTGAATATCTCCCGCATAAACAGGACCGGGTTTATCAACATCAATTCTTAAATTTTGCGGCTCAGGGCTTTCACTTTTTACAACCAAACCTTTTATGTTTAAAAGTAAATCCGTAACGTCTTCGCTTATACCCGGTATTGTTGTATATTCATGGGTTACGCCCTCAATTCTTGCCGCTGTAACAGCAGCTCCTTCCAGACTTGACAATAAAACTCTTCTTAAAGAGTTTCCTATCGTCGTTCCGTATCCTCTTTCCAGCGGTTCAATAATGAATTTGCCATATATTGTTCCATCGGAATCAGTTGTTGTATTTACGCACTTTATTGTTAAATCCATCGGTTATTACAACCTCCTAAATCATAAAATCTACTTGGAATAATACTCTACTATCAAATGTTCTTTAATTGTCGGGTCAATCTCTTCTCTTTCAGGAAGCGCATTTACCCTTATTTTTAAATTATTTTTATCAACGGTTAACCATTTTACTTCCGGCGTTTCAGCAAGTGTTTCAGTGATACTTTTAATCAAATCAGAGCTTTTCGCTTTAACTGAAATTTCATCGCCAGGTTTTACTTTGTAAGATGGAATATCAACTGTTCTACCGTTGATTACAAAATGTCTGTGTCTGATAAGTTGTCTTGACTGCTTACGACCTGCCGTTAAACCCGCGGCGGCAACTACGCTGTCAAATCTTGATTCAAGAGTCTGTAAAAGAATTGAACCTGTAACTCCACTTTTTCTTGACGCAAATTGATAATATCTTGCAAATTGTTTTTCAGACACAAGATATGTATGACGAACTTTTTGTTTTTCTCTTAAATGAACCGCATATTCTGAAAGTTTTTTTCTGTTTTGTCCATGCTGTCCTGATCCATAAGGTCTTTTAGTTACGGAACATTTAACAGAATTGCATCTTGTTCCTTTTAAAAACAGTTTTTTGCCTTCATTTCTGCATATTTTACAAACTGATCCTGTATATCGCGCCAATTTTTGACTCCTTTTTAGTTTAGATTATTATAGTAATTTTTGTTTAACGAGCATGCCTCGTTTTTATTAAAATAATTTAATTATACTCTTCTCTTTTTAGGTGCTCTGCAACCGTTGTGCGGTATTGGAGTAACGTCTTTTATAAGTGTGATTTCGAGTCCGGCTGATTGAAGCGATCTGA
>JAKLDH010000033.1 GCA_022703625.1 Cyanobacteriota bacterium | reverse complement strand
GGCATGCGGCTCGCAGGCTTTGCCTGCGAGCCGCATAAAAAATTAAAATAAAATTTCAATCTATTTCAGCGTTTCGACTAATTAACTCGAATTGCTAATTAATTTTTTTAATCGTCATTCTGAGGGCTTTAGCCCGAAGAATCTCCTGTTTTTGACAATTGGTTGCGATCCTTCGCTCCGCTCAGGATGACGGTTTCTGCTAATTAGCAATTCATGTTAATTAGCAATTCGAGTTATATATTATTTTCTATTCTACAAAGGCGCCCTAAAATAAATTTGTTCTGCTTTTTGCAGGATTTTTAAATTTAGTGATATTATTCTGAAAAAGCAAATCAACGCTTCCAATCGGACCATTTCTTTGTTTTGCCACAATTACTTCAGCTTTGCCTTTCTTTTCAATATTATCAGGGTCATAATATTCTTCTCTGTAAATAAACATAACAATATCAGCGTCCTGCTCAATGCTTCCGCTTTCTCTAAGGTCGCTGAGCATTGGTTTTTTGTTTTGTCTGGACTCTACAGCCCGAGATAACTGTGATAAAGCAATAACAGGCGTTTTTAATTCCCTTGCGATCCCTTTAAGTCCTCTTGAAATCTGGGAAATTTCCTGAACCCTGTCGTTTCTTCTTGTGTCAGAACCTTCCATAAGTTGAAGATAGTCTATAATTACCAAGCCAAGCTCTTTTTGGCTTATGCATAACCTTCTGCACTTTGCCCTCAGTTCGCTTATTGTCAATCCGGGCGAATCATCAATAAAAATAGGGCAATCATTCATTTCACCCAAGGTTTTAGCTAGTTTTTGCCAGTCTTCCGCATGCATATGACCGGTTCTAAGCCTGTTTGCGTCAATTTCAGCTTCAGAACAAAGCATTCTTTGAACAAGCTGTTCCTTTGCCATCTCAAGACTAAAGATAGCAACGGGTTTTTTCCTTTTAATGCCTACTTCCTGAGCTATATTAAGACAAAAAGTAGTTTTTCCCATAGAAGGTCTTGCCGCAACGATTATTAAGTCTGACGGCTGAAAGCCTGCCGTAAGGCTGTCCAGGTCATAAAATCCGCTAGGCGTTCCCACAAGCTCATCACGGTTGTTATACCGTTCTTCAATAAGCTTATAGCTGTCCAGCACTATTTCGCCAACGTGAGTCAGATTTTCTGCCGTTTTCTTTTGAGATATTGAAAAAATCAGTTGTTCTGCCGCATCTACAGCTTTTTCAGGGCTAACATCATTATAAGCTATGGAGGTTATTTCTCCTCCGGCTTTAATAAGCTCTCTTAACACGGATTTTTCGGAAATTATTTTTGCGTAATATTCAACATTAGCAGAAGTAATAACAGAAAGAGCCAGATCGTTTATATATGCTCTTCCTCCTACAGAATCAAGTTTTTCTTTGCTTTTCAGGTTTTCTGAAACTGAAACGACATCTATTGGATCACTGTTGTTAAAAAGAAAGACCATAGAGGAAAATATGTTTTTATGCGACTGTTTATAAAAACTTTCCGGCTTAAGTATGTCTATAGTTTTAGCTATAGCATTAGGGTCAATAAGAATAGCGCCTAATACCGCCTGTTCTGCCTCAATGCTTTGAGGCGGAATTCTTTCAGTTTTTTCATTTTCATAGGTGTTTACCAAAACGCTATCTCCCAAAAAATATTTAAAAATTAAATTAATATCAGAATTAAAATTTTAATTTAATTATATATAAAAAAAAGATTCAGTAATATAGCGATCTGTAAAAGTTTTAGTAAAGGTCAAGTTGTAAGTGATATATCAATCCCAATAAGTTTTCGTTAATTGCTTAAAAAGCTGATATTTACAGCCTGCGCCGCCCGCAGGGCGGCGCAGGCTGAGTAAGCGTAGGACAGGTGTTTTGCCTTCGGCAAAACCCTTATCAAAAAATAATACCCTTTTAATATAACCCGAAGAATCGCATGGTTTATGCAATTGGTTGCGATCCTTCGCTTTGCTTAAGATGACGGGCTTGCCTATTTAACTCGAATTGCTAATTAGTCGAAACGCTGAAATAGATTGAAATTTTATTTTAATTTTTTATGCGGCTCGCAGGCTTTGCCTGCGAGCCGCATGCCCTTAAAACGGCGTAGCGGCTGGCGAAGCCAGCCGCTACGCCAAATATAAAATTATTTATTTAGCAATTCAAGTTATTTAGCGACTCTGGAATTAAAATGCCCTGATTGTTTTATCTGCTTCCTGATGAAATTTGACAACATCCTAAAGCTTGTTTTGCCTGCTCGAAGTTGACTTCGATACGACCGTCAACCGCAATGCCTTCTCCTGTTTTATCAGAAATCTTTAAAGGGTTAATATCAAGCTCTTTTATAAAGCTGAAATCTTTTACAAGCTGTGAAAGCCTTAATATCGTTTCTTCAACCTGCTCAATGTTTGCTGGGATTTCTCCTCTTGCGCCTTGAAGAAGTTTATAAGCCTTAACTGATTGCACCATCTCTTTTACATCAATATCAGTTACCGGATTTACTCTGAAAGCAACATCTTTAAACGTTTCAACGAAGATTCCGCCAAGTCCAAACATCATAAGATGCCCGTATTGAGGATCCGTTGCTACTCCACAAACCATTTCACGGTTTCCTTTGACCATTTCCTGTATTATAACTCCGTCAAGAGCGTCTTCAAGTCCTTTGGATTTTAATCTGTCAAGAAGAGCTTTATACTCGTTTCTTAGCTGTTCTTCGCTGTTAATTCCTACAATTACTCCGCCTATTTCTGTTTTATGAGAGATTTTTGTAGATGTAATCTTCATTACAACCGGATAGTCAATTTTATTGGCTTCTTTCACAGCGTCTTCAACATTTGCGGCAAAAGCGTATTTGCAGGTTCTTATTCCGTACGCTTCAAGAATATCAATTGATTCCAAAGTTGTAAGCTGGCTTCTTCCTTCTTTTAATGCGTTTGATATAATTCCCATTGCTTTTGCTTTATTTACTGAATATGAAGGCTCTTTCCCTTCCGGCCTTTGCGTCCATTCATACTGCGCAAATAGCTTTGAAAGGGCATTTACGCCTGTTTCAGGATATTGATAAAAAGGTATATTCGTTTCTATTTTATTAATTTCTCTGTAAAATGATCCTTCTGCCATCATTATAGAGATTATAGGCTTTTCAGGATGCGCATCTTTAATTTTCATGGTTGCTTGAGCAACCTGCATTGGGTTAATGCCTAAGAAGGGCACGCAAATAACCATAATGGCATCTACGTTTTCATCGGCAATAAGTGCCTCAATTGTTTTTTCATAATGATCCAGCGGAGCGCTTGCTATCATATCTATTGGATTCTTTACACTGGCGGCTGATGACAGATAACTTCTCATATATTCTTTTGTTGATTCTTTAATAGGAGCAATTTCAAGTCCTGATTCACAAACAGCGTCTGTTGCCATGATTCCCGGACCGCCTGAATTAGTTAGAATTGCTACTCTTTTACCTTTAGGAACAGGGCAATTTTCAAAAGCCTGAGCTACTTCAAACATTTCATTAACGGAAGTTACTCTGATAACGCCGCTCTGTTTTAATAGCGCGTCTGCCGCAATGTCTGCTCCAGCCAATGATCCTGTGTGAGAAGACGCAGCTGACGCTCCAGCCGCTGATCTCCCTGATTTTATCGCCACTATAGGTTTTTTCTTGGAAATTTCTTTTGCCAATTTTGCAAATTCCTGCGGGTTGCTGATAGCTTCCATGTACAGTAAAATTTGCTCTGTGTTGGGTTCATCTTTCCAGTATTCAAGCATTGTTTCTGTTTTTATGTCTGCGGCATTACCAATTGAGAAAAATTGGCTGAATCCGATTTTTAAATCCTCGAGAAGGTTTAAAATAGCCGCTCCTAAAGCTCCTGACTGAGAAACAAAAGCTGTTTTTCCTTTTACAGGAAGAGTTTCTGCAAATGAAGCGTCTAATCTTATATCATCAGCGGTGTTTATAACTCCAAAACAGTTTGGACCAACCATTCTCATTCCATAACTCCGGACTTTTTCAAGAAGTTTTTGTTCCAGCTCTGCTCCTTCTTTTCCTATTTCTTTAAAACCGGCTGATATTACGCATATACCCTTTATGTCTTTTTCATTACACTGATCAATGGCGGTAAACACCGCATCTCTTGGGATAACAATTATTGCAAGGTCAACATCTCCAGGCACATCAAGAATGCTCTTATATGCTTTTAATCCGGAAATTTGATCGGCTTTTGGGTTGATTGGATATAATTTGCCTGTGTATTTATATTCAATAATATTTTTTAAAATTATTCCGCCTATTGTATCGGTTTTTGTGGAAGCTCCAATAATAGCAATGGATTTGGGGCTCATGATTTGATCAAGAATTTTTAGCATTTTAAATTTCCTTTCAGGTAAATTACTCTTATATTTATATTAAAATACATTCATGAATTAATGTAAATAAATTTAATGAGCCGAGTTGTTTATGAATATTTATGCCGGAAATAACACTATAGCAGCGATTGCAACCCCTTTAGGGGTAGGAGGCGTTGGAGTCATTAGGATTAGCGGTAATGATTCCGAAGAAATTATTAAAAAAATCTTTTCTTCAACCTTAAAAGAAAGGAAACTACCTGAATTTAAGCCAAACAGGGTGTATTACGGCTGGATTTATGAAAATAATTTGCATCCTGTTGATGAGGTTATATTGCTGTATTTTAAAGCTCCTAAAAGCTTTACAGGAGAAAATATATTTGAAATTCAATGTCATGGCGGAGTTAACATAGTTCAAAAGATACTTAAGCTATGTATTGATAATGGCGCAAGGCTTGCGGAACAGGGAGAGTTCTCAAAAAGGGCTTTTATGAACGGCAAGATTGATTTAAGCAGAGCAGAATCGATTCTTGATCTTATTCATTCCAAGACAGATACGTTTTCAAAGCTTTCAGCCTTAAATTTATCGGGAAGACTGGCGGAAAAAATTTATTTTTTGCGAACAGAGCTTATAAATCTCCTGTCGTTAATTATAGCGGCTGTTGACTTCCCTGAAGAAGTTGATGAGCCTGAATATAATTATATTAATGACAAAATATTGTCTTTAATTAACGAAATAGAAGGCATTTTGAACGGAGCGACAGCTTCAAATCTTATGAGAAACGGCGTAAAAGCGGCAATCGTCGGAAAACCCAACGCAGGCAAATCTTCACTTTTTAATGCGCTTTTAGATGTTCAGCGAGCCATTGTTACTGATATACCTGGAACCACACGAGATATTATTCAAGAATCTGTTGATATTGAAGGAATACCGCTTACTCTTATAGACACAGCCGGCTTGAGAGAAATTAAAAGCGAATCTGACAATAACTACATTGAAGCGCTGGGCATAAATCTGACAAATGAAGCGATTAAAACCGCTGATATCATTATTTATATCTACGATCTTGCAAAAGGACTGACTGAAGAAGACAACAAAATTTTGGAAAGTATAAAAAACAGGAAAAATTTATTAAAAGTAGGCTCTAAGCTTGATCTGGCGCAGGATTTTTCTTCCGGCGCAGAACTTATAAAAGTTTCTTCAAAAGAAAAAATAGGTCTAAATGAGTTGAAGCAAGCTGTTAAAAGCGTTATTTTGTCTGATTCAACCGGTAATGACGAATTTTGCACAAATTTAAGACAACAGGAATGCTTGAAAAACAGTAAAAAATCTCTTTTAAAAGCTGTTGAAGCTTGTAATAGAAATGAGCATCAGGATTTAATTTCTATAGACTTAAAATCTGCTTTAATTTCTCTGGGTGAAATTACCGGAGAAGTCGTCAGCGATGAAATTATAAACAATATTTTTTCAAATTTTTGTATAGGGAAATAATATTTTACTTTTCGGGATAATTTATTTTAAAATTTAGTTATAAAGCTTTAAAGGGAATTTTTATGCAAAAAACACCTCGTGGAATGCGTCTTCATATCGGGATTTTTGGGCGGCGTAATGTCGGAAAGTCAAGTATTTTAAATAAATTGACAAAACAGGATATCTCTATAGTGTCTGAAACTGCTGGCACAACTACTGATCCTGTTGAAAAAGCCATGGAGCTTCTTCCTCTTGGACCTGTTTTGTTTGTTGATACCGCAGGCATTGACGATGAAGGTAGTCTGGGCGAAAAAAGAATTGAAAAAACCAAGAAAATCTTTGAAAGAACCGACCTTGCCCTTATCGTATCTGAAGGAGCAGAGTGGAATAGTTTTGAACTTAATCTGTATGAAGAATTTAAGACAAGAAAAATTCCTGTAATCGCTGTATTAAATAAATTTGACATAAAAAAACCTGAAGAATCCGATCTAAGTAAATTAAAAGAATTTGGAATCGAGCTTGTCTGCGTATCAGCAAAGGAAAATATAGGGATTGAAGAATTAAAACAAAGCATAATAAAATCTGCGCCCGAAGAATTCTTGAATCCTCCCGCAATCGCTTCAGACTTGATTCCCGCTGGCGAGCTTGCTATTTTGGTCGTTCCTATTGACCTTGAAGCTCCGAAGGGACGGCTGATTCTCCCGCAGGTTCAAACGATAAGAGAGCTCCTCGATAATGATTCCATGGTTATGGTTGTTAAGGAAAGAGAGCTTAAAGCCGCTCTTGACAGGCAAAAACAACCTCCTGCCCTCGTTATTACAGATTCGCAGGCGTTTTTGAAGGTTGCCGCTGATGTTCCTAAAAATATTAAATTGACATCGTTTTCTATTCTTTTTGCAAGGCTTAAAGGCGAATTAAGCGAATTTGTCAGGGGAACTCTCGCCATAGACAAGCTTAAAGCCGGTGATAAGGTTCTTATTTGCGAGTCATGCGCGCATCATAATATCGGCGATGACATTGGGCGGGTTAAGATTCCACGTTGGCTTACACAGTATACCGGCGCAAAGCTTGAGTTTGTCTTTTATACAGGGCACGATTTCCCCGAAAATATAAGTGATTATAAGCTTATAATTCATTGTGGAGCTTGTATGACTAACAGAAGAGAAATTTTATCAAGAATTTCAAAGGCTAATGCGGCTGGAGTGCCTATTACTAACTATGGATTAACTATTGCCTATTCGTTAGGAATTTTTGAAAGGGCTTTAGAGCCTTTCCCTATGGCAAAATTGATTTATGAAGAAGCTGTATTATCTAATAATATTATAAAGCCAGATGAATTCTAAGTTTTTCTTCAACTTCATTCATCTTTTCTTCTGAAATTGTTCCTATTTTTGACTTAAATCTTGATTTATCAAAGGTGCATACATCAGGAACTCTAATTAAGCTTTGGTTATTTAAACCGTTTTTGTCATCTGCTTCTAAAATAACAACGATAGGCAAATGCTTTATTCTTGAAGTTATTGGCAAAACAGTTATTCTTGAGCCTTTTTCATTTGCTATATCGTTAGATATAACGATTGCAGGACGAGTTTTTTGAATTTCAGTGCCTATAGAAGGATCAAAACTGACCCACCATATTTCTCCACGCTTAGGCATTACTCTTCTCCTTCCAAGTCTTTTATCTGAGTTTCTTCAAATTCGCTTCCATCTTCCCTGCAAAATTCTGAATACTCTTCATATGCCTTTGATAAATCTTCATTTTGCTTTTTATTCTTATATTCTTCAAGAATAGTAACTATAATTTTGCTTCTGTTATGTCCTTTAGAGTCCAAAAATTCTATTAAATCTTCTGGTAATGAAATAGAAACCTTTTTTGCGCAACAAAGCCCTCTGTTTCTACGGTTTCTTCCTTCTCCTGCTCCTTGCTCAATCCACTGTGTTTGTCTGTCCAACTGTCCTTTAAATTTTTTCATTTTTGGCATGACGTTTTCTCCATATATTTACTCTATCATAGTAGCATAAATTAGTAGTATAAATCAATAGCATAAATTAAAAATAAAAAAATTTTTTAAAAATTATTGTTTTTTTAGTACAATATTATTGTTCATGAAAATGTTGAGGAGATTTTGTCAATGCCGGAATTAGTTAAGTCAAGAATTAGAGATATCCCCAATTTTCCGAAAGAAGGAATCATTTTTAAAGATATAACAACCGCTTTAAAAGACCCTGAGGCTTTTAAAAGAATCGTTAATTACCTTACAGCCGAGTTTAAAGATTTAAATATTGATTATGTCGCAGGAATTGAATCCCGAGGTTTTATTTTCGGCGCGCCTGTTGCTTATAATCTTGGCGCGGGACTTGTTATTATAAGAAAACCCGGCAAACTTCCCGCTGATGTTGAAAAAGTGTCTTACGAGCTTGAATACGGCACAGATTCAATTGAAGTCCATAAAGATGCGATTGAACCAGGCAAAAGAGTATTAGTGATTGATGATTTGCTTGCAACCGGCGGAACAGCAGCGGCAACAATTGAACTTATAGAGAAAATCGGCGGAGTTCCCGCTGGCTTAGGGTTTGTTATAGAGCTCTGTTTCCTTGACGGCATTAAAAGATTTGAGCGTTACAATAATACAAAAATCGTTTCCATGGTTCAATATTAAATTTAAACATTTGTTAACTAAAAAATTAATTTTTTGTTAATTTTTAGGGTAAAAATAAAAATTTTTTTATATTTTTGTATATGAAAACAAATAAGTTTTTATACTAAACGACAAAACTAATTAACATGAATTTCTTGCGGGTAATGAGGAAAACTCGTTAAATGTAAACAGATTAATGTTTTTTATTATAATTCTTATTTGTTATAAACCATGTTTTTGGTAGCATTAAATATAGTATTTATTTGGAGGAAATTGAAAAAATGGCAAAAGAATTAAAAATTAAGCCTTTATCGGACAGAGTTGTAATTAAAGTTGTAGAAGAAACAGAATCAACGCCAGGCGGGATTATCCTTCCCGATTCAGCCAGAGAAAAACCTCAAAAAGGTGAAGTTCTTGCGGTAGGTCCCGGAAAAGCGCTTGACAAAGGCGGCAGAGAAGAAATGGAAGTTAAAATCGGCGATGTCGTGCTTTACGCAAAATACGGCGGAACTGAAATTAAAGTTGGCGATCAGGAATACAAAATCCTTTCCGTCAGAGATATTTTAGCAATCATAGAACAGTAATATTAAGAGTAAATAGGAGTTTATAAACAATGGCAAAGAGAATTGTATTTGATGAAGAAGCTCGCAAGTCGCTTGAAAAAGGGATTGATGCGGTAGCTAACGCAGTAAAGGTTACATTGGGACCAAAAGGTCGTAATGTTATACTTGATAAAAAATTTGGAGCGCCTCAGATAGTTAACGATGGTATTACCATCGCTAAAGAAATTGAACTTCAAGATAGCCTTGAAAATCTTGGGGCTCAATTGGTAAAAGAAGTGTCCAGCAAAACAAACGACGTTGCTGGAGATGGAACAACTACAGCGGCGGTTCTTGCTCAATCAATCGTTAAAGAAGGACTTAGAAACGTTGCGGCAGGAGCAAATCCAATCGGAATTAAAAGAGGAATTGACAGAATAGTTGGTATAGCGGTTGAAGAAATCAAGAAAAGCGCTAAACAAATCAGCTCAAAAGAATTAAGAGCGCAAGTGGCAACTATTTCAGCGGGGAATGACGCAAAAATCGGCGCTTATATTGCTGATGCTATGGAAAAAGTGGGTCCTGAAGGTGTAATTACTGTAGAAGAAGCTAAAACAACTGAAACTCAACTTAAAGTTGTTGAAGGCATGCAGTTTGACAAAGGCTACCTTAGCCCATACTTCGTTACAGATGCGGAAAGAATGGAATCTGTTTTAGACGACGCTTTTGTTATCTGTATAAATAAGAAAATAAATCTTGTTTCCGAGTTAGTGCCTCTTCTTGAGCAGGTTGCAAGAGAAGGAAGGGGAATTTTACTCATTGCAGAGGATATTGAAGGCGAAGCTCTCGCTACTCTTGTTGTTAACACAATGAGAAAAGTTCTTAGAGCCGTAGCGGTTAAAGCTCCGGGCTTTGGCGACAGAAGAAAAGCAATGCTTGAAGATATCGCTATTTTAACCGGCGGAGAAATTTTCACCGAAGAATTAGGCATTAAGCTTGAAAATGTTACAACTCAAATGATGGGTAAAGCAAAAAGAGTTACTGTTACTAAAGACAAGACAACCATTGTAGTTGGCGATGAGTCTAAAAACAAGGTTGAAGAGAGAATCAAGCAAATTAAACGTCAAATTGAGCAATCAGACAGCGATTATGACAAAGAAAAATTACAGGAACGTCTTGCTAAATTATCGGGCGGAGTTGCTGTTATTGAAGTGGGCGCTGCAACTGAAACTGAGCTTAAAGACAAAAAACTCAGAATCGAAGATGCTCTTAACGCTACCAGAGCGGCAAACGAAGAAGGCATTGTTCCCGGCGGCGGAGTTACTTTGATTAAAGTTTCAAAAACTCTTCTAAAAAGACTTAACGAGTTCCAAGGCGATGAAAGAACAGGCGCGGAGATTCTTATCAGAGCTCTTGACGCTCCTGCAAAACAGATTGCCGATAATGCAGGTTCATTAGGTCAGGTTGTTGTTGAAAGACTTAGAGAACTTCTTGACAAAGACGAAAATATCGGGTTTGATGCTCAAAATAACGAGTATGTAGACATGATTAAAGCCGGTATTGTTGACCCTGCAAAGGTTACAAGATCAGCTCTTGAAAATGCAGCATCAATTGCCGCTATGGTTCTTACAACAGAAGCTGCTATAGTTGATATTCCTGAGGAAAAGTCATCTATGCCTATGGCGGGCGCAGGCATGCACGATATGGGATATTAAAAAGTTAATTTATACCACTTTGCAATAATAATTTCGAAATTATACTATAAACGAATTGTGGTATTGCGAAGCGGGAGTGTTTTTTCTGGAAAATCCGGCTTTGCCGGTTTTTCGGAAAAATAAACTCATTCTAGTATATAACCTTAAAACGCCCTCCCGCAGTATTTGCGGGAGGGTGTTGTTTTAGGGGCGGGTTTCGTTCGCCCCTGCTATACCCATACTCAGTTCTCGCCGCCCGCAGGGCGGCACGAGCTGTAGATATTAGTTTTTTAACGAATTAACGAAAACTTATTTGGATTGGTATAGAAACTCAAGTAATTTGGTTTATTTTTAAACAAAAAAAAAGAAGCTTAAAAACTTCTTTTTATTAAGTCGAAAACCTTCCCCTTCTTTTTAAAAAATGGTTTTTCTCCTAGTCGATTTGTATGTGTGTGTCTTTTTTCCTTTTCCCCTGTCCCTATAATATTTTTTTAATTTATAATTCCTTTAATTCTCTTTCTGTAAGACTTTAAACCCTTTTTAAATCCTTTGATATTATTATAAAAACAAAAATTTTTATAAAATTTCCTTTTATAAAAGGAAATTTTATTATACAAAAACGAATTAGCATATAAATAAAATCTCTTGTATTGTTTAACAATGTATTGATTATATAAACTTAATACCGTTTGTATTTAAAAACTTTTTCGCAAAAAAACTTAACAATTGCGATTTTATTTTTCCGCTTCATTTTTTATCGCTCTCATTATATCGTCCGCATCTGATCTTAAAGCTTTGCAAACAACTTCAGGAATTTTAAATCCCGGATCTGAGTATATTCTATATCCTAAAATAGTTGAATTTCCGTGGGGTATAAATTCAAAAGAGCCGAAAAGTTCTTTAAAACAACCATCTATTTTATTAAATTTCATTCTTCGATATTTTTCGCTTTGATCAAAACTAAGAACATAGTGAAATTTGGGCAAAAGCTTGCTTATTTTTATTGAAGTTTTAACCTTTTGATTATCGGGGTTGCTTTCTATTACTTCCACTTCTTCGATCATGCTGATAATGTTAGGAAGATTATGCTTTTTATCAAGAACTTCCCATACTTTTTCTGTTGGAGCATTAATTAAAATTTTACTTTCTGAACCATTAATGCTATTTGATGATTTTAACGACTGTCCTTTAATTGATTTTTGAATAACATTGCCGTTTTCAAGATATTTAATTTCATAAGAATCTATGGCAAAAGCCGGTGGAGCCGTAAACAGAAATGCCAATCCCGTTATTATTATAAAATATTTTAAATTAATGTCGAAATGCCGTTTTTTCACATTCCTCCCTCCTTGATATAAAAACAACAAATATTTTAAATTAATTTAGTAATCAATTTATGCTTCACCCGTCTAATTTTAAAAGTTAATTTTATACTGGCGCTTTGTTAAATTATTGTATTTTGAATAAGTTTTTAGGAATTTATAAAAAGTTGTTTTTATAGAAGGGGGTTCGGGGGCTTGCCCCTGATGGATATGTCAGTTTGACATGTTAGTTTTTTCTTTTCTTTTGCGCGCCTAATGCGCATTCACAGGGAAATGTTACTTGGATTTTGTCCCAAGTGTCCCGCTTTGCGGGTTCTTTTCTTTTGCGTTCAAAAAGAAAAGAAAATGAAGAAGCGGCAAGCGTTCTATTGCATACTGGAAAGATGCTGAAACAAGTTCAGAATAAATTCAAAATCCTGCATTAGCGGCTATGCAATAATTTCTTCATGATTGACTTTAAAAAATCTATTTGTTAAAATAAAAACAGGCTAATGAGAAATATTCTCAATAAGCAACATGGCAAAATTAAATTATTTTAATTTTTATATGCTAAATGACTATTATAATTATTTATAAAAGAAAATTGAGGCAAATATGGTCAGTCTTTGTGAATTAAAACCCGGACAGGAAGCAGAAATTTCAAATTTTACAGATTCATCGGTAAAATGTAATTCTCAGCGATTTGGTCTTTTTGAGGGCGGTAAAATTAAATGTATAGCAAAGCCTGGACCGGTAATTGTAGGAATCGGCAAACAAATTATTGCTATTGGAAATAATTTGTCTAAAAAAATATTTGTTACTGTTTGTGAAAACAAGCGGTAAGCTTTTTGGCATTTAACTTTTTAGCAAATTAACGAAAACTTTTTGATTAATATATTAATTTTTATTAAAATAGTGTCCTTAAATGTAAAATTAAGTTAACATTTTGTAAAAAAGAGATTATTTTTTGAAAAAAATGGAATAACACCTTTAGGGATATTTATATTCTATATTGTTTTTATTTTAAAAAAATAAAAAAGGTTTTTAGTAAAACTGGAGTGTATAAAAGATGAAAAAAAGTAGAGGGCAATCACTCATTGAATTTGCGGCAATTGGAGTTCTGGCGGTAGCCTTAATTATTTTTGGACTAATGAAATATGGAGAAAAATTAGCGGATTTCTTTATGGGAAATGATCCTGAAAAAACTTTTAACAATTCAAGAACAGTACAATTTGAAAATCCTGAAGATTTAGTAACTAATGTTACTGTTAAATTTGATGGAGTAACAATTAATCCGCCGGTAGAAAAAGTTATTAAAGCTAGTCTTGCAAGCGGAACTTATATTCAGACCAGCGGCTCAGCAGGTCGTATCGCGCAAATGTCTGAAATTATGAAAGAGTATGTTAATGAAATTCAAAATATTGCAACAACAGGCGGAGGTCCTGAATTAGCCGCATTTACCGCCGAGTTAAATAATTATAAAAATAGTATTTCTAATGGAGCTACCGGTTATCTTGATATACATAATTCTTTTACAAGCGATCAAATACTTGAACAAAAATTAAATTTCATTAAAATGGCAATCAACCTTAATTCAACCACGATGGTTTCAAACCTTAAAACTTCTGCTGATGATTATACCCCTACCCTTATGACAGGTAACAGAAAAGCTATAATTGAAGGTTTATTTAGCGACCTTATGGGATTTGGAAATTATTTAGACTATTTTATAGATCCCAGCCTTTATATGAAATATTTAAACAAGGAAAAAAAGGATATGGTAACTCAGGACAAGGATTTGATTGATGCGATACAAGCTGATCTTGCATCTTTATCGCAGGAAGAAAAACTGAATTTGGCTGGTTTAATGAAAGTATATTACAACGGCGGATACAGTCAGGCTTCTCCTTCCGCATATAACGGCGAAAGATTATGCAGCGCTTATGGAGGAGTGATGGTTTCTGAAACCGAATGTGAAATTTCCGGTCCATAATTTTGATATAAAAAATTAGTTGTTCCTATAAAAAATGTTCTGAGGGATTGCCGCGCATTGCGCGGCAATCCCTCTTTTACCGCTTTTTTACGCCAGGCGCATACTAAGATTACTGCATAACTATTTTTTATTTTGCATTTTGCGAAATTAACAACCCCATCCCCCATACCCCCTTCCCACACGGGAAGGGGGCTTTGTTTAGATATAGGGGCTTCGCCCCTATATCCCCAATAAAATTTATTTCTGATTTTCAAAAACATTTTTTAATTTAAATAAGTTATGCAGCAGTCTTATACTGTTTATTGTATTTTGAATAAGTTTTCAAGACATTATAAAAAGTTGTTTTTACAGAAGAGGCGGGCGGCGCGGGCTGAGTAAAGGTAGGGCAGGTGTTTTGCCTTCGGAGCATGAATGAGTTAAAACTCCCGCTTGCGCTACAAAACACCTGCTAATTAAGGATTTTTAGAAGCAACAAAGCGAATTCTTATACCTGAGCTTCTTTAGTTGACTGTTGTTCCTGCTGATTTTGAAGATTTTTTACAGTTGCCTGAGCTCTTTCAATTCTTTGTTTAAGAGCCCCTACAGGAACATAATACGGCGTTACCGTCATAAGTTTTGCCGCTATATCAGGATATTTGTATATAAACCTTAATTCATTGTCAAGAAGCGGTCTTTGTGTGTGAACGTTCGCATATCTTGCCAGCTCGAGAATATTTCTTGCTTCGTCTTCATCATGAAACTCAAGTTCAAGTTTTTCATAAACGTTTCTGAATCCTTTAATTCCGCCGTATTCTCCGACTGTAATCAACCTTCCTGTTTCTACAATCTCAGGTTCGCCTCTGCCAAGCTCCTCATAATCGTATAATTCATAGTTTCTTCTGTCTTTTAAGGCGCCGTCAGCATGAATGCCGGATTCATGAGCAAACGCATTGTTTCCGACAGCGGGCTGGTTTATTGGAATTGGAACATCAAAGGCATAAGCGGTATATTTTGCAAGTGTCCATGCCATACACAGATCAATATTCGGATCAATCTGGTATTTTCCGCTGAATCCGCTTGATTTTAGGATTGCAAGCAGACATGAAATAAGATCGGCATTGCCTGCTCTTTCTCCCATTCCATTTACCGCCGTATTTATATAGGCGTCAACGCCTCCATCAATGGCGGCTTTTGCTCCCATTACCGAGTTTGCGGCTGCCATGCCTAAATCATTGTGATAATGAAGTTCAACAGGCAATCCTACTGATTTTGCAAGGTTATAAATTCTGTTATAAGTTGTATGAGGATCGTCATAACCAAGAGTATCGCAATATCTGATTCTGTGCGCTCCATGATCCTTTGCCGCTTTTGCGAACCGAATAAGAAATTCCTCGTCAGTTCTTGAAGCGTCTTCGGCATTAACTCCAACAGTCAATGCTCCGCAGGATAAAGCGGCTTCAACAGCCTGAGTCATTTGACTAATAATGTCATCTTTGGATTTGTTGCCTCTGAATTTGCCCTGAATCATTTGATCAGAAGTTGATACCGAAAGATTAACATGCTGTAATCTTGGAACATTTTGAAACGATTCGTAAACATCGCTTACAAGTCCTCTCATCCAGCCGCTGAGTTTTGTTTTTGCAATAATGCCTCTGTCTACAAGTTCAAGGTTTGCATTTAAGTAATTAATTTCATGCCGTGTGTTAGGAAATCCAAATTCTGACTGTGTTATTCCCATGTCGTTTAATAAAACATTGATCATGGTTTTTTGCAGTTTTGCAAGTCCCAATCTTGAAGTCTGAACACCATCCCTGTTTGTTACATCCACAAAATAAATTTTATTGCCTGTCATTTTACCCTCCTTTTCCTTTTTCAAAATTTTATACTAATATCATTAAATAATAAATATATTTGACATAAACTGCTTAACAGTTTTTATTGAGAAAAGCTTAAAGACTTAAAAAAAGGGATAATTTTATGTTACTTGTTGCAGATATTGGAAATACAAACATCACTCTGGGAATTTATCAGGGATCAACTTTGATTGAAACCTGGAATCTTGCCAGCGATAAAAATAAAACTGAAGATGAGTACGGGCTTAATCTTTTAAACCTTATAAATCATAAAATTAAAGGCGCAAGTATAGATTCAGCGGTAATATCAAGCGTAGTTCCTTCTCTTACAGAGAAATTCCGGACGGCTGTTGAAAAATATCTTGATTCATCAGTACTTGTAATTACATCAAAAACAAAAACCGGCATTATTCTTGATGTAGAAAACCCGAAAGAAGTCGGATGCGACAGGATAGCGAATGCATGCGCCGCATATAACCTTTATAAAGCTCCTGTTGTTGTTGTTGATTTTGGCACGGCAACAAATTTTGATATAGTAACCTTTGAAGGCAAATTTATCGGCGGAATTATTGCGCCGGGGCTTAAAATATCCGCTGAATCCTTTAGTTCCTTTACAAACTTACTTCCAAAGCTTAAACTGGAAGAAATTAACAGTGTTATTGGGAAAAATACCATTAAAAATATGCTTAGCGGAGTAGTGGTAGGTCATGCCGCAATGATTGACGGTTTAATCCGCAGAATTGAAGAAGAAATGCAGACGAGCGTTACAACCATCGCCACGGGAGGATTTTCTTCCATAGTTACAAAACACATGGAAAGACCGTTTGACCATTTTAATAAAAACCTGACTCTTGAAGGGCTAAGACTTATTTATGAGCTAAATAATACCAAGTTGCAGTCAATATAGCGCTTTGTTTATTTAATTTTATGCAACTTACGACCGATAATATTTTTTATGCATTTTTTAATTAACGTGGAAATCGTCACCCTGAACTTGTTTGCGAAATGCGGACAGCGCCGACTGCTTCGCAACAGGGTCTTTCCAGCATTCAATAGAATGCTTACCGTTTGTTCATTTCTTTTTCTTTTTGACGCAAAAAGAAAAAACCAATAAGTCAAACTGACATATCGCTCAGGGGCTTGCCCCTGAACCCCCTTCGCAATGCCACAATTCGCTTATAGTATAAATTCGAAATTATTAATGCAAGGTGGTATATTGCTATGGGGTGGATTGCTTCGTTATCGCTCGCAATAACATAATAGACGCCTGAGTAGTTGATACATGGATCCATTAAAAGTATTTTTTTACAAACCTTTACATTTTTAAATATTTGCCTAAAGTTTCAATAAAATAAACCGATTGAAATAATGTAAGGCCATTAAAGACCATACCCAAAACCTCCTCCCCGAGTCTAGTTGCCGCTAAAGAAAGCGGCTTTTTTTTTGCTAAATCTCCTTTATTCCAATAATAGACACCTCTAAAATCACATGAATTTGAAATTTTTATTGGTTGCTTATAAATCAACATTAAATGCTAAAATTAATTTTATAATATAGTAGCTGGAGATACTTTTTTGAGAAAAGATAAAGATTACTATAAAATTTTGGGAATTGCCTACAACTGCGATAAAAAAGAAATTAAAAAAGCTTACAGAGAGCTGGCAAAAAAATTTCACCCTGATATTAACCCGGGAAATAAGCTTTATGAAGACAAATTTAAAGAACTTGGCGAAGCTTATTCAATATTAATTGATGACAAAAAACGTCTTCAATACGATATTTTAAAAGGCTTTATAACGACAAAAGAACAAACGCCTGAACAAACAAAAAATCAGGCGTCAAAAGCGTATTCCCCTAAAAAACCCGGGGCGGAATCTTCTGCCGAAAAAAATAAAAAATCAGAAATAAATTTTGATAATATTTTTAAAGAGTTTACAAAAAATTTCACAAAAAACTTTGAAAATACCAAATCAGATAAAAAATCTTCTAATGAAGCTAAAAAACAATCTCCTCAAAAAGGCGAAGATATTAGCTCAGAAGTTAATATAACCGTTACAGAAGCTTTTAATGGCGCAATTAGAAAAGTAAACATTCTTAGAGTTGATACATGCCCAAAATGTAAAGGCAAACGCATAATTAATGATTCATCCTGCAATAACTGTAACGGGCGCGGAGAGATTTCCTCGCATAAACAATTGAACGTTAAAATCCCGTCTAATGTAAAGGAAAATTCAAAAATCAAAATTGCGGGAGAAGGAAATAAAGGTTTAAATGGCGGAGAGAACGGCGATCTTTACCTTTTAATCCACATAATTAAAAATTCCTATTTCAGTTTTGACGGATTGCATGTTCATTGCGAAATACCGATTACGCCTTCAGAAGCCGCGCTTGGAGGAGAAATACAGGTACCTTCAATTGAGGGGTTTGTAAACATGAAAATTCCGCCTGAAACCCGATCAGGACAAAAATTTAAGCTGTCAGGAGAAGGCTTGCCCGATGGAAATTCAGGAAAAAGGGGCGATCAAATAGTTACAGTCAAAATTGAATTACCGTCAAACCTTACAGAAAGGGAAAAAGAGCTTTATAAAGAACTTTCGAGAGAACGCAAATTTAATCCGAGAGAACATATAATTTTTGAAAAATAAAATGGTTTTGTTTTTAGAGGCGCCTTCTATAAAAACAACTTTTTATAATTTCCTGAAAACTTATTCAAAAAACAATAGTACAGTGATTCATTAATTTTCAAGGTCATCCTGAGGGTAAAAAACGTCATGTTGAGCGAAGCGAAACATCCCATGTCAGTTATACAACAAGATTCTTCGGGCTAAAGCCCTCAGAATGACGAACCCTCATAATTAATGAATCACTGTAATAGCTTCTACTTTCTATCATCATGACTTTTTAATCCTAACGCAGGATTTACCACTTTTTTAATAAAAAGTTTTTCTGTAAAAATATCTATTGGAAGAGCAACAAAAACTAACGCTGCAAGACCAACGCCTGTTTTAAACCTACTGGTTAAAAACTCTTTATTTGTTGCATTATTTTTTAACATATCTAAAAGTTTTTTACCGATTAAAGGAGTTTTTTCTATTTTGGAGGCTAATTTTGACCCCGGCTCTTCAATTTTTTTCAAAGTATTATTAATAAACTTTTCGCCGCCCAATCTCATACTTGCCTCTTGAGCCCCGTGAACTGCGGCGACAGGTCCTGCAATGCTGGCAATAAGATGAAAAATAGCTTGTCTGGCTCCGGTTTTTGCATCAGGGTTTTGATAAGAATCATCAGTTCCTTTTTTATATTTATCCCAGACATCAGCGCCAAAATACAATAAAGCGGGCGCCCAGAAAAGAGTAGCGGCAACATTGCCTATTGCAGGTCTTAATGCCTCGCCAATTTCGTCTGTATATGCCAAAGCCCTTCCCGGATAACAAAGAAAAGGGTCTTTTTTATCTTTTGAATCACTTGAAGGTTTATGTCCTTCTGAAAAACTGTTTTTTCTTTGATGAAAATTATGAAAAACATCATTTTGAGTGGGTGTATAGGGATTTATATTTCTAAAACTTATTGTCATTACCTGTTTTTTCCCCTGAATATCTGCCCTGACCTTTTATATAAGCATTCTCAATAAAAAAATTTACACATTAGTAAAAAATTATACAAAAAATTTTTAATTTGAAAAGATAATTTTCGTTAAGGAACGGGATCATAACCGCCGAGATTGTACGGATGACATTTGAAAATTCTCTTCATGCCCAGCCAAAAGCCTTTGAAAAAGCCGTATTTCAAAATAGCCTGTTTAGTATATTCAGAACATGTGGGGTAAAACCTGCATATTTTAGGGAAAGGTTTTGTAACTTTTTGGTAAAGATTAATAAGAAAAACAGAAATTTTTTTCATTATACTGCCCCAAAAATGAATTTGGAATTTTGTTGTGTGGCGGCGAAGCCGCCACACAACAAAAATAATTTAACAAAAATCTGAAATTTATTTTTATTTGAGTATAATTTCACTATACGGTTTATTCTCCAAATCTTTTAGATGCCTTATTCAGGCAATCTTCAACTGCATTAAATATTTGACTGTAATCTGATTCAATTATAGCAGGTCTTGCGATAAATATCAGGTGTTTATAATCTTTTAATTTGAACTCCTGAGCTTTTCTGAGTTCCCTGTACGCTTCTCTTACGCGTCTTTTGATTTTATTTCTCTTAACCGCTCTTTTGTGAACTTTTTTGCCTACAACAAAACCTACCTTGGTTGGCATGGCTTTATTCTGTTTTATATTTCCAACATATAAAATTAGCAGAGAATTTGCAACAGATTTTCGTATGCGATAAATGTATGCAAATTCTCTGCTTTTGGTTAATCTTTCCTGTTTAGGCAGCATTTTAAAAACAAATTCTTAAGCTCTTTTTTTATAATTAATGCCTAAAGAATGTCGACCTTTTGCTCTTCTTCTTCTGATGACATTTCTTCCGCCCGGACTGCTCATTCTTACTAAAAATCCGCTTACTCTTTGTCTTTTTCTTTTTGTGCCTTCAAGTGTGCGTTTCATTTATAAATTCTCCATTTATTTTAAATTCTCATAGTAAATAATATTTAATCACAAACACAATAATATACGCAAAACATTATTTTTTAAGGCGCGGCAAATTATATTAAGCGGGTATACCAATCAAAAGAGTATGTTTTTTGATAAGGTTTTTGCCGGCGTAGCCGGCAAAAACCTTATCAACTCTTCTTTCCCTCCCTTGGGGAGGGGGCAGGGGGAGGGAGATTTAATACTACTGTATTGACCGTTTAATTTTCAAGGTCATCCTGAGCGAAGCGAAGGATCCCATGGCATTAATACAACAAGATTCTTCGGGCAAAGCCCTCAGAATGACGAACCTTCATAATTAATCGGTCAATGTAGTACATTGATTGCAATAACTGCCTTTTTTATTTCCTGATTTCTTTTAATATCTAACTTGAATTGCTAAATAAATAATTTTATATTTGGCGTAGCGGCTGGCTTCGCCAGCCGCTACGCCGTTTTAAGGGCATGCGGCTCGCAGGCTTTGCCTGCGAGCCGCATAAAAAATTAAAATA
>JAKLDH010000032.1 GCA_022703625.1 Cyanobacteriota bacterium | reverse complement strand
ATTTTTTATGCGGCTCGCAGGCAAAGCCTGCGAGCCGCATGCCCTTAAAACGGCGTAGCGGCTGGCTTCGCCAGCCGCTACGCCAAATATAAAATTATTTATTTAGCAATTCAAGTTATTATTTCACAACAATCCACATTGAACCTACGGGATAATGAGGAAAACTCGTTAAATGTAAACATATTAATGACTTTTATTATAGGGTCTTTGAAAAAAGCAATTTTTGTTGTTGATTTGTTTTTATACAAATAAGAAGGTAAAAAGGGAAATACTGTTTTTTATAAAAATAAATTAATGGAGAATGGGGGAAAAGGGAATGAATGAAGTTTTTAAACCGGATTTTTTAAGCAATGTTCATGGTTTTTTAAACAAAATTGTTGCTGTGGACAAACAAGCAGATGGGCAAGTTGGCAATATCTTTAAAGATAAGGAATTAAGCGGTCTGTATTCAAATTATCTTAACGATAAAGACGGCGGCGATAAAAATCAGGAAGGGTTATTACTATTTGCAAATATATTCGCAAAAGACGCAAAAGACGGTCAAGTTGATTTTAAAATTGATAATCTTCCTTTATTGGAGCAGTCAACAGATAAATCAATAGCTAATTTAGATTTGTCTTCCTACAACACTGTATTTAAAACTGAAGAACAAGAACAAATAAGTTCGTTTTTACAAAATCCCGCTGAAATACAAAAATCAGGACAAAATCCAATTGATATTTTTATAACAATTATGAATTATTTAAAATCTGCTCAAAACAGCGGTAATTATCAGAAACAAAATACGGGATATGTTCCGCAATTAAGCTCTCAAGGCAAAGTAGATTTGTCTGGTCAAGAATTAACAGGCTGGAATGATAAATCTTATGGCGAAACAGGCATAAATAAAGGACAACCTATTGATAATAAATATAATAAAACTCCGGAAAATATAAGAACTATCGTAGATAAAGTGGCAAAAGAAGAAGGTCTTGACCCTAACCTTTTAATGGCAATAATTAAACAGGAATCAAACTTCAAAAGCGACGCTAAATCTCATTGCGGAGCTCAGGGTTTAATGCAACTTATGCCCGAAACAGCCAAAGAAACAGCTAAAGAGCTTGGAATTCAAAATTATGACATTAACGATCCGGAAACCAATATAAAATTAGGCGCAAGATATTTTAAGAAAATGCTTAAAATGTTTAATGGAGATGTTAAATTAGCTCTTGCCGCTTATAATTCAGGACCAGGCAATGTTAAAAAAGCCGGAAATAATGTTCCTAAGATTGCAGAAACACAGGGTTATGTAAAAAATATTCTTAATAATTATCAGGGGCATTCTTAAATTTTTAAAATTATACTAATCCACTCGAATTGCTAATTAGTAGAAACGCTGAAATAGATTGAAATTTTATTTTAATTTTTTATGCGGCTCGCAGGCAAAGCCTGCGAGCCGCATGCCCTTAAAACGGCGTAGCGGCTGGCTTTGCCAGCCGCTACGCCAAATATAAAATTATTTATTTAGCAATTCAAGTTAATCCAAATAAATTTTTAAAAAAATGATAAAATAATTATTATGGACAATTTTAAAATTATTCAAAACTTTTTTGAAAATCTTAAATGTTCTGAATGCGATAATTATTTTAAAAAAGAATCTGTAGAGCTTGTCCGCAGGGAAGAAAATAATGTCGTAGTCAGGATTAAATGTTCGTATTGCAATAAAAATCTTGGACTTGCAATACTTGGCATGGATATGGGCGAATATAAAAAAAGTTTGAAATTTCAAAATGATCAAGAAATAAGCTTTTTATCTCCGCAAATTCCTGATGACCCGATAAATTATGACGATGTGGAAGAAGCTCACAGATTCTTTAGCGGGCTGGGAGCTGATTGGCTTAAACATTTGCCGAAACAGGAGTAACTTCTCTTATTTCTTCAGATATTGCTGTTTCCTGCGATGAGATTCCATATAAGTTTAATTCTGGTCTTTTGTTTTTATAGTCATCATAAATTTTTTCCCATGATGAAGAAACATCTTCCAGATCATAAATATCATCTTCTCTCGCCTTAAAAAATCCGCAGTAGCCGCATAATAATTTTAATTGTGTTCTATATTTTTTTTCTGTTATCTCTTTAAAACTTTTTGCGCCGATATCCAGCCCTAAAACCCTGTCGATACTTGCAGCGGCTCCGCAGGCGTAATAACCGTATCTTGTTAATGCGCTTCCAGCGGTTGAAGCAGTTGAACATCCTCTGCTGAAGTCGATTTTAGGACTCTGATATTTTTCTATATCAATAGGCGCAACATTAAATGTATAAAATAAAGAGTTCTTGTTTGAAGTTTTACTGCTGTTTTCCTGATGGATAATTTCCGGTAAATTTTCAAGAACCTCTTTGGTCTTTGGCGTAACTCCGTTTGTGGATATGGTTATTTTAGTATTTGGAGAAAATTTTAATTTATAATCAATAAAAAGATTGCATATTTCATAAATATCGGGATGTAATGTGGGTTCTCCTCCTATTAATACAATAAATTGCCATTTTTTATTTTCTCTTACGCTTTCATCAATAAAATATTTTATTTGTTCAACGCTCATCATTTCATCGCTTGGAGCTTGTCGGCATGACCTGTCGCAGTGATAACAGCGCATACTGCATTTTGTTGTTATTTCAATTTCAATTTTATTTTTATGTATAAAAAACGGTAAGTTTGTATTTTTTTTGAACAGCAAATCAATACCTCTATAAAATTTAAAAAGACCTTGCCAGTATAAAAGATGAAAGAAAAAAGATACTTTTTTTAAAATTGAGTTAAAAAAACTATAATTTCTGTTAAAAAAATTCAGCTCTGTTTTTAGATATTGAACTGATTTTGCTGTTGTTAATCTGTAGTAATAAGACATAATAAAAACACCGACTTTCATGGCTAAATAATTTAGTAATAAACAAAAAATTTTTACTTCTTATCTTTTTTATCAGGGGCGGGCAAAAAAATAATTTTTTGTTACCCACTTAAGACTATGTTTAAATTTAAAAAAAAAATGTATTTTTTTTAATTACCATGTTTAATATTGCCGTATTCGGGGTTGATTTTATAAAAATAGCTCTAATTATTATTTAAAATTAGCAAGTTAGGTTAATGCCGGATTACAATCAAAAAAGCCATATTGCTTTATTACAACTTGATATCAGCCGTTACCGCAAAAACTCAATGTAAAGATATATTACAATATATACTTTTTATATAATTTTTAAAGATTAAATGTTTTTATATAAGGGTAAGGTAAATGAAAAATCAAAAAAAAGAAAAAAGAGTAGTAGTTAAGGTAAAATAAAAGGAGCAAGAATATGGGTTTTGCAGATGCAGTAGCAGGTAGACAGTTTGTAGTAGCAAGAAAAAGCGATTTAGAATTCCAACTTTCAATGATAATGGAAAGAAAACTGGCGATTCTTGATGAATGTAACGCAATTTCACAAACTTTATCAAATAGTATTTTCCAAAGCGGATTACATAATACAATAAGCTCTCCAACAGCAGTTCCAGGATTTATTGCGCCGAGCCCTGTGGTTCCTCCGGTAACATTCGGTCAAACTCCTTATGGAACAGGCGAGTACGAACAAAGACTATCTGAACTTCAAGGTATTGAAAAAGCTTTAGACTTAGACCAAAAGAAAAAAGAAAGCGAACTTGAAGCAATAAAAGCAGAAGAAGAATCACTCAAAAAGATCGCCGACGATCACGCCAAAAAAGACTTCAAAATAGGATAATAAATAATAGTTTAATAAAAAAAAGCTCCCCAAAAGGGAGCTTTTTTACAGTTTATAAAAAGTTGATTAAAACTTGAAAACTTTTTGTTACCTACTTACCTACAGTTTTTTTATTTCTCCGTTAGGATCAATAGATATTCCGTATCTCGGAATATTTGAAAGCTTAAGTTCTTTGCCGTTAACCTCTATTTCAGGATTTCTAAGCGCTCTTGAAAAATCCGCTTTTCTGTCAGGAGTAACTACTAAACAATCCTTGGAAAGAGTATTTCCATAATGTCTGGGGTAAATTTTAACAGGTTCATTCTGGAAAAGAAGTTTTACCTCTCCAAGAGCTTTTTCGGCAGAAATTAAAGGTTTTCCTTTAATTGAAAGCTGTCCAAATCCAACATTGCTTAAACCTACTTGCGGAATCATAATTTTTACTCCTTTTTTTGTATTTTATTTAAAAAAATAAGCTTTACAAATAGTTTAAAAATCCTAAAATAAAATGTTGACAAAAAAAAGAAAAATATTTTTTAATTGCGGCTTGGTCTTACATAACCTAAATTAAAGAACAACAGTTATTTATGGTTGTTTTAATCAGTTCAATATCTTTATTTTTATATTCATTTTTGTAATTTTCAAAACATTTAAACGCTTCCAGGAAACTTCTATACTCGTCTAATTCCTGTATAAAAGCTAAATTTACGCTTCCGACAAATTTAAACTCTATAAAGTCTTCTGTAATTTCATGAATTTCTGCAATTTCAGCCGCATCAAGCAGCTCAATGCAGGCTAAAAACAATTCGGAGGGAATCGCTAAAACAGAAGCGGCTTTTTCAACATTTACAATGCCGTTTTTTTCATTGTGAGCATATTTTAGCATGCCGGAAATCTTTTTTATCAATTCTACAGGCTCATATCCACTCGAAATTCCGAAAAAATGAATTTCTTTAGGGTCAGCCTTTTTTACCGTATTGACAAAAACAGAGTCATCGCCTGGAAGATCAAGAAACACAAGACAATCAGCCTTTTTTATTGCCAGTCTGTCAACAATAAACTCTTTTAAATAAGTAACGTTTTCTAAAATTTCTTTTGCTCTGGCACTTTCGGCAAATACAGAAATTTTATCTCCCAAAGACTTTAGGTAATCAAGGAATTCTCTTTTGAATCCTTTTTCCTGTCTGTGATCTACCCATTTTATATCGTCAGATATACTGTCAATACCGTCAATAAGAAGTTCATCTTCGTTAAATCGAAGTTCCTCTTCGGGTTCTGTTAATAAACAGTCTGAAAACTCTTTATCCTTGTCAAAAACTCGTCTGATATCCTTTAAAACCAGTTGAATAATCTGTTGATCCCTGAAATTGTTTATTTGCGGCACAAAAGCAATATCAACCTTTTCGGACGGCGCAAGGTCAAGACTGCCTTTTTGCCACCATACTGCTTCAATAGCGTTATTTCTGTTGTCTAAAAATGTTATTTTAAGATGGTTTTTCTTTGCTCCCATCGGAAAACAGCTTTTAAACGTTAAATTTGACAATCCAAAAACCGGATAAGCATTTCCTTCGCCGTATGGAGCAAGTTTATCAAGCTCATGTATAAAATCCAAAGTAAGATCAGAAGCTTCTATGTCCATATCTAATATCAATTCGGGCTTTAAAGCTTCTGAATCAAGGACTTTGTTTATATAAGAACCTATAAGGCTTCTTAAATCTTCAAAACTAATTTTATCAAGGCTAAAAGCGAAGCCAGCCGCCAAAGAATGTCCGCCAAAACGGATAAAGCGCTCTGAAAATTCCGAAAGTGTTTTAAAAAGATTCAAACCTTTAATGCTTCTTGCTGAACATCTTACTTCACGCTTGGTTTCATCAATTGACATCAGAAGAGCCGGTCTATGATATTTTTCAACAAGCTTTGAAGCTACAATACCCACAATTCCGGCATGCCAGCCCGGATCAGCCAGAATTATAGATTTTTCTTTATCCAGGTCAATTTCCCTTCTAATCTTTTCTTCCGCTTCAATAAATGTTTCTTCCCCGATTTGTTGCCGTTCTTTATTGTTTCTATCCAGTTCTTCCGCCAAAGCGTTGATTTTTTCCTGATCATCGTCGCTGACAAGAAACTCAACAGCAGGATTTGCGCCGGCAAGTCTTCCAATGGCGTTTATTCTCGGCACTATTCCAAAAGCTATTATTCCGCTGTTAATGCTTTTATTCGGCTTATAACCCGCTATTTCAAGGATTTTGGCAATACTGGCAGGCTTTTTTCTTGTGATAATTTCAAGTCCTTTATGGACAAACAGTCTGTTTTCACCGAGCAAAGGTACGACATCACCGACTGTTCCGATTGCGACAAGAGGCAAAAGTTCTTCTATATAATCCAATTTCCCGTTAGATTCCAGTAACGCATTTGCCAGCTTATAAATTACCCCGACTCCCGCCAGATATTTTAGTCCTGTTGGGTCATTATCAAGCATTTTGGGGTTTATAATCGCATAAGCAGGGGGGATTTCTTCCTTCGTTTCATGGTGATCTGTTACAATAACATTTGTTCCAAGACTTTCAGCAAGTTTTATCTCTGAAACATCACTTGTGCCGCAATCTACGGTAATAATGAGTTTTGCTTTTTCCTGGCTTATTAATTTGCATAAAGCCGTCTTGTTTAAGCCATGCCCTTCTTCTGTCCTGTCTGGAATGTAATATCCAGCGTTTGCCCCTAAGAACCTCAGCGTTTTATATAATACAGATGAGCTTGTAACTCCATCTGCGTCAAAATCTCCATAGATAACAATACGTTCCTGAGTTTTAACAGCATTATTTATTCTGTCTACAGCTTTTTGCATATCTTCAAATACATAAGGTGAAGATAGTTCAATATTAGCAGGGTCTAAAAACCTTTTCGCCTTAATTGGACAGGTTATTCCTCTGTTTATAAGTAGTCCTGCGATAATTCCCGAGCCTGTTGCCTGTCTGATTTCCGCAAAAAGCTCGCTGTTTATCTCTTTATTCTTATATGTCCATTTATAACAGGAAGTCATTTTATCCTAAAATATAAAATTTTATATTAATTATTTATTATAATATTATAAAAAAGTCGCAAAACAAAATTAAGGCTATAAAATATTATGAACCCAAAAGGCATTTTATATATTTGCGCCACACCGGTTGGAAACCTCGAAGATATAACGCTAAGGGCGTTAAGAATTCTTAAAGAGGTTGATTTAATTGCGTGTGAAGACACAAGAGTTACTCAAAAACTTCTTAACCATTTTGAAATTAAAACAAAGTTGATAAGTTATCATAAGTTCAGCGAGAAAGAAAAAAGCTCTTATTTAACGGAACTTCTTAATCAGGGAAAGAGTATTGCCCTTGTTTCAGACGCAGGGACCCCGCTGATAAGTGATCCAGGCATAGAATTGATTAAACTGGCATACGAAAATAACCTGAAAATAGTTCCTATACCTGGAGCAAGTTCTGTTATAACAGCAGTATCCGTTTGTTATACAGCAGAATTGCCATTTGTTTTTATAGGTTTTCTTCCCAAATCAATAAAAGACAAAGAAGAAATCCTGTTTAAGTATTCTAATATTAATATTATTGCTTTTGAATCTCCAAACAGGCTGGTTAAAACTTTGGAAGAGCTTTTTAAATTACAGGGGAACAGGTATATTACGGTTGCAAGAGAACTTACCAAGATTTATGAGGAAATTAAAAGGGATTTTACAGAAAATTTAATTGAATACTATACAAATAAGCCGCCTAAAGGGGAGATAGTTTTAATTATAGAAGGACAAAGAGAAGAAAATAAGATTAATACAGAAGAATTGCGGGAAAAAATCAGGATTCTTTCACAGGCAGGCTATTCTATAAAAGAGTTAAGCAAAATAATTTCTCTTTTATACGGATATCCCAAAAATGAAATTTATGAGTCGGCTATAAAAAGTCCGAAATTTAATTTATGAGCGGCATACAAACCGAACAATTTTTTTTGTGGGTTAAATTTATTTTTTTAAATTTCTGTTTTAACCCATCATAGGTCAATAATGTATCAGTAAGCAGACTTCCGGTATTTAAAAGATATTTTACCGCTTCCATTGCTTGTATAGAAGCAATTACATTTACTGTCGGGCTTATTATGCCGATTATTCTTTGCGTATAAATATCCGGATCATCAAATAAACAGCTAAGACAGGAACTTTTTCCGGGTATTACGGTTAAAACCTGCCCTGAAAACTCTTCAACGCCTCCATGAATAAATGGAACGCCTTTTTTAACACAAATTTCATTTAACACAAATTTTGATTTAAATGAATCAAAACAATCAATTACAAGATCATAATTTTCAAAAAAATTCCCCTGAAAGTTCTCATCCAATTTGATTTTATAAATATTTACCCGAGTATCGGAACTATAATTTTTTATCCACTGATATGCTGATTCCGCCTTGAATTTTCCTTCAGCGTTTTCAGCATGAATAAACTGCCTGTTTAAATTTGATCTTTCAACTTTATCAAAGTCAATTATTCCCAAAGAGCCTATTCCAAGTGAAACCAGGCTGGAGATTACTCCTGAACCAAGCCCGCCTGCTCCTGCAACGAGAATTTTTTTCTCAAAAAGTTTCTGCTGTCCTTCATTTCCTATTTGTTTTATTAATACGCTTCGTTTAAAGCGTTCTTTTGTTCGGTAATCATTAATATTCATTTGAACTTCCGGTAATTTTTTTTATTTTCTGATTTTATTTTATATTAGGGCGCCTATAAAAACAAAAGAATTTTATTGTTTATATCTACCCCTCTACGCCAAACCCCAATCAGATTTTGTGAAAAATTCAAAAAACCGAGTTTTTAGAGACGCCCTAAACATATTAATGGCTTTTAGTATATTATAATAAATTTAAAAGCATAAATGTCAGGGGTAATTTTGAACAAAGAAATTCTGGACAAATACACGAACCGTTCTGCTGTTATTAAAGCTCTCGCTCATCCGGCAAGGCTCTTTATGATTGATTATTTATCCGACGGAGAAAAATGCGTTTGCAAATTTACAAAGGAGCTGGGGCTTGACCAGTCTACTGTTTCAAAACATTTAGCCGTTCTAAAAAACGCCGGACTTGTGAATTTTGAAAAAAGAGGGCTGAATGTTTATTACAAACTAAAATGCCGCTGCATTATGAATATTTTTGAGTGCATTGAAACCGTGAATAAGCCGGAAGAGTAGCAAGATGTTATTTATAGAAATTATATTTTTAGCTGTGGCTTTATCAATTGATGCCAGCGTTGTTTCGTTTTCGCAGGGTTTAATATTTACTGAAAATAAAAGAAAAAATTCTTTGTATTTAGCTTTTTGGGTTGGAGCTTTTCAGGCGCTCATGCCTGTAATTGGTTGGTTTCTCGCTAAAGGAATTTATAATTATGTTGAAAAATTTGATCACTGGATAGCTTTTGCAATATTTTTAATCTTGGGAATTAAATTTATTAACGATGCTTTTAAAACTAAAGAAACTGAATGCGCTGTTCCGGCATGCCTGTCTTTACAATGCCTGTTATTGCTGGCGATTGCGACAAGCATTGATGCAATGGCGGCAGGCGCGACTTTATTTTTTGCAAAAGTTGAAATATTACTGCCTGCTCTTATTATTGGACTTGTTACATTTATAAATTCGTTAATAGGTTTTTGGTCCGGCTATATTTTTAAACGATTCCCGTCTAAATATTTAGAAATAACCGCAGGTCTTATTTTAATAGGATTGGGGTTAAAAATTGTATTTGACCATATTTTGTAATTTGAGAAAGAAAATTTTTGTAAGTCCTTAATTTGCGTGTGTTTTGGCGAAGCCAAAACACACGCTATAACCTTACTCAGCCCGCGCCGCCCGCAGGGCGGCGCGGGCTGTAAATATCAGCTTTTTAACAAATTAACGAAAACTTATACCAAGTTGCAATCAAAAGAGTATTATTTTTTGATAAGGGTTTTGCCGGCGTAGCCGGCAAAACCCTTATCAACTCTTCTTCCCCTCCCTTGGGGAGGGGGCAGGGGGAGGGAGATTTAATACTACATTGATTGCAACTTGGTATTATTTAACTCGAATTGCTAATTAGTCGAAACGCTGAAATAGATTGAAATTTTATTTTAATTTTTTATGCGGCTCGCAGGCAAAGCCAGCCGCTACGCCAAATATAAAATTATTTATTTAGCAATTCAAGTTATTTAGATTGGTATAGCAAGTCAAGTTAAATTGTTTTTAAAACTTTATTTTCTTCTTGATTCAAGATGGTTTTTTAGATCGTTAATGGATATACCGTTTTTAACCATTAGAGTCATAACAAAATAAGTCAAATCACATATTTCCCAGATTAATTCGTCTTTATCTTTTGCCTGGAGCACTTCAAAAGCTTCTTCATTGATTTTTCTCTTTAAAAGAAGATCGTCTTTAAACAGTTTTGTTGTATAAGAGTTTTCAGGAAGGGTCAAAAGCCTGTCAAGAAGAACATCATATAAAGTTTCAAAGTTGAATTCATGATCTTCAAAACAGGAATATTGTCCTGTATGACACGCCGCGCCTTTTTGATCAACAATATACAGTAATGCATCTCTATCACAATCGTATTTTGCCTGGATAAGTTCCTGCGTATTGCCTGATGTTTCGCCTTTTACCCATAAACTTTGTCTTGATCTTGAAAAATACGTTCCTTTACCGGTTTCAAGAGCCATTTTTACAGATTCTTCATTGCTGTAAGCAAGCATAAGAATCTGTTTCGATTTTCTGTCCTGAACAATAGTCGGAATAAGTCCGTCAGCGCTTACAAAATCAAGGAGTTCCACAAAAGCGTTTTCCAGCTTTATTTCTCCTGTGTATATCGCCATTCCAAGCTGACAATGAGCTCCCGCGCTGTCAATTCTTATTATTTCATCTATCGAGCTTATGCCTCCTGCCGCAACAAGAGGATTGTCGGTAATAGCCCTGATATTTAAAATGGCGTCAATGTCTGTCCCGTTCATCATGCCTTCTTTTTCAACGATAGTATATAAATAACCGGAACAAAGATCGTCAACAAGTTTTACAATCTGCGCAGGCGTATTTTCTGTTTCATGCAACCAGCCCTGTGTTACAACTTTCCCGTTTTTACAGTCAATTGCCACAATAACTTTTTCTTTTGGAAGCTGGCTTAAAAACTCACGGGAAGCCGCTGTTCCTACAATAATTTTTTTAGCTCCGGTTGCAAGAACTTCTTTTGCCCGCTCTATCGTTCTTATGCCGCCACCTACTCGGCAATCAGCTATTTTGCACAGTTTTTTAATGAGTTCATTGTTATTTCCTCTGCCCATTGCGGCATCAAGGTCAATAACGGCAATTTCTCCAAATCTTCCAAAATATTTTGCCAGCTCGAAAACATCCTCTCTTTCAAGGACTTTTTCTTTTCCCTGCCGTAACTGAACCGCTTTTCCGTTCATAAGGTCAATGCTTGGTATTATCATTTCTTTATTCCTGTATATTTTTCAAAACTTTATGTACTCTTAAATTTAAAGCAAATCTTCTTTCATTGCCTTCATCGCCGCCTGAGTTCGATCTTCAACTTCAAGTTTCTGGAATATGTTTTTAATATGCGTTTTAACTGTATTTAAACTGATACAAAGCTCGTCAGAGATTTGCTGATTGCTGTATCCTTTTGATATAAGGCTAAGAACATCAAGTTCTCGTTCAGTTAAATCTGTTGTGGTATTAGATTTCAGGAATTTGCCGAGTTTATCGACAAATTTATCAAGCACTATCTGCGCAATTCTCGGATCAAGCCATGATCCTCCACTATGCGTGCTTTTTATAACAGCTAATAAAATTTCCGGTTCAACATCTTTCATGCAGTAAGAATTTGCTCCGGCAGACATTGCATCAAGCACATTCTGTTCATTTTCATGAGATGTCAGCATAATAATTCTTGAATGGACGTTTTCAGTTTTTTTAATTGCCTTTGTTGCTTTAATTCCATCCATTATAGGCATTCCAATATCCATTAAAATTATATCCGGCAAAAGTATTTTAGACTGATTAACAGCTTCCTGCCCGTCATTAACTTCTCCTATCAGCTCAATTTCTTCAAACTGTTTTAACGTGGTTTTTAAGCCGACAATTGTTAATTTGGAATCATCTGCTATTAATACCCTAATTTTGCTTTTTTCGCTCATAATCTTCTTTCCTAATCATTTAAAGGTAAAGTAAACTTAAGTGTGCTGCCGCCTGTTTCTGAGCTTTCCGCCCATATAACGCCATTGTGCGTTTTAATTACCTGGCTGGCGTAATATAATCCCAGTCCGCTTCCTGCCGGCTTTCTTCCCTTGCTTAAAGAAAATCTGTTGAATAAAAGCGGCATATCTTCTCTGCTTATACCAACACCGTTATCTTCAACGCTTATTAATACGCTGTTGGAAATTTCAACAGGTTCTATAAGAGAAGTATAATACTCGGTGTCTGATTTGGGAACATATTTAAATGCGTTTTTTATAACTTCAAGATTACAGTTTATAAATCCTCTGTGAATTCCATGATTGATTGAATTGCTCACAATGTTGTGTATTAACCGTTTAATATCTCTTTTATCAGCTTTAATTTCAATATTTTCATGGGAAGTATTAATATTTATGTTGATTCTTTTCTCTTCAGCAAGGGATTTAATTTGATTTACAGATTCTTTTAGAAGTTCAAAAAGATTAAATTCTGTTACATAAAGTCTTACATTTCCACAGTCGTAGCGGTAAACTTCAAGTAAAGTTCCTATCATCTCAAGAGATGAGCTGTTTGTGCTTTTCATCAATTCCAAAACTTCTCTTTGTTCATCTGTTATTGAGCCGTAAGCTTCCTTAAGCAAAAACGTGATTGTCTGATTTTCAGCAAGCATTGGGACTTTTAGGTCATGAGTAAGTGTTGCGACAAAGTTATTTCTTAATCTTTCATCCCGCTCAAGGTTGCTTACCATACGATTAAAAGCTTTTGCAAGTTTAACCGTTTCATCATTGCCTTTTATGTCGACTTTATAATTTAAATCGCCTAAATTAATTGATTCAGCGGCTTCTTTAAGTTCAAGAATAGGGTCTGTAATCTTTCTGGCAAATAATGCGGCGATAACAATGGCGACAAGTAAACTTATTATGGAAATAAAGCTCATGAATTGAACGTTTTTATTTACCCAGAAGATAAAATCAAATTTAGGAATTCCTAAATAAACTTTTGCCACCGGTTCTTTATCAAAATTGGTTAACGGGAAATTTATAGAAAAATTATCTAAATTTGTTAAATTACTTCCATCTGAATAAAAACCTGTGTTATTTAAATCATTTATAGCGCCAACCTTAAGAAGCTTATTTGATCCTGTTTCCAAGCCTGAAGCAGCAATTATTTCTGTTGTTTCATTAGATTGAGCATAAACAGCAATCGCTGCATTCGTTATACTGCTTACATAGGGAAGAATTTCGCTGTTTTTAAGCGATTTGCCTAAAATAACAACGGAATAAACAGAATTATTTTTAAAAACAGGAAAAAATGCCACCTGAAAAAGATCATTTTCTACTTTTTCCGTAGACAAAACAGGGGTATTTGCCAAAATATTTTTAACTGTTTTAGAAAATTTTTCTTTGATAATATCAGGATTTGTAGTTCCTTTAGATGTTTTTATATTTTGATTTGCGTCTAAAATTATCCCAAAAGTTAATTTATCATTATATTTAAACAAATAATTCATAAGAGTTTCACTTTGTAAATCAGAAATTTTATGATTTGTTTCCTGAAAAGTTTTAATGTTTTCTGTTATTCGTTTTCCAAAACCATCAAGTTCATCCTGATATTTTTTTTCAAATATTTTTTTGTTAATTTCAAGACTTGCCTGTGAATTATCAATTATGCTCTGGTTAATAATATCTGTTGAAAACGTGCCTACAACTATTAAAGGTATCGTAATGCAACATAAAACAAGCGTTAAGAGCTTTGTTGTTATAGTGTCTATTGAATTAAAAAAGTTATTTATCCGTTTTTTTAGCCATTTAAAAATATTCATTGTTGTTCCTTTTAAAAAGTAGGCGTTGTGGATTTTTTTAAGATTTTTATATTATACCTTTTTTTATTAATTGTGTTTTTATTTTATCCAAAGCAGACTGAACTATTTTAGAAATTCTCGAAGAAGAAACGCCTAATTCACTTGCCAGATCTTTTGTTTTCTTGTTTTTAAAAAATTTTGAGTCAAGAACATACTTTTCTTTTTCTGATAAATTTACCATTGCATCTTTTATGGCATTTTTTAATTCAAAAAGTTCAATTTTTTGTTCAGGATTTAGCGAATCATCTTCAAATTGCGCGGGATTTTCAGCTTGTTCAAGCTCGTCAATTGAAAGTATGCTTTCGTATACAGCTTCTCGCAATTCTTCTCTTGATTCCTGCGATGCCTCAGGGTCATCATTTTTTTTTGAAGACTGTTTAAGAGAATACCATTTATATCGTCTTCTCAATTCATTTCTTATCGCCCATTTTATAGCGGTGGAAATATAAGAATTATTATGACAATTTTCAGGCTGTGAAGATAAAATGAGATAAACAGTAGTTGCGCCGATATTAATGAACTCGGAAAATTCCAAAAGGTGCGAAGAACGCCCCAGTCGGGAATATTCAACTCTTGCAACTGTTTTAATCAGATCACTGTATTTATCCAGAGAAAATTTGTCGGAATTTTTTGTTTTTTGCATTTGTTTTTTTAAATTATCTATAAATAATGTAGAAAAATATAACGGAAAAAGCTAATAAGTTTAATAATACCAATTTATAAAGCAATAAACAAGAATTTTTTAAAAACATTTATTATATTAAGTTTTTTTACAATAAAAAAAATACTAAGAAAAAAATAGCAATTTTAAGGCATAAATATTTTTTATATATTTGGCAGATATTTAATATATAAAAATGACATAACAAGAAATATATATTAAAAAAAATTACTAATGTTATTTATATTTATTTAATGGAGGTTTTTTTATTATGGTAGATATTTCAGCGAATATAGGCGCAATTACAGGAACAAGCGCAGATGTCGCAACTCAGGGAGCAGCGGCAGCTAATTCTTACAGTGAAAGCTCGGCAGAGGGCAGAGCCGCCAATGCCGGTGAAACGGTAGGGAATCTTCTTAACGGCGGAACTGAAGGAATAGCTGTAAATAATGATATATCCTATTCTTCAATGGACGATGAAGGCAATCTTGACGCTAATGCAGCCTTGGCATATGCTGATCAGGTAGTAACTTCCGTTGATTCAGCAAATAATGGCGGAAATGGCGATAGCGGCATTACGCTTGGTTCTGAAGAACAGCAAAAAGTTGAAACAGGTCTTGGAATAGAAAATATAGAAATAGCAGATGTTGATTCGGACGGATTAATAAGCAGGGCTGAAGTTGCAGGTTTAATAATATTGCAAGATTGTCAGGGCGATGGAGCTGATGGTATAGCTTCTGCTCAGGAAGCCGCCGAGCTAAATATTTATCTTGCTAATGAAGCTGATGAAGCGATCACAAATTTAGAAGCATTACAGGAATATTTAGCGCCATTGGACGCAAAATTTGAAAAAACGCCGACAAAGCTGGAAAATGCTCAGCAACAGGCAGATAAAGCCTTAAAAGCAGCAGAAGAAGCGAAGGAACTTGCAGAAAAAAATGCTGAACTTGCAGAAAAACAACAGGAAGAAATTAAAAAACAACAGGAAGAACTCAAAAAACAAGAAGAAAAAATAGCTGCAAATGCTGCAACACAGGCTGAAATGCAAAAACAATTAGCTGATATTCAAGCTAAACAAGCTCGTATGCAGGATTTAATGGAGCTTGCCTCACTTGCGCAAAGTCTTGGGCTTTCACTTGATGTAATCGCAAAAATTGCTGATTTGGAGGCTGGCGCGCTTACCCTTGATAAAATTTCCCAAATTGCCCAATTACTAGGAATTTCTCCAGAAGAAGCAACTAAAATAATTAATATGGAACTTACGGACGAAGACCGCAATATTCTTGGAATCAAAACAGATAAACCTGCAAATACATTAAACGCCGCTTCATTATTTGGCGGATTTGGCTCTCTAACAACAAATGGATTTTTAAAACAAGCCTATATTCCACAACAATTAGTCGCATAATTTAAAAATAAAAATAATTAACTTGAGTTGTTATACTAACTTACTCGAATTGCTAATTAGTCGAAACGCTGAAATAGATTGAAATTTTATTTTAATTTTTTATGCGGCTCGCAGGCTTTGCCTGCGAGCCGCATGCCTTAAGAAGGCGTAGCGGCTGGCTTCGCCAGCCGCTACGCCAAATATAAAATTATTTATTTAGCAATTCGAGCTAATTAAGGATTTATAAAAACCCTCTTTTTTATTTAACGGTTTTTTAAATTGATTGGTATAAATAAAGGTTTTTTTATTTTACAAACTAGCCTAAATTTGAAATATATGTTTAACTAAAAAATATAAAAAATCATGTGAAAAATTAAAGTTATATCTTGAATGAAAGGGTAAGAGCTTTGCATGAGATAAAAGTAGGCGTACATTGGATAGAACATATAGGACCTTTGCAGGTTCATATGGATACTCTTTTAACAGCCTGGTTTGCAATGGCGGGAATAATTGCAATAGCTTTCGCAGTAACAAGAAAGCTTGATATCATACCGGATGGAATACAATCCTTTTGCGAAATGGTTATGGAGTTTCTTGAAGGGTTGGTAAAAGGCGAGATGGGACAGGAAGGCTTAAAGCATGTTCCGATTATTTCATCATTGTTTTTATTTATATTGTTTGCAAACCTTGAAGGACAACTTCCCTGGAGATTGTACCATCTTGAAAGCGGAGAATTTGCTTCTCCCACAAACGATATAAATACCACTTTAGGTCTTGCGCTGGTGGTTTCTATTTATTATATAGGCGCAGGGATTCTCGCAAAAGGCTTTGGATACTTTAAACATTATTTTAAACCATTATGGTTTATGTTTCCGTTCAACCTTTTGGAAGATTTCACAAGACCGTTATCGCTTTCATTGCGACTTTTTGGCAATATACTTGCAGGAGAGCTGATTGTTTTAATATTAATCACGCTCATACCAGTTTTTGCGCCTGTGCCGATGATGCTTTTTGAATTGTTCGTGGCATTTATTCAGGCATACATCTTTTCGGCTCTGGCAACATCCTATATTGGAGCCGCAACAGCAAAAGATCATTAGTTAAATTATTAGTATAATGTATTTTTGGAGGAAAATTAAATGGATAGTCAAGCATTAGCAACATTAGCAATCATTATCGGCATCGGATTAGCCGCTGTAGGTCCCGGAATCGGAATGGGAATAGCAACAGCCGCCGCAATTAACGCCGTTGCCCGTCAGCCTGAAGTCGAAGGCAAAGCAAGAAACATGCTTATTTTCGGGATAGTTTTTATGGAAGTGCTTGTAATTTACGCAATTTTTGCGGTATTTCTGGCAAAATATCTCTTCAAATTGTTCTAAATATTTAAGTAAGTAAAAAAATGAAAAAAATTTATTTGACAGAAAATTTTGAATCAACGGTTTCAGGCTTAGAGAGTGAAGGCGGACAAATTGCTCAGGTTGCGCAGCCGCCTCATAACGCAACCCCTGAAACTGAAGGCTCCCTTCTTGAAGTTGACGGCACTATAATATTTATTGCCGGAAGTTTTGTCTTGTTTACAATTATAATGAGCAAGATTTTTTATGGACCGATTGCGAAAATTCGAGAAAAAAGAGAAGAATATATAAAATCCATAAAAACAGAAGCTGAAACTGCCTATAAAGAGGCTGAAGAGCTGCAACAAGAGTATTCTGAAAAAATTCTTGCGGCAAGAAAAAAAGTTTCTGAAAAAACAAAAGAAGCAATGAACGAAGCTACAAAAGAAAAGACAAGAATTCTTGAAGATAAAAAGCTTGTTATTACAGAATTTTTGAATGAAACAAGACAAAATATTCAGGAAGAAAGAATAAAAACCTTTAACAGTTTGAAAGAAAACATTAGTATTTATGCTTCTGATATATCTAAAAAAATTCTTAACGAGGAAATTCCTATCGTTGGAGTATCTTCAGAAGCTATAGACAACGCAATTAATAGGTAATTACAATGACCTCACATGAAATTCAAGCTATAAATCAGGATTCGCAACAGACATGCGTTCAAGTTGCAAAAATAACAACGCCTGAGCATTCTCAGGATGTTAATATTATTGATACCATTATGTTTTCTAATGTCATAAATGTAATAATAGTTATTGCGTTGATTATATGGCTTATGAGAAAGTTTAATTTACTTGCCATTCTTGCTAAAAGACGTGATGAAGTTCTTGAAATAATCAAAAACTTTAATCAGGACAGAATGGTAAAACAACACCAGCTTGAGCAGACTAAGAATAAAGTTAAAAATATCAATCAGGAAGTCCTAAAAATAATGGATGAAGGCGAACATGTCGCTGAAAGTCTTTCTGAAAGAATAATAATGGACGCTGAGGAAGAAGCCTCTTATATGCATAAAAAAGCGCATTCAATGATTGAAACTGAAAGAAAAATGGCATCTAATCTTGTTATGCAGGATGTAACCAATGCCGCCTTCAAAATTGCCGAAATTCATATTAAAGAAGCAATTGACGAGAGGCTTCAGCAAAAATATATCAATGAATTTATAGATAATTTAGATAGATTAAAGGTTTAATGAGCTGGAATTATGAGTGAAACAGGAAAATTGGGAATATCAATAATAGCTGACAAGTACGCAATAGCGATGTTTGAACTTGCAGAAACACATGATTTGCTTGATAATATTAACTCTGATCTGTTTTTAGTAAAGAATATTATTTCCACAAGCAATGATTTGAGAAATTTTATTGATCACCCGCTTATCAACAGTGCTGATAAAAAGGATGCGCTTGAAAAAATCTTTGCAGAATCTGTTTCTTTGTATTCTCTCAATCTTATCAGGCTTCTTACAGATAGAAACAGGCTGTTTATACTGCCGTTTATAGCTGATTATTACCAGAAAATTCTGTATAAAAAAAGAAATATGGACATAGCGCAGGTGATTACAGCAATACCGGTTGATGAAAATGTTTTGGTCAGAACAAGAGAAAAACTTGAAAATCTGTTTAAAAAGCGGATAAAAATAGAATCAATGGTCGATAAAGACCTGATAGCAGGTATGATAATAAAAATTGGGGATAAAATTATTGACGGTAGTATAAAAACAAAACTTGAAAATATGAAAAAGCAGTTATGCTAATAAAAAAGATGATATTAATTATAAATAATCAATAAAAAAGAGGAACAAGGCTATGGTAAGCATTAAACCTGATGAAATAAGCTCAATTATCAAGACAAAAATCGAGCAATATGAAAGTAAACTTGAAATTTCCAATGTTGGAACTGTTATAGAAGTTGGCGACGGTATCGCCAGGATCTACGGGCTTAGAAACGCAATGGCGGGAGAGCTTGTAGAGTTTGAAGACGGACATGGAACACATGGGCTTGTTCTTAACCTAGAAGAAGACAATGTAGGCGTCGTGGTTATGGGTGAATTCATCCATATTAAAGAAGGAATGACAGTTAAAACTACCGGAAAAATTGCGTCTGTTCCAGTGGGAGATGGGCTGATAGGGCGGGTAATTAATCCTCTCGGCGAACCTCTCGACGGAAAAGGAGCTATTTACTCCGATAAAATCAGACCTATAGAAAAAATTGCGCCTGGAATAGTTAAAAGACAGCCGGTATGCGAGCCTCTTCAGACTGGAATAACTGCTATTGACGCGCTTACTCCAATTGGGCGTGGGCAAAGAGAACTTATCATCGGGGATAGGCAGACAGGAAAAACTGCTATTGCAATAGACACAATAATAAATCAGAAAAATTATGACGTTATCTGTATATATGTTGCAATTGGACAAAAAACAAGTTCTGTAGCGCAGACTATAAAAATACTTGAAGAACATAAAGCGATGGATTATACCATTGTAGTTTCAGCGTCAGCTGTTGAATCAGTGCCTTTACAATTTATTGCCCCGTTTGCAGGAACTGCGATTGCTGAAGAATTTATGAATCACGGAAAACATGTCCTTATAATATATGACGATCTTACAAGACACGCCTGGGCTTACAGAACAATGAGTCTTCTTTTAAGAAGACCACCGGGACGTGAAGCATATCCGGGGGATGTTTTCTATTTGCATTCAAGACTTTTGGAAAGATCAGCCAAGCTTTCAAAAGAATTGGGCGGCGGAAGCCTTACTTCATTGCCTATAATTGAAACACAGGCTGGGGATGTAAGCGCATATATTCCTACAAATGTTATAAGTATTACCGACGGGCAAATTTTCCTGGAAACCGACTTGTTTAACGCCGGAATTAGACCGGCAATCAACGCCGGCATCTCTGTTTCAAGGGTTGGCGGAGCTGCTCAAACACCGGGAATTAAAAAGATATCAGGCAAATTAAGGCTCGATCTTGCCCAGTACAGAGAACTTGAAGCGTTTGCGCAATTTGCAAGCGATCTTGATAAATCTACGCAAGACCAGTTAAGAAGAGGGCAAAAGCTTATTGAAGTCCTGAAACAACCTCAATATGAGCCTTTATCAGTTTCAAATCAATACACTTTGTTATATGCAGTCAATAACGGCTATCTTGACAATATTGACACCAATAAAATTCAGGATTTCAAACGTGAATGGCAAAATTATTTAAAATCAAACATTCAGGATTTACAGAAAAAATTGAATGCAGGAGAAAAAATAGAGGATGCTGATCTGGAAATTCTGAAAACAGAATTGATTAAATTCAAAGATACTATGTTTGTAACTGAAAAATCCTAATTAAAAGGCTTTTGGAGTAATTTATGCCAAACTTAAAAGATATAAAACGAAGAATTAAAAGCGTTCAGAATACGCAGAAAATCACACGGGCAATGAAAATGGTTGCCGCTGCCAAAGTTAAAAAGGCAGAAGCAATGTTAAAAGCCTCCATGCCCTATTCTGACGAGCTTTTAAATATAATGCGGCGTTTAATGTCTGCGCGACCTTATCTTGAGGATACCAGCCAGAAATTTTACCGCGCAATTGACAATTATCCCGAATTACTCAAAGAAAGAGAGCTGAAAACAGTTGGAATTCTTGTTATAACTTCTGATAAAGGACTTGCCGGCGCTTATAACGCTAATGTTGTACGAAAAGCCCAATTGCGAATAAAAGAATTGGAATTGAGCGGAATCAAGGCAAAGCTTTTTATCCTGGGAAATAAGGGGTATCAAGCTCTTAAACGAACAGAGTCAAGTAAAATAGTCAAATTTTACACAAAACTTCCCGCTATACCTACTCCGGGAGCATGTTCTGTTATTGCGGAAGAGATGGCGGAAAGCTATGTGAGCGGCGAAATTGATAAAATTGAAATAATAACAACATATTTTAAGTCTTCATTGTCGTTTGAAGTTCAGGTATGGCAGCTTTTGCCAATGATTTTTTCTTCTGAAACCCAAAAAGGAGCTAAAACCGAGTCTGAAATGTTGTTTGAACCTAATATGGAAAGCGTTTTACAAAAAATTATACCGTTATATATATCAAACAGAATTTATCATGCTGTAATTGAAGCTGTAACAAGTGAACAAGCCGCCAGAATGCAGGCAATGTCCTCTGCGACAAATAACGCAAGAGATATGATTAAAATTCTCACGATTGATTACAATAAAGCAAGGCAGGCTTCAATTACACAGGAGCTTTTAGAAGTAGTCAACGGCGCAGAAGCTTTAAGAGGTTAATTAACTTGAATTGCTAAATAAATAATTTTATATTTGGCGTAGCGGCTGGCGAAGCCAGCCGCTACGCCGTTTTAAGGGCATGCGGCTCGCAGGCAAAGCCTGCGAGCCGCATAAAAAATTAAAA
>JAKLDH010000031.1 GCA_022703625.1 Cyanobacteriota bacterium | reverse complement strand
TATTTTAATTTTTTATACGGCTCGCAGGCAAAGCCTGCGAGCCGTATGCCCTTAAAAAGGCGTAGCGGCTGGCTTTGCCAGCCGCTACGCCAAATATAAAATTATTTATTTAGCAATTCAAGTTAATTAGTCGAATTCGTCATGTTGAGCGCAGCGAAACATCTCATGAAATTTGGGGAGATTCTTCGCTTCGCTCAGAATGACGCTTTTAAACAATTATCGGATAGGCTCTTATTCAGATTAAAATAATATAAAAAAATTCCACTTACAGAGATTTTAATAAACTCAAAATTAATTAATAATTACGGTATTAAAACTATTTATAATTTTAGGAGGAAATATGAAAAAAATATTATTTGCCCTTTTTATGACAGCAATATTTTTAAATATTAACCAAACAGCTTTAGCGCAAAACGTAGATATTATTCCTGGCTCGCTTAATAATAACAATAATTTAAGCGTAGCAGAAACACTTTCTTCTTCAAATGACTTTCATTGTTTTTCGCAATTGCTTCAATGTTCAGGGCTTGCAAAAACATTAAAAGGCAGAGGACCATATACAGTTTTTGCGCCAAGCGATGCCGCATTTGCAAAACTTCCGCAGGGAACAGTTCAACGCTTAATGTGTCCGCAAAACAAAGGTCAACTAAATAGATTTATTAGATATCATATAGTAAAAGATCCTCTATCCTGTAAGGATATTGCCTCTTCTCCAAGCATAAGAACATCTGACGGAAGATGCATTACTGTTTTTAAAGGATGCAATCAACTTTGCTTAGATCATGCCCGAGTGGAGCAGACAAATATTTGCGCAAAAAACGGACTTATTCATGTTGTTCAGGATGTTCTTCTTCCGGGCGGGTTTATGAACTTAACCTAATGCCCTTTATTTTAAAATTCACAAAAAAATTAAAATCTAAGGATTGGGACGGTATAACCGCCCTAATCCGCAAGAAATAAATTTAATTTATAAATTAAGCTTTTCCGTCTGTGCCGAAAACTTTAATTTTATGTTTTACAATATCTTTAACCGCCTGTCTTGCAGGTCCTAAGTATTTTCTCGGATCAAATTCCGCCGGATTTTCTTTGAAACATTTTCTGATTGCGCCTGTAAGAGCAAGTCTTAAATCTGTATCAACGTTAATTTTAGCGACTCCAAGCTGTGTAGCCTGCGTAAACATTTCTTCAGGAACGCCTTTTGAGCCTTTAATGTCTGCGCCGTTATCATTACACATTTTTACAAGTTCTTCAGGAACGCTTGATGCGCCATGAAGCACTAGAGGATAATCATATCCCACTGCTTTTTGAATTTCAGCGAGTCTTTCAAAATCAAGTTTTGCTTCACCTTTAAATTTATATGCGCCATGGCTTGTTCCAATAGCAATCGCTAATGAATCAACGCCTGTTTTTTCAATAAATTCTCTTGCTTCATTAGGATTTGTATAAATAGCGTCTTTTTCTGAAACAGAAATATTATCTTCGACTCCTGCGAGTCTTCCAAGTTCAGCTTCAACAGAAACGCCTCTTTCATGGGCATATTCAACAACTTTTTTTGTAATAACAATATTTTCCTGGAAAGTATGTTTTGAACCGTCTATCATAACGGAAGAAAAGCCGCCGTCAATGCAAGCTTTACATATTTCAAAATCTTCGCCATGGTCAAGATGAAGAGCTATGGGAATGTCAGAGCTTTCCAGCGCCGCTTCCACAAGCTTTATAAGATATGTTTCATTTGCGTATTTTCTTGCTCCTGCTGATACCTGTAGAATAAGAGGAGCTTTAAGTTCCTGTCCGGCTTCTACTATTGCCTGAAGCAATTCCATATTATTTACGTTGTATGCGCCTAGAGCATATTTTCCTTTTAATGCTTTTTTAAGAAGTTCTTTTGTGGGAACCAACTGTCTTGAAGTACATAATGTCATGCGGTTATCTCCTGTAATCTTTTTGCACACGATTTATTTTACTAAAAACAAAAAACATATACTATAAATTTTATTGAAATTTTCGTTAATGATAAAAAAACAAGTAACATAAATTGCTATTGTGATCTTATACCAATCCAAATAAGTTTTCGTTAATTGATTAAAAAGCTAATATCTACAGCCCGCGCCGCCCTGCGGGCGGCGCGGGCTGAGTAAGAGTATAGCGGGTGTTTTGGCTTCGCCAAAACACCCGCTAATTAAGGATTTACAAAAACCATATTTTTTATTTAACGGTTTTTTAAATTGATTGGTATAAAAAGAAATAAAGCATTAAAATTTGAAATTATTGTAAATTAATTTATAATAATATAACTGTAAATAATTATTTAAAAGGGGAGTAATTTATGGTCAATTTTCTTTCTGCGGATATCAGAAATATTGCTTTAATCTCACACGTTGGAACAGGAAAAACTTCTCTTGCAGAAGCGATGCTTTTTAATGCGGGTCAAAATACGCGACTCGGAAAAGTGGATCAGGATACATCACTGCTTGATTTTGAACCCGAAGAAATTAAAAGAAGAACGACTATAAGCTCATCGTTAGCGAGTTTTGACTGGAAAGGAAAACGTATAAACCTTCTTGACACTCCCGGATCAGCGAATTTTGCCGCTGACGCAAGAAGCGGCATGCAGGGCGTAGATTCCATTATTCTTGTTATAGACGCTATTGACGGCATTAAAATTCAATCTTCAAAACTTATAAAACAAGCTCAGGAATTAGGACTGTCAATTTGCGTATTTATAAACAAACTGGAAAGAGAAAACGCTAATTATAAAACTGTTATAAACAAACTTAAGGATTCGTTTGACGCAACTCCAGTTGTATTACAGATGCCAATAGGTCAGGAGGCATCTTTTAAAGGATTGGTCGATTTGTTAAGCCAAAAAGGCTATGTTTTTGATATGGATGAAAGCGGTAAATATCACGAAACAGAAATCCCCGCTAATATTAAAGCTGATGCGGATTTTATAAGAGAAAACTCAATAGAAACAATCGTGGAATGCGATGATGAAATTTTGGAAAAATATCTTGAAGGCATGGAACTTTCTGATGAAGATATTAAAAAAGCCCTTAAAGCTGGAATTAAAAACAATTTAATAGTGCCTGTATTTTTTGGCGCAGCGACAAAAAACATCGGGGCAGGACATTTATTAGACTTTATCGCGCAATCCCTGCCATCTCCGCTTGAAAGAAAGCCTGTTAAAGCTAAGGATTCAGCCGGAAATGAAATAGAAATAAAACCTTCTGAAAATGAACCGTTTTCTGCTTTAGTGTTTAAGACTGTTGCAGACCCTTATGCAGGACAATTAACTATTATGAGGGTTTTTTCAGGTAGCCTGGAGTCCGATTCCAATGCGCTTAACTCATCAAACGGGGCAAAAGAAAGGATCGGTCAGATTTTACATCTCGTCGGCAAAAAGCATGATCCTGCAAATAAAGCTATTACAGGAGATATTGTGGCTATCGCAAAGCTTAAAGACACTCATACCGGCGATACTTTATGCGATGAGAAAAAACCTTTATCAATTGCAACTATTAAACAGCCTTCGCCTGTAATATCATTTGCTATAAAACCGAAAAGTAAGGGCGATGAAGATAAAATTCAGTCAGGGCTTAGAAGACTCATGGAAGAAGATATTACTTTGCAGTCCACAAGAGATTTTCAGACAAAAGAAATGATTTTGTCCGGCATGGGACAGGTTCATCTTGATGTTGCAATTGAGAAGCTTAAAAGAAAATTTGGCGTGGAAGTTGTACTGGATACGCCTAAAATTCCATATAAAGAAACTATTACCGGTCATACAAAATTGCAGGGCAAGTATAAAAAACAATCTGGCGGTAAAGGACAGTATGGCGACTGTTGGATAGAAATTCATCCGCTTGAAAGAGGCAAGGGGTTTGAATTTGTCGATAAAATTGTTGGCGGAGCTATCCCAAGACAATATATTCCGGCTGTTGAAAACGGCATAAGAGAAGCTATGGAAAAGGGGATACTTGCGGGATTTCCGGTGGTTGATTTACAGGTTGTGGTTTATGACGGAAGTTATCACCCTGTTGACTCATCAGAAATGGCATTTAAGATGGCAGGTTCCATGGCATTCAAGAAAGGCGCTGTTGAAGCCAAACCTGTATTGCTGGAACCTATTATGCATGTGGAAATTATCATCCCTGAAGAAAATGTCGGCGATATAATGGGCGATTTAAACGGAAGACGAGGTCGTATGCTTGGTATTGACGCAGAAGGACATATACAGATTGTGAAAGCTGAAATTCCAATGGCGGAGATGCTTAGATATGCGCCTGATCTTAACTCTATGACCGGCGGAGCAGGTATGTTTACTATGGAATTTGTTCGTTATGAAGAAGTTCCAGCCCATCTTTCCCAGAAAATTATTGTTGAAAGCAAGGTTGAAAAAGAAGAAGTAAGCTAATATCAAGTTGTAATCAAAAGGACACCTCTAAAAACTCAATTTTTTGGTAGTGATTAAATTTTAAGTGATAGTTTTATTGAGGTTTGTGGGTAGGGGCGAAGCCCCTACCCACAAACCTCTCCCCCCTTTGAAGGGGGGCAGGGGGGTAGATATACTAAACGACAAAACTAATTAACATGAATTTCTTGCGGGTAATGAGGAAAACTCGTTAAATGTAAATATATTAATGACTTTTATTATATAAGTAACAAACAAAAAATTTTCAAGTCTTATTAACTTTTGCCGAACGAGCAAAGCGAGTGAGGCAAAAAAATAACAAAAGCCCCTTCCCTTTGAAGGGAAGGGGTTGGGGATGGGTAGATAAAAACACGAAAACTTTTTGTTACCTACTTAACTCGAATTGCTAATTAGTTGAAACGCTGAAATAGATTGAAATTTTATTTTAATTTTTTATGCGGCTCGCAGGCTTTGCCTGCGAGCCGCATGCCTTAAGAAGGCGTAGCGGCTGGCAAAGCCAGCCGCTACGCCAAATATAAAATTATTTATTTAGCAATTCAAGTTACTTACCTACTTAAACAATAAAATTCTTTTGTTTTTAGAGGCGCCCAAAAGAGTAATATTTTTTTTGAGAAAGTTTTTGCCGGCTGCGCCGGCAAAAACTTTCTCAACTCTTATTCTTTTTAAAGATCACTATACAATGACTCGCCTGCAAGGCGGTTAAAAATCACAATGTTTTTCAGGAAAATCAGACGGTTCTACCTGTATTGTAAGATGATGTATATTGAATCTTTTCCTTAAAATATTGTCAGCTTCACATAATACATCCTTACCATCAGGGTGATCACTTACAATATGAACACTTAACGCAACTCTTTGAGGCGAAATGCTCCATACATGAAGCTCATGAACTTTTTTTACTTCTTTAATCTCTAACAGGGCGGTTTCTATTTCTTTAACATCAATATGTTTTGGCGTGCTTTCAAGAAGAATGTTGCCGGATTCTTTTATAAGCCGTACTGCGCTGAAAATAATTAAAACAGAAATTAAAAAACTTGTTATAATGTCTGCATAATAAAAATTAAAGAAATATATCATTAAGCCTGCTGTAATAGCGCCGAGAGAGCCTAGTGTATCACCTGCTATATTTAAAAAAGCGCCTTTTACATTTAAATTTTCTGTCACGGAAGAATGTAAAAGGATTAACCCTGTTATATTTATCAGCAGTCCTCCTATCGCAATTATTATCATAAGCGGAGCTTCTACTTCAGGAGGAGATACAATTCTTTTAATTCCTTCATAAAAGATAAAAATACCTATTCCTATCAACAGCAGTCCGTTTATAAGGGCTACTATGATTTCTGTTCTATAATATCCATAGGTTTTTTCTGATGATGCAGGTTTCATAACCATTACTGCCGCAAAAAAAGACATAATTAACGCTGCGGAATCCCCCAGCATATGTCCCGCATCAGCAAGCAATGCCAAGCTGTTAGTAATAATACCGCCTATAACCTCTGCAATCATATATAATATTGTTAATAAAAGCATTAAAAGCAGTTTATTCTTAATTTTTAGATTTTCTTGACGATTATTTAATTTCAATTCTATAATTTACCATTTTTAGCGATATTAACTTTTTTAAAAATATAGACTTCCTGTCCGTTATTTTTTACTAAGTTTACTAAAACTAAATTTTTTTTACAAACTTTGATAAAATCTGTATTAAATTTGGAAACAAATAATTTTGAAAAATAGGCAATTTTTATAGAATCATTACTTATTTTAGTATTTGTAAACAAATTTTCATTATAAGAACGGATGTTTTGATTTGTAATAAGGGCTATTTTATCTCCTGCGGATAGTTGATTCAAAAACTTCTCTTTTATATAATCCTCAAATTTTTCTGTCGGCTCAATTTGTTTAAAATAAGGAATTAATTGATATTTAACCTTTTGTCTGTCTAATTTTTCAACAAATTCTTCATCTCCTAAATAGTTTAAATTATCATATTTTTTACCAGACAGCGATTGTAAAATATCAAATTCCGGCATCTTTGAATTTATATTAAAAAAGTGTTTATAATATTCTTTTAAAAAATTATTACCAATACCGATATCCAGAATTATATCGTTTGTTGTAAATTTATTATTTTTTATTATTAATGCCGCCTTTTTATAAAAGTCGCTTCTGGTTAGATTCATAGGAGCAAGAGGAATAAAAAAGAGATAGAATAAGCTTATACCGAATGTTGATAAAATAAAAAATGAATAAACTATTTTATTTTTAAAGGAAGTTAGCCCCTTTGCCCATATCAGAATTAAAACAGGGGAAACAAAAATTGCATATCTACTTATAGCAGGCATTTTTTGATTTAGCATTAATAAATATTCCAGCGTAAAAAATAGTATAACCAGCGCAATAAGAGAAAAACAGCTGGTTTTATTTAAAATTGATCTAAAAAGTGATATGCAAAAAATTAATATTGGTATAAATACAAAAAATATTGAAAATATCTTAAATAAATACGGATTATTAAAATAATTATCAGTTAATGAAAAATATGGGCTTAACAGATCATTAATTTGCGCGCCGATAGATGATATTTTTCCTACGCTGAATCTCATAAGTTCATAATTTTTCATTTGTTGAAACAACAAAATTAAATGCGGCAAATATAGAAATAAACATAGAAATTGATATAAAATAAACGTTTTTAATGCGCAAAATTCTTTTTTGAATAATAATACGCTGAAAATAATTAAACATTCACTTGCTACAAATAGCTGAGCAATATTTGAAGTATATAAAAGAGCTGTATTAATAAGCAATAATCCTATAAAATTCTTATGAGTTTGTCCCTGTAATATTTTTAGAAAAAAATAAACTGAAATAATAGATAATAATGATACAAAGGAATAACATCTAATTTCCTGAGAATAATAAATCTGCATGGAATTAATAGCCATAAGACCTGCGGCAATAAATCCGACATGAGGAGAAAGAAGCTTTCTTCCCGTCCAGTAAACAGCCATAATATTAAGACTTCCAAAAATTACAGATAAAAATCTCAGGTTAAATTCTGAAATACCGGTTATTTTCATCCATATATTTAAAATCAAATAATATAAAGGAGCTTGTGTATCGCAGTTGGCAAGTTTTTCGAGGATTCCGACAGGAAAAGACTGCGCAGCTATACTAAAACTTGCTATTTCATCATAAGACAGGGTATTTTTAATTAATCCTGTAAGTCTTAAATAAACACCCAGAACAAGAATTAACAGCAACAGGAAAATTTCAAAACCAATTTTTCGATGTTTTATAATAAAATTTATAATTTATATCTCCATAACATTTCTAAGGTAAGCTTTATTGTATTTAATATTTTCATATTTGAAACCCCAATTTTGTTTGAATACCTCAAGATCATTGGAACTTCAACGATAAGAGGATTAAATTTATTTATTTTTTTTAGAATTTCAGCATTTACCGTAAAACCTCTTTCCTGAATAAAATTTTCTTTATATTCATTCATCCACTGTTGTATAATTCGTCCTTTATAAGCTCTAAATCCACAGGTATAATCTTTTACGCCTTTAATACGCCAGATTGAAGAATATAAAAAGCCGGCGGCTGTACTTAAAAATTCTCTTAATTTACTTAATCCATATACTCTTGACTGCTCAAGATATCTTGAAGCAATTACTAAATCTGCTCCTTCATTAATTTTTTTTATCATTTCGTTTATTAAATATGGATTATGAGTATTATCGCCGTCCATTGTTATTATAATGTCATTTTCTTCCAGGTGTTCTCTTATATGAAAAAATCCTGTTTTAAATACTTCAGCCAGTCCTTTATTTTTGTCATGATTAATTATTTGTATGTTTAATTTTTTAAATTCCTGTTTTGCTTTCTCAATCCAAGTTGCCGTATCATCAGAACTGAAGTCATTTATAACGATTACTTCGCTGTTAATCAAAGAAATTTCTTTGAAAAATTCTTCAAAAACTTTTAATAAATTGTAAATTCCTTGAGATTCATTAAAAACCGGAAGTAAAACATAAATATTTTTCATTATTTTCAGGTTTTCTTGATGATTATTTGATTTCAATTCTATAATTTACCATTTTTAGCTATATCAACTTTTTTAAAAACATAGACTTCCTGTCCGTTATTTTTTACTAAGTTTACTAAAACTAAATGTTTTTTACAAATATATAATGCTCTAAGAAAATAATCGTTAATTTATTAAAAAGCTGATATTTATAAAAAATATGTTTTTAATTTATATAAAAACCTATTTTAATTCATAAACTTTGGCTTTGACGATACTATCAATATCTGACCAATAAAGATCATTTAAAGAATTTAAATAATATTGATCATCTTCTGTTGAACCTATTACTTTTAAGAAAAGATTGCTATCATAGTTATTTTCAGGAGTTAAATGACAACACCGTCCAAGATATGTTTTTACAGGCATGCCGGCAACTTCTTTTCCATAAGATTTCATAAACTCATTTACAGGTTTTATTAAATCGCTTCCGTTAGAATCTTCATCGTCATATTTGTAATGAATATTATCTATTATTAATTTTTTTTCATCGGTATTTTGTTCTTCTCCCCAAAAACATCTGGCGTATGCTACTGTTTTATCGCTTGATTTGTCTTTTACCTCCGCAAATTGGGTTAAAGTGTTCATAAGAGCATCTACAATTCCTTTTGCATTAATTCCATCCAAAGAAATGCAACCATTTCCGTAATTTCCTAAAAATAAATCATGTCCCGGATTTCTTTTCCATAAATTAACTTCATATTCTTTCCCATTGTGTTCAAAATTATAGGGTTTATCATAATTTAACCATTTATCATAATTTAAGTTGTTGTCTTTGAAAGCTTGTTTTGTTCGTTGGTTTGCCTGACCTGTCGGAGTTGAAATATCCTGAATATACTTCCAGTAATTTCCTTGAAGGGTTGATTTGAAAAGACCTTTTAGTTTTTCCGAGTCGTCTATTTCTAATTTATCTATACCTATTGGTATTGTATGAACATGATCCATATCTAATAAATCAATTTTATCAGGAGAAATTTGTTCTATTTCCTCTTTTGACATTCCGCATATTTCAGCGAATGGTTTTAAATATCCTTTAACTAACTCCTGTGGCGATACAATACCTTTTTCTTCCATTTTTTCAAGATATTGTGTTAAAATATCTTCGTGTGAATTATTAATATAATTGTATGCTGATTCAACAAATTGCAATTTTTGATGATTTCTTAATTTATCGCCCTGTTCATTTTTAGGTAATCTGCATACTTTATAAAGTTTTGTGCATAATTTATCATCAGTATTGCTAATTTTATCTATCATTTCTAAATAATTATCAAATTTAATTTGTTTTTGATCAAATTTTGCCATCATTAAATCATTTCCGAAAAGAACAATGCCTGAAAGAATTTTTGATGTATTTTGATTAAGACAGGATTTTAGTTCTTCTTCCTGTATTTTGTTACCGTTAGAACCAAAATTATCTCTATAAGTTAAAGCGTGATTAACAAATTTATCATAATCGCTAAAAGCCTTATTAAGCACTCCGCAATCATTTCCTGTCATGCAAAGAATATGCATTAGTTTTGATAAAGTTAAGGAATTAATATTCTTTTTTGTGGAATTTTCTAAAGTTTGAAAATATAGTGAATTATTTTTAGTAAATTCGTTAATTTGAGAAACGCTTACTTTCATTGCTGATTGTGTAGCACGTTGTTTTACACAATAGTCAGGGTCTTTGGACAATTTTTCTATTAAGCCATCCCGTAAATTAGGATCGCTTATATTCCATGCTGATTTTGCCGCACCTTCTCTTATATTGCAGTCAGAGTCTTTACACAAGCTTTCTATTAAGCCATCACGTAGCTTAGGATCGCTTATTTTTCCTACTGCTTCTGCCGCACCTCGTCTTACAGACCCGTCACGACTTTGGGACAATTTTTCTATTAAACTATCCCTTAGCTCAGGATCGCTTATATTCCCTGCTGATTGTGCCACACCTCGTTTTACAAGCCGGTCAGGGTCTGTGCACAAGCTTTCTATTAAGCTTACAGCCAGCTTAGGATCGCTTATGCTTCCCGCTGATTTCGCCGCATTTAGTCTTACATCGCAGTCAGGGTCTTTGCACAACCTTTTTATTAAGCTTACAGCCAGCTTAGGATCACTTATCTTTCCTACTGACTCTGCCACACCTTCTCTTATATTGCAGTCAGAGTCTTTACACAAGCTTTCTATTAAGCCATCACGTAGCTTAGGATCGCTTATATTCCCTGCTGATTGTGCCGCATTGCGTCTTATATAGCAGTCAGAGCTGTAACACAATCTCTCTATTAAGTTTACAGCCAACTTAGGATCGCTTATATTCCCTGCTGATTTTGCGGCACCTCGTCTTACATTGATGTCAGGGTCTTTGCACAACCTTTCTATTAAGCTTACAGCCAACTCAGGATCGCTTATATTCCCTGCTGATGCTGCCGCATAGCGTCTTGTATGGCAGTCAGGATCTCTGCACAAGTTTTCTATTAAGTCATCACGTAGCTTAGGATCGCTTATTTTTCCTACTGCTTCTGCCGCACCTCGTCTTACATTGATGTCCGGGTCTTTGCACAATCTTTCTATTAAGCTTACAGCCAACTCAGGATTGCTTATATTCCCTGCTGATTGTGCCGCACCTTGTCTTACACACTCGTCCGGGTCTTTGCACAATCTTTCTATTAAGCTTACAGCCAACCCGGGATCGCTTATATTCCCTGCCACTTCTGCAACACATCGTCTTACATCGATTTGAGGGGCTATTGAGAATTTTTGTATTTCTGACAATTGTTTTAAAAAAACTATTTCCTGATCTTTTGATAATGTTTGAGATAGGTGATTATGCACCGGATTAACATTTATTTTTTCCTGAATGGTATTTATAGTCTTGGTTCCAATATTTTTACCTTCAACAGGATATAAAAATTGTAAAATTAAAGGCATTTGATTTCTGGTTTCCTGTGCTTTTTGTTGTTCTTCCAGAAATTTAGCTTTTTGCACCGGATCAATTCCAAGAAAATATATCTGCGGATAATTATAATGAAGTAATTTATAATTTACTTCAGGCATAACATTCTTAGAATGTATAATTTTGCTTCTATTATTGGAATTTAATTCTATAGATCTTGAATAATTGTTTATAATCATAAAAACAAAACTCCGTTAATTTAACAATACAAAAATTCAAAATCTACTGAATATAAAAAAGTGCTAAAAGTTACACTTTTCCCGTAATAATTTATTACAAAAAAAGATTATAACCTTCCTAAAAACTGCAATAGATTACATGCCGGACTTGTCATATCAGGAAAAATTATTGCGGGAGCTTTTTTTTCGTTATAATCCTTTATAGGCATCCAATAATCCTTTACAAGCACCTGGAAATTTCCGCATAATTTAAAGCTTTGCGCAGATAAAACATGCGTCATAAATTTTCCGATCTGATGATAATCCTTAACGCCCATATAAATTTTTGCATTCGGATTTTGTAACTTTATTTTTTTTACCGCAAAATTTATAAAATCTTCGTAATATTCCTGATAAGCCAGAGATAAAGTTATATCAACCCAAAAATGCTTGTTGTCAGTGCTAAATATTGATGAAAACCCTTCTATAGATTTATTTGCAGGATTATCAAGAATATATTTTTCTGTTTTAAATCCGTTAACTTCATTTATTAAATTACGCAGCGGATTGACTTTAAAATCCTCTGCTGTCTTAACAAGAGAAGACCTTAAGTGAGGAAATATCGCTTCTGAATCCAGTTCAAAAAGTTTTTGGGCATCAGATTGTTCTGCTTTCTTAAAAAGTCCGGGTTTTATTTTAATATTTTCTGTCTTGGGATTTTCATATTCCCAGATATTAATTTTAGAGTAATTTCTAAAAAAGCACACATTTTTAAACAAAGAAATGGCTTCGGGATAATTTTCGTCAATTACTGTAATAAAACTCTCTACCCCTGCTCCGCCGTATTTGTTAACCACATAATCAATAAGCTGTTTGCCGATATCATACGCATTCATTCCCAGCACCAGCCTGTTTATTTTCCATCTTGTTCTTGCATGCCCATCAGGCGCAAGACTTATTAATCCAAGCGGTTCATTATTTTCAATTGCAACATAACATTCCTGAAGAAATTTAAGGTGAAGCGGCAGTATATTATGAAAAATATTAAACGGAAAATGAACGAAATTTTTATCACCCATCATTTCAGAGGAAATTCTCGGGGTAATATATTCAATCATTTGGGTTATTTTTTTTATATCAGAAAATCTTATAGGAATTATTTTTGTCATAAATTATTTATCTTTAATTTATAAAACTTTTTATTATTTGAAAGTCCTTTTATTATATTATACCATTCTTGAATTGAATGTATGCAACGATCTAAAATTGTTTATACTGCTTGCAAAATGAATTTGGGAGCAGCGCTCTTGAGTTACCAATTAGTCGAAACGCTGAAATAGCTTGAAATTTTACTAAATAGGGTCGAACACGTTGGTTCGCCCCTACATTTAATTATAAATTAATTGCAAATCAGTAGGGGCAGACCTATGTGTCTGCCTGTAATAATTAGCGGCTGGCTTCGCCAGCCGCTACGCCAAATATAAAATTATTTATTTAGCAACTCATACCAAGTTGCAATCAAAAGAGTATTATTTTTTGATAAGGGTTTTGCCGGCGTAGCCGGCAAAACCCTTATCAACTCTTCTTACCCGGGGCAGGAGAAGGAAGATTTAATGCTACATTGATTGCAACTTGGTATCAGATATATCGCTCCTTATATTAAGAAATCCAACATAAATTAAAAATATTCGCTAAAAAAGTAAATTTTTTATATTCACATTGTTTTATTGATTAGCAATATCTAAAAGTAAAAAAATATTATACTAATAGGCTTGGGAATAAATGAGATCAGAAATAAATGTTCTGCCGGTGTTCAAACCTCAAATAAGTACACCGGAACAACAAAATAATAAAAATAATCGCAATATAAAATATTGCCGCAATAATGCGTCTGATAAACTTTCTTTTGGATATGCGGGCGCAATTCTTTCCGGCTCATTAAACGCTGTGGATAAAGGCATGAAATGGATTGAAAACGGAGGATTTTTTGCTGAATTCATTACTGTTGACGCATTTGGAATGATGGGTCCCAGAACAGTTCAGGCTTATAATAGAAATAAAGAAGAATTGGGGCATTTAAACCATAAAGCGGGAAGCGAAGAAGCAATAAGAGAATTTTTAACAGGTCCCAGTTTGTTTATTGTTCCCATCAGTTTTATTGCTCTTTCAGCGAAAATATTTGGAAAAGCCTCAAAAGTTGATTTAAAAACCTTAAAACAATTTAAAAATTTGACTGAACAAGCAATTGCTTCACCGAAGGAAAAATCTTTAACGTCCTCTTTCTTCAAAGAAATTGCGGATTCTGTTTACAAAACAGATAAAAAACAAGGAGCAGAAGAAGTCATTAATGGAATTAATGTAACTGAAGCTAAAGATTTATTTGCAAGTCAATTAAATTCACTCCATGCCAAAACTGCGGAATATGACAATAAACTTGCTCAAACAGGTTTTTTCAAACATTTACTGCAAAAACTTACAGGAAATGAAAACAAAGAGATTAAAGATTTAAGAATAGAGATTGTCAAAACTAAAAAAGATATTGCCGAACATATTACAAAAACAAATATATCGGTTGGAAACTCTGAAACAGCGGGCATTTCTTTGTATAATCCCGCAAAAGTCAGTCTGGGTGAAAATAATAGCATAAATATTTCAGACCTGACAGATTCTATTGCCAATTATTCAACTGATATTCTTGCAAAAGTGGAAAATACTAATAATAAAGGCGAAGTTCTTAATAACGCCCAGTCTTTTGTTGAAGGAGGAAGAAAATTTACAACCGCCGCTTCGTTTATAACTTTATCAGGAATTCTTTATTGCATTCCTATGCTGTATAAACAAAACAAAAATTTTCCCGGAACAGATGGTTTAGCCCAAAATCAGGAAAAAAACAGAGCTGTAAAACTTGATAGAAACGAAAATAATCATTTCCCCTCTCAAAAAAATGAAAGTGTTTCAAGCGCAAATATGATAAATTTTCCTAAACGGGGGACAAATTGATGTCAATAGGCGCAATAGGTTCTTCTGTAAATACTTATACTCCACCCGGCGGAATTAAAAAAATTCTGTCTGACGGTGGAAATCTCGTTCCTCAAAAAGTAGCGGATTTCTTCGAATTAACGCCGAAAGGATCAATGACAAGAGTTGCTTTGTTTGGAATAGCCGCAATTTTTCTTCTTGGAGCAAGATATGTTCAGGCAAGAGATGAAGATGAAAAAAGAGAAGTGTTTACACGGGATTTCAGCGCAGTTACTACAGCTGTTTACGCTCTTCCTGTTCTAAAAAAACTTACAGGTCTTTTAATTAATAAAACAACAAAAATTCCTGTCGCTTACGGCGAAGAAGGTATTTTAAAGAACCTGAATCCTGAAAAAGGTAAAATTTTGGCTTCTTTTGACCAATTGGAACAATGGTATGTATTTGACAAGGATAAGAAATATAAAGACGGATTTAAAGGTTTCCTTACAAATTTAAATAATTTAGGCGCGGATTTAAGACTTTGTTTTAAGAAATTTGGATCTGAAACATACAAAGCGCTGGAAAGTTTAAAACAAACAACAGGCATTATCGGCGAATTGGATAATAAAAATATTATAAATATTATAAATATTATAGAAAAGACTGAAAATGCCCCGGGATCCAAAGAGGCGATTGAAGCGATTAAAAAAGCTTTTGGCAAAGAAAACAAGCTTTTAAAACAGGCTGTTCATCAGAAAAGCTTAACGGAAGCAGGATGTATTGCGTTGACTGCGGGAATTCTCGGCTGGTTTTTACCGTGGTTTAACATAAAAAACACAAAAGAAATCTATAAAGCAAGACAGGGTGAGCAAAATGACAGTTATATTAAAAATATTCCCGTTAAAATAGATATTTCTGTTGAAAATACACCGGTTTATAACAATTTTGCCGATCGTTTAGCCAAATATAGACGATAATATTTTTTGATAAATCACTAATTAACTTGAATTGCTAAATAAATAATTTTATATTTGGCGTAGCGGCTGGCGAAGCCAGCCGCTACGCCGTTTTAAGGGCATGCGGCTCGCAGGCAAAGCCTGCGAGCCGCATAAAAAATTAAAATAAAATTTCAATCTATTTCAGCGTTTCGACTAATTAGCAATTCGAGTTAATTAAGCAGGTAATAAAAAGTTTTCAGGTTTTTATCTACCCAACCCCAACCCCTTCCCTTTGAAGGGAAGGGGCTTTTGTTGTTTGTTTGCCGAACGAGCGAAGCGAGTGAGGCAAAATTTAATAAGAGCTGAAAATTTTTTGTCTGTTACTTAGCTGTCGTTTCGGCTTCGCCGAAACGACAGCTATACCCTTACTCAGCCCGCGCCGCCCTGCGGGCGGCGCGGGCTATAGATATTAGCTTTTTAACAAATTAACGAAAACTTATTTTGATTGATATAGATGCACTCTATAAGATTCCTTATTTTAAAAACGCAATTTTTTATATTCAGAATGCTTTAAGTAAGCAGAAAAAATTTAAATAAAATTTAAAAGGTAAAAAAATATGACAAATAGCCTGGCTGCTTTAAGAAACCCTAATATTACCATTCACAACAAACCTGATTTAAAACTTTTGCGTTTTAGCTCAAATCAAACAACAGACGCAGGAAAAATAACACTTGCTTTAAACAAGGAATTTGATCGAGCTGAAAAACAACTTGGCATAGAAACAAATGAAAAACCCGCGCAAATTAGTTATCAAACATTAACTCCTGTTGCCGCAGAAACGATATTAACTCAAAGAATAAGAAATTTCACAAATATAACGGAAAAATTAATTTATAATGATACGTTAACAGGCTTATTAAATAAAAGAGCTTATCAGAAAGACCGGATAGACTTATTTATTGATTCATGTCAAAAACAACAGCCAATTTCTTTAATTTCTTTTGATTTAGATAAATTCAAATCATATAATGATACATTTGGGCATCCTGAAGGTGATGTGGCTTTGGCAGAATTCGGACGGATTGTAAAAGAAACACTGGGAGAAAACGGTAAAGCCTATAGAGTAGGCGGAGAAGAGTTAATAGCTTTATTGCCAAACAGAACTCTTCAGGAAACACAAGAAATAGCTGAAGACATAAGAAATAATATTGAAACACAAACATTAAAATTGCTTGAAACAAACAAATTAAAAAGAGCATTAACTGTTAGTATCGGTTATTCATCATTTAACCCGACAAATGAGGTAAAAGACGCTAAGGAACTATATAAAAAAGAGCCTTCAACAAAGTTTAGAAGTTTATTTGAAAATACATTTATAAAAATGGAAGAAATAGCTGACAATTCCCTTTACGAAGCTAAAAATACAGGTAGAAATAAAATAGTAGGAGCAGAAATTTTTTAAAATTATATAAAAAATATTATCGATCTATTTTTTAAAAATTTTTGCTTAAAAACTTTTTATTATTTCCTTAATACTGCTGTATAATTTTTCATATAAAAATAATTTCTTGATTCAGGAATAATTATGGTTGGAATTAAACTAGTTGAAATATTTAAAAAATCTGTTTTTTTTCTAACCCTTATTTTGTTTTCAGGAGTTTTATTAATTATAAAAAATGACGCTGATCCTGATTTATGGCATCGTATGGCTGTTGGAAAGATTTTTTCTCAGACAGGATGGGTTGTATATAACGATATTTTTTCTTATTTGCCTAGAAACGAAATGTGGGTTGACCATGAATGGCTTTCCGGCATAATTTTTTATACTATAACTAATTTTTTCGGGGATTATGGACTGATAACCCTTCAAATACTGCTCGTTTTTTCGATTTTATTTCTTATTTATAAAATTAATCACCTTATAAATACTGAAAACAAATATAGAATAAGCTATTATTTAATAGTTTTAATAGCAATTCATGCGGGATTTAGCTCTCCTTTAAGATGTCAGGTTTTTACATATTTGTTTTTTACTTTATGGATATACCTCTTAGAAAGAATAAAAAGAGGAGAACTCAAATTTATATGGATTTTCCCTGCGACAATGCTTTTATGGGCTAATATGCATGGCGGTTTTCTTGCAGGGATAGGTCTTGTGGGATTTTATCTTGTCGGAGATTATTTAAATAAAAGAAATATTTCAAAATATTTTCTGATTTTTGCTTTAATCATTCCTGTAACGCTGATAAATCCTTACGGATTTAAATACTGGTCTTATATATTTGAAGCCGCAACGATGCATAGACCATATATAAGCGAATGGAAAGCCTTTAACCCTTTTGAAAGTTTTTATAAGGGACTTGGATTCAAAGCGCTGATATTAATTTTGTTTTCTGGTTACGGCTATAGGCTTTTTAGAAAAATAACCATTGATAAAGTTGAAATTGTGGCTTTAACGATTACTTTTTTCCTTGCAATAAAACATGAAAGGCATGTCGCTTTTTTTGCAATTATTGCCGCAAGCTATTCTTATCAACATTTTACAGCTTTTCTTGACGCTACAATAGGTAAGCTTGAAAATAAATTTTCCAAAATTTTTCAGGAAGAAACTTTGAAAAAAATATCCGTAACTAAAGATTACAGCGTATATTTATTTTTAATAAGCGCTTCTGTTTATATACTCTCATCGTTGCAAATAACAGTAAAAATGGATGATTATCCTGTAAAATCAATAGAATTTATCAAAAAAAACAATATTTCAGGTAATCTTTTTATTCCGTTTAACTGGGGGAGTTATGCCATGTGGAAACTTTTTCCGCAAAATCTTATAAACATTGACGGAAGGTTTGAAGAGGTTTATAAAATAGAGTCTTATCTTGAAGTTTCTGAATTTACCGTTACAAAAAAATTTAATGAAACTGTTTTTAATAAATATCATCATGATATTTTTATTTTACAAAAAGATACCATGGCGTATGAAAAATTGAAATCAAAACCTGATTGGCGGCTTGTGTTTGAAGAAAAGAACGCAGGAGTATTTTTGCCCGCTTCCACACAAAAATCCGACTGGAAAATGCCTGAAAATGATCCTGAATATTATATAAAAACCAAATATAAAAATCAGATACTTTTTTAATGCCGGCTTTTTAACCAATTATACCAATCCAAAGAAGTTTTCGTTAATTTGTTAAAAAGCTGATATCTACAGCCCGCGCCGCCCCGTGTGGCGGCGCGGGCTTAGTAAGGGGATAGCGGGTGTTTCGGCTTCGCCGAAACACCCGCTAATTAAGGATTTACAAAAACCATCTTTTTTATTTACCGGTTTCTTTTAATGATTGGTATAACAATTTCTTTTGCTTAAGAGTATTCTTAAAAAATTGTTTCATCCATATTGTTAATCATAGCGTCAATATTATTGTCTTCTGAATCTACTCTTTTTATATTTGCGCCAAGAGCTGAAAACTTTTCTATTATTTTTTCATAGCCCCTGTCAACATGATGAATATCTGTGATTTCAGAAACTCCGTCAGCGCAAAGTCCGGCAATAATAAGAGCAACTCCTGCTCTAAGGTCAGGAGCTATAAGTTGAGCTCCGGTTAAGCTTCTAACGCCTTTAATGATCGCTTTATTTGATTCCTGCTGAACATCCGCTCCCATTCTTGTTAATTCGCCCATTTGTCTGAATCTGTTTTCATAAAGATTCTCGGTAACGATACTTACGCCTTCAGCTACCGCAAGAGCAGAAATAAACGGGGACTGTAAATCTGTAGGGAATCCGGGATACGGCTGCGTTACAATATTTACCGCATTTGGCTTTCCGTTGCAAGCCACTTCAATGCTAAAAGGATCAAGCACCGATATTTTTCCGCCCATTTCTATAACTTTGCTTATAACAGCGCTTAAATGATTCGGGAAAATATTTCTTATAATTGCTTTTCCTCTGGTTGCCATAATTGCGCTTATATATGTGCCGGCTTCGATTCTGTCAGGGATTGTAGTATACGATAAAGGCTTTAAGTCTTTTTGTCTTACGCCGTTAATTATTATTTCAGAAGTTCCTGCTCCTGAGATATCAGCGCCCATTGCGTTAAGGAAATTTGCCAAATCAATAATTTCAGGCTCCTGAGCGGCATTACTTAATACCGTAGACCCTTCAGCAAGAACAGCCGCTAATAATATGTTTTCTGTAGCTCCTACGCTTGGTCTGTCAAGATAAATTTTTGCTCCGGTCAGCTTTTTAGCCTTTGCAATAACATATCCGCCTTCTATTTTAATTTGCGCTCCGAGGGATTCCAATCCTTTTATATGAAGATCAATTCTTCTTTCACCGATTGAACATCCTCCCGGAAGAGCAACTTTTGCTTCATGAAACCTGCCGAGCAAAGAGCCCAATACAATAAAAGAAGCCCTCATTTTGCTTACAAAATCATAGTGGGCTTCTACATTATCTATATTTTCAGAATTAATTGTTATCTTTTTTTCATTTTTATCATAATCAACTTTAGCTCCGAGTGTTTGAAGAAGTTTCGCCATTGTTGAAACGTCTGTAAGTTCGGGAACATTATATATTTCACAGGTATCATCAAGAATAAGCGCTGCTGCCATTAATTTTAACGCTGCATTTTTGGCGCCGCTTATCGTTACCTCTCCTTTTAATTTTCTTCCACCCTCTATTATTATTTTCTGGTTCAAAAAACTGCCCTCCTGAACACTATATTCTTAACATTCTCAACATAGCCGCCTATCCAAAAGTATGTTAAAAAAGTTTTAACATACTTTTTTAATTTAATACTATTTATAAAATAAAGTAAACATTTTTAATAACTATAACGATTAATTAGATTATTTTTTAAAATGATATAAAAAATTTTTATATAAATTCACTAAAGTTTTAAAAAAAAATTATTTTTTATATTATAAATAATTGTTATTTTTATAAAGACTAACATTTAAATTTTTCTTTTACAATATAACTTTTATTTAACTTTTATTTTTTAAAAACAATATTTTAAATTGCTAAAAAGTTCTATTTTTCAATTCTTCTAATAAAAGGGCGCCTCTAAAAACTCAATTTTTTAAAATTTTCATGAAATTTGATTGGGGCTTGGCAAGGGTATAGCTGGCGTTTCGGCTTCGCCGAAACGCCAGCTAATTAAGGATTTACAAAAATCATCTTTTTCTTTTACCCCGCTTTTTAAGATCACTATAGCCGTAAAATATAGACAATGTTATAATAAATTTTGTTTTTATTTAGTAAATTAAGAGGTATTTGAATAATGAATCCTGTCAAAAATTTAATTAAAAGTCTTAAAGAAAAAAATTGCGTTAAAATAATTGCCGGTATTGATAATTATGACGTTAAAAATATCTTAAAAGTAATTATAGCCGCAAATAAAGGCGGAGCTGACGCTATAGACGTTGCGGCAAGAGAAGATATAATTAAACTTGCAAAAGAAAACACTGATCTTGCTGTTTTTGTTTCTTCAACAGAACCGGAAAAACTTTTAGCGGCAAAAGAAAACGGAGCTGATGTTCTTGAAATCGGCAATTTTGACGCTTATTACAAAAAAGGACAAAGAATAACCGCTGAAGAAGTTTTAAAAATTACCGAAAAAACTATTGAACTTGTCGGTAATGAAATAATGATTTGCGTTACTGTTCCCGGTCATATAGAAATTTCTGAACAAATCAAACTTGCTCAAAAACTTGAAGAAATGGGCGTTGATCTTATACAAACAGAAGGAGCGGCAACTGTTCAGGCAAAATCTCCAGGAGCAAGGGGGTTAATGGAAAAAGCGGTTGTATCAATTTCTAACACTGTTGAGCTTTGTAAAAACATTGAAATTCCTGTAATGACAGCCAGCGGAATTACATCAACGACAGCTTCTATGGCTTTTGCTGCAGGAGCAAGCGCAATTGGCGTCGGTTCATGCGTAAACAAGCTTGGCTCAGAAATTGAAATGATCGCAACTGTCAGATCAATTGTTGAAACAGTAAAAAAAGAATCTTTTTCAACTCAGAAATCTTTAATTTAATAAGCAAAATTTTTAAAAAATAGACCGATAATATTTTTTATGTAAAAAGCGAAGAAAAAACAAAAAGCGGACATTTTTAAGCAAGGGGGTTCGGGGGCTTGCCCCTGACAGTCTTGTCCCCTTGGGGTTCAGTTTTTCTTTTCTTTTGCTTCGTTTTCTTTTCTTTTTGCGTTCAAAAAG
>JAKLDH010000030.1 GCA_022703625.1 Cyanobacteriota bacterium | reverse complement strand
ATCAACTCCTGATATGCTTTTCTTGGAATATCTGTTATTTTGAAATTCCCTAATGTCAGTATCTGTTTGATAAATAATACAATTGTATTCATAATATTGTTAGACCTCTATTTTGAGTTTTGAACTTCCTCTAATAAAGGTTTAACCTATTTCTTCAACTATTTCAAAAATTCAGCTGAAATAGAATAGGTTTGATTTGTATCGTTTATGGCTTTCTGACTACAATTGAGCAAGACGTAAAAACTTGTATTGGAAAAACCAAAAGAGTTATACAGGATTTAATATACTCAACTCACGATTCTGCCGACCGTTTAGGCAATTTGGTCTTTTGCTAAATTTCTGGTAAATATCGGTAAATAAAAAGGCGATTTTTATAGATATCAGCTTTTTAACAAATTAACGAAAACTTATTTTGATTAGTGTAAATTTACAGTATAATTATTAAATTGTTCAAAGAATAAACAAAGGTAAGGATTGTGGTTAAATATTTACTTGAAATTGGAACGGAAGAACTTCCTTATAAATTTATTACATCTGCGCTTGAGCAGCTTAAAGAATCTTTTTCAGCCTGCCTGAAAGAAAAAAGGCTGGAATTTAAAAACATAAAAACTTATGGAACGCCAAGAAGATTATGCGTGATAATAGAGAATCTGTCAGAACTACAGCCTGATCTTGTTAGAGAAATAAAGGGACCCCCTGCAAAAATAGCCTTTGATGAAAATAATAACCTTACTCCGGCAGGTTTTGGGTTTGCTAAAAAACAGGGCATAAATCCTGAAATTTTAACAAAAAAAACAATAGATAATGTTGAATACCTTTGGGCTAGCGTAAAAGAAACCGGTAAGCCGGCTGAAGAGGTTTTAAAACAGATTGTGCCGGAACTTGTCCTTAAGCTTCAGGGCTCTCATTTTATGAGATGGGGCGATTTGGACATTAAATTTTCACGCCCCATAAGGTGGATGGTTTCTCTTCTTGACAATAAAGAAGTTAAAATAAACATTGAAAATATAGAATCAGGTAAAGAATCTTGGGGACACAGGTTTTCAGATAAAACACGAGTTGAAATTCAAAATTCTGACACTTATCTGGACGATTTGTATACAGTAAAAGTCGTTGCAGATAGCGAAAAAAGAATTAAAGAAATAGAAAAACAAATTCATGAAGCGGCAAATTCCAAAGGTGGAGTTGCTAAAATTAATGACGAATTGCTGCATGAAGTTACCAATCTTGTTGAATGGTCTACTCCTGTAATTGGAAACTTTGATGAGAAGTATCTTGAAGTTACTCAGGATGTTATTGTTTCTGTGCTGGCATATCATCAGAGATATTTTCCTGTTTATAGCCATCAGGGAAAGCTTTTAAACTATTTTATAACAATCGCTAACCATGATGAAACAAACGTTGAAAATATCCGAAAAGGCAATGAAAAAGTCGTAAAAGCCCGACTTGACGACGCAATATTTTTCTATAAAGAAGATACAAAAAAAACTCTTGAATCAAAAGTTGAAGAGCTAAAAGGCGTTACTTTCCAGAAAGGGCTAGGGTCAGTTTATGACAAAATGCACAGAATTCAAAATATATCTGCTTTTATAGCAATTGAACTAAGCTTAAGCGAGGATTTAAAACAAAAAATTCAAAGAACAGCTTATCTATGCAAAGCTGACCTTGTGACTAACCTTGTAAGAGAGTTTACGGAGCTTCAAGGCATAATAGGCATGGATTATGCGGTTTTATCAAATGAAGATAAGCTTGTTGCAACAGGAATAAAAGAACATTATATGCCTATATCCGCTGATGGAACAATTGCTGGCTCCATAATAGGTCAGATTGTCGGAATTGCGGACAAAATAGACACTATATGCGGAGTATTTGCTCTAGGGAAAGCTCCTACCGGCTCTGCTGATCCTCTTGGGCTTAGAAGAGCCGCTCTGGGGATCATTAAAACAATTATAGAGAAAAATTTAAATATTAATCTTTCAAATCTGATTGATAAAGCGGTCTTAACCCAGCCGGTAAAGTCTGAAAACGCTCAAAACCTTGTTAAAAATATTAAAGAGTTTATTTCTCAACGGTTTAGAATTTTGTTGAACGAAAAATATAAATATGATGTCGTTGACGCTGTTCTTGCAGCGAAAGATCCGCTTTTAAATATCCAGGATGCGGTAAAAAGAGCGGAAATAATTTCAGAGCTTATTAAAAAAGATTCTTATAAGGCTTTTCATGAATCAGCAAATAGGATTCAACGTATTATAAAAGGACAAAAAACCCTTGAAATACCTGATGAAGCCCTGTTAAAAGAAGACGCAGAAATTAATTTATGGAAAAAAGCCAAAACTATATCTGAAGAAAACGATTATTCCTGTCTTATTAACAACCTGGAAGAACTTATTCCTTTTATAGAAACCTTTTTCGATAAAGTTCTTGTTATGGATAAAGATGAGGCTGTTAAGCAGAATAGGCTTAATCTATTAGGTTTTCTTAATCGAAAATTCTTGCATATTGCGGATTTTAGCAAAATAGTTTTTTAATTTCATTGGTAATTAAGGCTAACCCGCATATTTTATTTACAAAATTCACTTTTTAAGATATAAATATAACAATATGTAAAGTATTTTAAATAAATAAGGTGATTATGAATAATAAAAAACTTGCAATTGTTTCAGACCAGGTTTGCGGCGGAATAGGCGGCGCAGAGAGTATTTTATTCTGCGCAACCGAATTATTCCCCGAAGCTCCTGTATATACGACGATTTATAACCCTGAAATTATTCCCGAGCAATATAAATACATAAAATTTAAACCTTCTTTAATACAAGATCTTCCTTTTGCGAAAAAACATTATAAGGCTTATTTCCCTTTAATGCCGCTGGCTATGGAGTTATTAAACCTTCAGGAGTATGATCTGATTTTTTCTTCGCATCATTCTGTTGCTAAAGGCATCATTCCAAGACCTGATGCGGCGCATGTTTCCTATTGCCACTCTCCGGCGCGGTATATTTGGGATTTATTCTGGACATATTCTGATTTAAACGGCTTTAACAACTTTAAAAGAGTACTTGTAGCTTTAATTTCTCAATATATAAGAATGTGGGATGTTACAAGCGCCCAAAGAGTAGATTTTTACCTTGCAAATTCACGCTATACAGCCTCAAGAATCAAAAAATTCTATGGAAGAGAGTCATACGTTTTACATCCGCCGGTTGACACCAATAAATTCAGTTATGAAGGCGAGGATGACTATTATTTCATGCTTGGCAGGCTTGTTGCTTATAAAGGATATGAGCTAGCAGTAGACGCCTTTAACGCTTCGGGCAAAAGGTTAATAATCGCTGGTAATGGACCTGAATACATTAAATTAAAAGCAAAAGCACATAAAAACGTTGAATTACTTGGACGAGTAAGCAATGAAGACGTTATTAAGTATATGAATAATTGTAAGGGCTTTATTTTCCCTGGAAAAGAAGACTTTGGAATTGTCATGGCGGAAGCTCAATCAGCCGGAAAGCCTGTAATAGCCTTTAACAAGGGCGGGGCATGCGATATTGTGATAAACAATGAAACAGGCATTTTATTTGAAGAGCAAACCCTTGAATCGCTTAATGAAGCGATTGTTAAAACAGAAAATACAAACTGGAATAAAAATTTCATAATAGAGCATGCCAAAAAATTTGATAAGGATTTATTCAAGTCCAGACTTGATTTTATTCTTTCCAATCTTTTAACATGCCATGAAAATGATCGTGAAGAATTTTTCAGACAATATGCAAAAAGTATATAATCAAGGATTTGTTTAAATATTAAATAAGTATCTAAAACAGATATGCGAATACTCAAAACGCATTCTGTTCGCGGATTTTAATCCTGCTTAAACGCTCTTATTAAATGTATTCAAGTTTATATACAAATTAGATATAAAATTATGCTTGTAAAAAAAAATTTTATTTATATAATCAGTTAAGAACTTAAGTAATAAAGTAATAAAGTATTTTTAGAATTTAATTTAAGAAGAGAAATTTAATACTAGAAGGATCGGAGGCAAAAATGAATTTAAAAACTTTAAAAGCAACATTATTGTCTGCTTTGATTGCGCTTTCAATAGGAAATGGAGCGGCAACAGCGGCAACAGTAATAGAAATTCCTACAATGCAGGATTTCTATTATGAAAGAACATTAGATGTACCGGATGATGACTGGGTTTTAAAAGATACCGGCATTCAAATCGGTCAACAAAGAGAGTATTCAGATGGTGCATCAAGCACACTTGTAAACAAAAAATTACCTTATTTCAAATTTGATGTAAGTTCTTACATTAGTTTGCTTACAAACCCACTGACAACTGTACAGTTAAGATTAGCGACAACAGGAACAGGCGTAACATTACAAGAAGTTCCACAAAACAATGAAAGCGGTTTCAAAGTTTATAACTCTGGAGCTTGGAATTCATTAGCATCAACAATAGCGGTTGATGAAAATTCAAACGCAGATTATCCTACAACTGGTTTAGATCCATTAGGTTCAGCTATCGGTGATTATGGAGTTGGCGCTCCTCCTGCTTCCCCGTCACCTTATACTGCTATTGCGGCTGAACAATTTATGCTCTGGAACTTAAGCAGTGTTAATATTATTGATAACTATGTATATCTGTTAGTTCAGCCTTACACAAATATCGATGACGCGCTTGTATCAAATGAATTTATCAATGGTCAGTTCTATTCATTAGAAACATTAGGCAATAATACACTTGCTTATGCTGCAAACTTAATTATCACAGATAATCAAAATCAACCTCAACCAGTTCCTGAGCCAACAGCTTTACTGTACTGGTTAACAGGCGGACTTGCAACAACAGGAAGATTCAACTTCTTAAAAAGATTTTTTAACGGAGCTAACGCTTAATTAAAAGATCAACAAATTAATTTAACAAAGAAAAAACCTCCTATTATTAATTTAACAGGAGGTTTTTTTTTGGAAAAACGCCCGTAATACCCTTACTCAAACAGCGCTGGCTGTAAATATCAGCGTTTTATTCAATTAACGAAAACTTATTTTTGATTGATATATATGTTAACTTTTTAAACTTTTTTACCAAAATTTCAACAATATTGTAAATTTAGGGTTGTAAAAATTTTTAAATGGTATATAGTATATAGTAAAGTAAGATTTTAATATCTTCTACCCCTGTATAAATTGGAGGTCAGGCTTTGAATAGTTGTAAGATAAAGAACATAATTGAGAATAGTATATCAAACTCTACAGACAAACTTGAAAAACAAATTGAAATAATGTTTGTAACATCTGACAAAACAGATAAAATTCAACTATCAGGACAAGGCGCTGTAAAAGTTACAGTTGCTGTATAATATTTAATTTCTCCGCTTAAGTTAAAAGTTTGCTTGCTTAAAATAACTTGGTCTTAACTAACTCGAATTGCTAATTAACTTGAGTTGCTAAATAAATAATTTTATATTTGGCGTAGCGGCTGGCGAAGCCAGCCGCTACGCCAGTTTAAGGACATGCAGCTCGCAGGCTTTGCCTGCGAGCTGCATAAAAATTAAAATAAAATCTTAAGCTATTTCAGCGTTTCGACTAATTAGCAATTCAAGTTAATTAATTTTTTTAATCGTCATTCTGAGCGCTCTGCCCGAAGAATCTTGTTGTATATAAGCCACAAGATATTTCGCTACGCTCAACATGACATTTTTTTAGCTCTACATGACGACAAAATTAATTTTACAAAACCTAGCTATCTTTATGCAAATGCTTATAAAGTTTATAACCCCTGTATTTGCCTATAATCCTTGCTAGCTCGGATTTATTGGCGTTCATTATTCCCTCTAAGTCCCCAAAATGTTCGAAAAGAAGTTTTTTACGGGAAATTTCCAAGCCGGATATCTCATCAAGCATGGATTTTATAGAAGTTTTTTCTCTTAATTTTCGATGATAATTTATCGCAAATCTGTGCGCCTCATCCCTTATCTGTTGAAAAAGGAAAAGCGCTTTTGAGCCTTCAGGAAAAATTACAGGCGTTGATTTTCCGGGAAGATATATTTCTTCAAATTTTTTCGCCAATGAAACAATTGACAGCTCATTTAAGCCTAATTCGTCAAGAACCTCTATTGCGGCGGAAAGCTGTCCTTTTCCTCCGTCAACTATAATTAAATCCGGAATCTTTTTATCGTTTTCCGCAACCTTTGTTTTTAAAATATATTGATATCTTCTTTTAATTACCTCTTTCATGCTGGCAAAATCGTCTGTGTGTCCTTCTATAACCGTTCTTATTTTGAATTTTCTGTAGTCAGACTTATAAGGCTTGCCGTTGATAAACACAACCATACTTGCGACGGTATTTGTGCCCTGAATATGTGAAATGTCAAAACATTCGATCCTGTTTGGAAATTCCGGCAATTCCAGCTTTTCCTGAATATAAGCGCCGATGTCGTTCCAGTCGTTCTGAAGATTGTTAATTTCAATGAGCTTAAAGTTTTCAAACGATGCCTGGACATTTTTTTTCGCCATTTCAACCAGTTCAAATTTTTTCTGAAGTTTTGGATTAATTACAATTACTTTACTGCCTCTTTTCGCTGAAAGCCATTCAGTTATAATTTCTTCATCATTTTTTTCCATTTCAATATCTACCAGCAACTCTTTAGAGATTTCTGAACCGTCTATAAGCTGGTAATATTCTTGTATAAAAGCAATAAAAGCTTCATAAGGCGAATGGATACGGTTAAGCTTAATATCAAAATCTTCTTTTGCTATCAAACGTCCCTCTCTGATTTTTAAAAGAGCAATAGCCATTAACAAATCGTCATTTTGGTATACGATAATATCCTGATTAAGCGTGGTATTCTCGGAGATCACTTTTTGTCTTGTAACGGCTTTCATAACGTCAAAATAGCTGTCCCTGTATCTTGCGGCTTTTTCATATTCCTGTTTCTCCGCCAAAACCTCCATGCGGGTTTTAAGTTCTTCCATCAGTTTGTTTTGTTTGCCTGAAAGAAATAATTCAACAAGTTTTACTGTTTTATTATAATCTTCGGGCGATACAAACTTCTGGCATGGCGCAAGACATTTGCCGATCTGATAATACATGCATGGGCGGTCTTTAAACCTTGGTGTTTTGCATTGTTTAAGAGGAAAAATGTTTTTAATAAGCTCCAGTGTTGAATACATCGCCCTTGAATCTGTATAAGGTCCGAAATATTTACCTTTTTGAACTTTTTTATCCGCTTTTCTTGTAATGATAATGCGGGAATATTCCTCGTCGGTTATTAAAAACCAGGGGAATCTTTTATCATCTTTTAAAAGCACGTTATATTGCGGTTTATGCTTTTTTATAAGCTGGGATTCAAGTATTAACGCCTCAATTTCTGAATCCGTAATTATAAATTCAAATCTTTGTATTTGGGGAACCATAACCGTTAATTTGGGCGAATCATGACGTTTTGTGAAATAGCTTTTCACACGTTTGTTTAAATATTTAGCTTTTCCTATGTAAATAACTTCATTTTTATTGTTATACATAAGATAAACCCCTGGCGCATCGGGGAGAAGTTTTAAAGATTCATTAATTGAAATATTTTTTTCCATAATTTATAAATATATTATAGCTTAAATGAATTTTTGTTTTTTACTTGAAACGTCAGGCGGCATAGTATAGATTGGCATAGTATAAAATTTATCGAGAAACATCTTTATTTATAATATCCCCACGCTTGGCTGTTTCAAATTTAAATTCAAACTTATACTTATCAATCTTTTTAATATCAAGAATTTCTTCCGGCATGCTATTTAAAAGTTTTCTGCTTAAATTATTAGCCATTTTTTCAACTTTATCAATATCTTCAGGATTTACACCGGTCTTTTCTGCTCCGGCTTTGCGTATTTTATTTTCAAGTTCGGTCAGTTCTTTTGGAAATAACCCATTTTTCAAATGAACGCTATACGATTCACCTGTTGAGATTCTTTGGATTATAAATCCATCGCCGATTTCAGGCTGGATGCTTAATGTTCCAAAGTTGGTTCTCGTTCCTGTTAGCGTTGATATAGCGTCAACCCAGCAGGGACCATTCTTTGAAACAGCTCTTAAATCGGTTCTGTCAACAATTCCATCAGGAAAAAGCTTTTCAAGAACCGCTTTTATCTGAATATAAGAAATCACAAGCCCATCGCATAAATGACCATGAATAAGAGCGAGGTCTTTAAGAGTTATTTCTTTTGTCTTTAAGGCATACCTGCCTAATGCGCTTTCGGTATCCATGACTTTTATTGATTGATTATACCTTGCATTAACCGCCCAATCAGGGTAATACCATTCTGAAATACTATTTCTATTAATATTACAGGAGCTGATTAATACTGAAAGCAAAATTATAAGTAATAATAATCTAATTCGCTTCATTCTCGTTTCTCTATATTTATAAACCAAAGATATGCGTTGCGATATAAAAGATTCCCGCAAGAATAAAGACTCCTCCGGTAATTTTTCTCATCCAGAACTCAAATTTTACAAGCTTATTGTAAGCTTTACTAACTGAATTCATACTGAATGCAATGATAAATGCAAATAAAATTACCGGAAGACCTGTTCCGATTCCGTATAAAAGAGGTAAAGTTATTCTGGAATTATGCTCAAGCGACAGGGAAATAAGGCTTCCAAAGAAAAGAGCCGCTGAAATTGGGCAAAATGAAAGGGCAAAAAGTATTCCAAGCAACATTGACCCTATTATCCCAAACCTTGAAGCTTTATCCTGAAGGTTTCCCCCTGTAATTCCGGCGGAAAAACTTAATTTAATAACTCCAAGCAGGATTATTCCCACTATAATTAAAACAGGACCAAGAATTATGCCCATGTATTCCTGAAGAAAGTTCGCCACGGATGGAACCGATAAAAGCCCCGCCACAATTAGCATTCCGACAAGCGCATAACTTAATGCCCTGCCAAATGTGTATAAAATCCCTGAAAATACTGTTTTATACGGGCAGGAAAAGTTTTTGCCTATATATGAAACAGCGGCTATATTTGTTGCAAGCGGGCATGGGCTGATTGAAGTTAATATGCCCAGCCACAAGGCTGAAAACATTGCCAGTAACATCTTGATTACTCCTTGATTTTGTTGATTTCTTCAGTAATATATTTTTTGAATTCTTTATCAGTTCCTAATTTTGTCCAGATTTTATCCAGATTTTTGGATTTAATTTCTTTTCCGTCTTTAACTTTTGATAAGACAACGGATTTTGTATAAAGCCCGTAATCTTTATAATAATGTTTGTTTTCGGGTTTATTCAGATCAACCATTTTAAATTCTACGTTAGGGTTATTTAACGAGCTTACAGCTTCTTTTGTGTAGCTTTCAATCTTTTCACAACTTGCGCATCTTGGTTTTGCGTAGAAATAGTATACAGTAACCCCATTTTGTTTCTGAACAACAGTTTTTACCGGCGCAATATTTTTTTCTGCTTTTGCCCATGGATAATTAAATTTAAACCCACATAAAAATAATGCGGGAATAAGCAAAATTCCTGCCAGGAATAATTTTTTGTTAAACATTTTAATACCTCTTTCTTAATTTCGTTAACTTTAGCTTTAGGGTACTTCTTAAAAACAAATGAATTTTATTGTTTATATCTACCCCCCCTGCTCCCCTTCAAAGGGGGGAGGAGTCTGTGCGTAGGGGCTTCGCCCCTACGCCAAATCCCAATCAAATTTTATGAAAATTTCAATTTATAAAAGAGCTTTGATTTCTTCAATTGACGGCGCTTTTCCTGAAACTTTCACCTGACCGTCAACAGCAAGGGCAGGCGTCATCATGACGCCAAAGTTCATGATTTCTGTAATATCTTTAATCTTTATAAGTTCATATTCAAGCCCCAACTGTTTAGCCGCTTCTTCTGCCGCCTGGGCTAGTTTTTCGCATTTTGGACAACCTGTCCCTAAAATCTGTATTTTTTTCATTTTATCCTCCTAATTCATTATAATATTAAGTTATAGCGATTTGCATTTAATCAAGCATTATTTATTTGATGCTAAATTGATTGCAGCTTGGTATTACAATCAAAAGAGCGCTTCTTTTTTTAAAAAAATGTTCCATATACATATCCTGTTAATGTTGCCATTAAAATTACCAGAGAAACAAATATAACGGTTTTTTGCGTTCCCATAACGCTTCTTATCACAAGCATATTTGGAAGCGAAAGAGCTGGTCCCGCAAGAAGCAGGGCAAGCGCAGGTCCTTTTGCCATTCCGCTGCCGATTAAACCTTGCAATATCGGCACTTCTGTAAGCGTTGCAAAATACATAAACGCTCCCACAAATGAAGCAACGAAGTTTGATAAAATTGAATTATCTCCCACCAGCATTGTTATCCACGCAGAAGGAATCACACCCTCATTGCCAGGTCTTCCAAGCAGTAAGCCTGAGATTAAGACGCCAAATAACAATAAAGGCATTATCTGCTTGGCAAATCCCCATGTAACGCTTAACCATTGATTGCTTTCTTCTTTATTTTTAACAAAATCAGGAAGCATAAAAGCAAATAATGCCGCAAATACAGAAGTAATAATCCATTTTGATTCAAACACAGCCGCAAATAAACCCTCGCTGGTCTTAGGGTTGCCCCAGTTGGCGAAAACAAGGATCGCAACCATTATAAGAAAAAATGCCGCATTCTGCCACAAAGGTCTTGTTACTTCAGGTTCCGGCAACATCGCCTGAGATATAGCTTTATCGCTTTCCTCTTTTCTGTAAATAAGATGCATCGCAAGTCCTATGACGATACTGAATACAATTGCGCCTAGCGCTCTTGCGATTCCCAATTCAAAGCCCAGAATTCTTGCAGTAAGAATAATTGCAAGAATATTTATTGCAGGTCCCGAGTAAAGAAAAGCGCATGCCGGACCTAATCCTGCTCCCATTTTATAAATTCCCGCAAATAAAGGTAAAATTGTGCACGAGCAAACCGCAAGAATTGTTCCTGAAAATGCGGCTACGCCATAAGCAAGAGCTTTATTCGCTTTAGCTCCAAGATATTTCATAACAGAATTCTGACTGATAAAGACTGCTATTGCGCCTGCTATGAAAAATGCGGGAACAAGACATAATAAAACGTGTTCCTGCGCGTACCATTTAGCTAAATGGAGCGATTCCATTACGGCATTGTCAAATCTTGCGCTCCCTACAGGGAGAAAAAAGAACAGTAAAAATACTGAAATTATTGCGATAAGCGGTTTTAATTCTTTTTTCCAATCCATAAAAACTTCCTCCATATTTAATTTAATTTTATTATACATTATTATATGGCAAAATTGCCATATAAGGTTAAAAAATTCTTATACCAATCAATAAAATAAATCGGTAAATAAAAAAGATGGTTTTTAAAAATCCTTAATTAGCCGGTGTTTTGTTGCGCAAGCGGGAGTTTTAACTCATTCATGCTCCGAAGGCAAAACACCGGCTACACCCTTACTCAGCCCGCGCCGCCCGCAGGGCGGCGCGGGCTATAGATATTAGCTTTTTAGCAAATTAACGAAAACTTATTTGGATTGGTATAACTTGAGTTTTTAAATAAATAATTTTATATTTGGCGTAGCGGCTGGCGAAGCCAGCCGCTACGCCGTTTTAAGGGCATGCGGCTCGCAGGCTTTGCCTGCGAGCCGCATAAAAAATTAAAATAAAATTTCAATCTATTTCAGCGTTTCGACTAATTAGCAATTCGAGTTAATTAGTTGTATTCATGCCATGAGATCCTTCGCTTAGCTCAGGATGACCTTGAAAATTAATGAATTACTGTAATAGTATAATCTGATTGCAAAAATCAATAATTGGACATAAATTGCATAGCGGTTTTATTGGCTTACAGGTGTTTTTTCCATGAAGAACAAATGCCCTGTTGATTTCTCTCCATAATTTTTTAGGAAGTTTTTTTACAAGCTCAAATTCTGTTTCTTCAGGGGTTTTTGTTTTAACATAACCAAGCCTGTTTGAAACCCTGTGAACGTGAGTGTCAACAGCAATAGCAGGCTTTAAATACCCTACAGACAAAACTATATTAGCGGTTTTCCTGCCAACGCCCCTGAACTTAAGCAATTCATCAATATCATCAGGAACTTTTCCGTCATATTCTTCAAGAAGAATTCTGGATATCCGCTGAATATTATCTGCCTTGGTTTTATAGTAATTTATTGATTTTACAATCCGGCAAAGTTCTTCATAAGGCATTTTTGCTATGCTTTCAGGCGTATCTGCTATTTCAAAAAGCTTTTCAGCGATCGGAAAAGTAATTTCATCCCTGTTTCTTAGGCTTAAGATGCAGGAAACCAAAGTTTTATAAGGCATGCCTGTATAAATTTCCGCCATCATTTGCGGCGGATAATAGCCGTCTAAAATTCCCAGAATTTTGTCTATATCAACTTTTTTTTTCATTTAATTCGTATTTTTTATTCGCCCTGCGTCTAATATACAGACTCTGTATTTAACATTATATTCATAAAAACTTGATCTGCCAAAAAGCTTTTTATGGGCATTCTTATGAAATTTGCATTAAAAAATATAAAAGCGATTATTTTTGACCTGGATGGCGTTATTACTGACACTTCGGATTTGCATACAAAAGCCTGGAAAAAAATGGCTGACGAGGAGAAAATCCCTTTTGACAATGAAACTTCTGAGAAATTACGGGGTGTTTCCCGCCAAAAATCTCTTGAAATTATACTTGAAGACGCAAAAAACAAATACGGATTTACAAAAACTTTTACTGACGAGCAGTTTAAAGAATTAATGGAAAGAAAAAACAATTATTATGTGGAAAATCTTTATTTTATAACTCCAAAAAACTTGCTTGAAGGAGCAAAAGACGTAATAGATTTTTTTAAATCCAGAGGATATAAGGTGGCAGTTGGTTCAAGCAGTAAAAATGCTCGATTAGTATTAAAAAAGCTTGAAATTGAAAATTATTTTGATGTTGTAATAGATGGAACAGAAATTGTTTATAGCAAACCCCATCCTGAAATTTTCCAAAAAGTCGCTGATAAATTGGGAATAAGTTGCGAAAAATGCGCTGTGGTGGAGGATGCCGCATCAGGAATAGAATCTGCGAACACAGCAGGCATGGTTTCAATAGGGATAGGACAGGAGGATCGGTTTAAAAAAGAAAATCAAATAACTAAGCTGCGATTTGATAATATGAAAGATTTCTTAATTTATTTATATGATATATCGCTCCCAAAATAAATTTCTTATTTTTTATATGCCGGAGTGATTACAAGCGCATTGGTAACCTTGCCTCCGCCTTTTACTGTAGGCATGTTTACTAATTCTCCCTTGTAAACCATTTGCGTTGAAGAGCCTCCGTCAAGGTTCATTGCGTTATATGCGCCAAGTTCCCACATTAAATGAGCAAGTTCTGTTATTGTAGCTCCCTCTGAAACCCCTTTTTTTCTGCCGTCTACAGTAACAAGAATAAGCGTTCCGGCTTCTGAATAGCCTATAGCTGTTCTTGGCTCTTTTGTCCAAAGAAATTTATCAGTAAATTTTTGATCATCTATAAAAATCTTACCGTTTCGCACCAGAAAAGGACCGCCGCCAACCGCATATTTAACGGTTGACCATCCTTCAGGAGCCATTCTCATTGAATAACTGACAGCGTCATCATGGTTCATCCGGTCTTTTATCAGCCATCTTGGCGCAACAATAACATATCCGTTATCGGGAATAGCAACGCTGCTTTGTTTGACAAGCTGTATTTTGCCGTTTGCAATAACAATATGGCAATAATCAGTAGAAGTATGCGGCGTTTTTTCGCCCCATCTGTCGGTAAAAATCGTACAGCCAAAACCGCTGTATACTGGCTGGTTAAAGTTGTACAAACTTAATATTAAATTTTCGCCGATAATTACTTCTCCTGAAATATCAGGTTTTTCCATTAAAAATTCATTTTTTTCATCAATTCCCAGTACAACCCTGTTATAAACCGGTCCTGTCATAATTTCTCCGTCTATAATAGAAACTCCTAAAGGAACGCCTATATCAGGTTTGAAGAATGAAGCGTTTATTGCCGCTATTGCATTTTCAGCAGCCGCAAAATCTTTTACTTTTTTAACGTTATGTAAATAATATTCTCCATAAGTTGCTTTAATGACAACATCGCCAAGCTGAGGGTTAACCGTAATTATATTTACGATTGCAGGTTTTCCGTTCAGCCATCTTTTAACTTTTTTGTGGGCAATGCCTTTTAACGGCGTTTCAATTTGTTCAAACTCAAGATTATTAAAGCAAATAGTCATATCTTTGTTTTCAGCAGAAACGCTCTGCCCAAAAACAACTGACTTTTCAGTAGACATAAGGCATATTAATACAGAAACAAGTCCTGTATAAATTAATTTAAATACAAATTTTTTGCCCATAAAATCCAGCAGTAACATTATTCCTATATAATTATATTAACCGATTTTTCAGAAAATTAAATCCCCCAACTCAATCAAATATTAAATAATACAAGAATTCTTCTTAATATAGGATTAATCGTAAATAAAAATATAAATGTAAATATAAAAATAAAATAATTTAACAAAAATTTTATTACTAATATTGGCATTTCAAAGGCAATTAATATTTCAGAAATATTGATTGACGTAATTAACGGGAAAAGATAATCCATTATAAAAAATATTAAAAGAAAATTAATAAGACTAATTAAAATATTAACAAAAGCAAAATTATTAATCAGTTCGTTAAATACTTCTTGTCTAAATTTTAGTCTTTCTTTTTTATAATCTTTAATTGTTGTTTCTTCTTTTAAACCTGTGTTATTTATGTTGTCGTCGTAGCTCATATAAAAAAATTTCATTAAAATATATAAATTTATGAATATAAAAGAGGAAGCGACATTAATAATCAGAAAAAAAATCGCTACATTAAAACTAATAATCTTTGTAAAAAAAATCAGGACACTTGCTAAAATAACAGATGGAATTATGCATTTATCAGAGTTTTTACCCAAAGATTTAAAATGCATTTTAATTGTATTTTGTATATTAAATTTAAATTCAAACATGTTTTATTGATCATTTTTATTTGTATGTAATTTTAATTATTAATAATTAAACAATTAAATGCAATAATAAACTCTCTTTTCAAGGTAAAATCCTTTAATAACGGTGATTTGACAGAAATTAATATAAATTAATACCAAATTTAGTAATGGTCAAGTTTTATAGTGTTCTGAGAAAACAATCTTTAATTGAGTAAAAAACTGATATTTATATCCCGCGCCGCCAGCAGGGCGGCGCGGTCTGCGACAGGACATTGCGGGGGTTCGGCTTCGCCGAACCCCCGCAAATTAAGGATTTATAGAACTTATATTTTCTAATTTCTTTTAAAGATCACTACATCAGTCAAAAATTATTCATTGCCATTTTTTTAGTATCTGGGTTAAAATTATTGAAAAGAATCGGGAGGAGAAAAAATGGACTTGGAAACTATTGCTTTACACGGCGGACAGGAGCCTGACAAAGCCACAAATTCAAGAGCTGTCCCTATTTATCAGACAACTTCATATACTTTTGACGATACGCAGCATGCGGCGGATTTATTTGCTTTAAAACAATTTGGAAATATATATACCCGACTGATGAACCCTACAACAGATGTTTTAGAAAAAAGAGTCGCAATGCTTGAAGGCGGAATTGCGGCTTTGGCTGTTTCTTCAGGGCAAGCGGCAATTACATTCTCAATTTTAAACATTGCAAAAACCGGCGATGAGATTATTTCAGCATCTGCATTATACGGCGGAACTTATAATCTTTTTGCTCATACACTTCCCGGATTGGGAATTAAAGTAAATTTTGTCGAATCACAGGAAATTGAAGAATATCAAAAACTTATTAATGAAAAAACAAAGGCAATTTATGTTGAAAGTATCGGAAACCCCAAGCTAAATATAGCAAATATCGAAAAATTGGCTGATTTGGCTCATAAAAACGGGATTCCGCTTATTGTTGATAATACTGTTCCAACGCCATTTTTATTAAAACCGATTGATTTCGGGGCTGATATTGTTGTTCATTCTGCCACAAAATTTTTAGGCGGGCATGGAACATCACTTGGCGGAATAATAGTTGATTCAGGCAAGTTTGACTGGAAAAAATCAGGGAAGTTCCCCGGACTGACGCAACCGGACCCGTCATATCACGGGATTGTTTATACAGAAGCTTTTGGACAACTTGCGTATATTATTAAAGCCAGAGTTCAGCTTTTAAGAGATATTGGAGCGGCTATAAGCCCTTTTAATTCCTTTTTAATTCTTCAAGGCATAGAAACGCTGCATTTAAGAATGCAACGAAATTCTGAAAACGCTCTTGCAGTGGCAAAATATTTAAAAAACAGCGATAAAGTAAGCTGGGTAAATTATCCTGGATTAGAAAGCCATCCATCTTATGAGCTTGCTCAAAAATATTTGCCAAAAGGTCAAAGCGCAATCATAGGCTTCGGAATCAAAGGCGGTAAGGAAGCCGGAATCAAATTTATAAACAGTTTAAAACTGTTTTCGCATGTAGCAAATATTGGAGATGTAAAATCGCTGGTAATTCACCCCGCAAGTACAACTCACCAACAGCTTTCCGAGCAGGATAAACTGTCAACAGGCGTTACAGATGATTTTATAAGATTAAGCGTCGGTATAGAAAATATTGCTGATATTATAGAAGATATTGAACACGCTCTTGCATTAGCTGTATAATATTATATTATTCCCTTAGGGCTCCTCTAAAAACTCGATTTTTTAAAATTTTTATAAAATTTGTTTGGGGTTTAGTGTAGGGGCGAAGCCCCTACCTATAAACTTCTCCCCCCTTTGAAGGGGGGCAGGGGGGTAGATATAAACAATAAAATTCTTTTATTGTTTATGCATGGCGGCTCTACCGAAGAATTTCAAAGAATAAGGATAATAATGAAAAAAGACCTTTTAAATTTAATAGATAAAGCAGAAAAAGAACATTCTCTTACACAGGATGAATTAGCTAAAATTCTTGAAAATAAGGAAATTAATCAGGAATTGTTCAATGCCGCCGATAGAGTGCGGGAAAAATATGTCGGAAATGAAGTCCAATTAAGAGGATTGGTTGAATTTTCAAATATGTGTTCCAAAAATTGTTTTTACTGCGGACTTAGAAAAGATAATAAAAATTTAAAACGATACAAATTAAAACCTGAAATTATCATAGATTTTGCAGAAAAAGCCGTGTCTTACGGATATAAAACCCTTGTTCTTCAGTCAGGAGAAGGCGATTTTTATTCCACAAAAGAAATGTCGCATATTATTAGCGAAATAAAAAAACTTGATGTGGCAATAACTCTTAGTATTGGTGAAAAAACAGAAGAAGAATACAAATTATTTAAAGAAGCAGGAGCAGATAGGTTTTTATTGAGGATAGAAACTACTGACAGAGAACTATATAAAAGAATGCATCCTGAAATGAGCCATGAAAACAGGGTTAATTGTTTAATGACAATAAAAAAACTGGGCTATGAAGTGGGAACAGGGTCATTAATAGGCTTACCGAACCAGACAATTGAATCATTAGCCGGTGATATTTTATTTTTTAAGGAACTAGAAGCTGATATGATCGGTATCGGACCATTTATTCCGAATGAAGACACGCCTTTAGCCGCTGAAAAAAGCGGGACGTTTGAAATGAGTTTAAAAGTTATGGCATTAACAAGACTGCTTCTGCCGGATATAAATATACCCGCAACAACTGCTATGGAGTCCCTAAACCCTGACGGCAGAATTATTGCGCTTCAATCAGGAGCAAATGTTGTTATGCCAAATGTTACAGAAGGCGAATACAGAGCTTTATATAAGTTATATCCTGGCAAAATATGTATAAATGATACTCCTACGCATTGTAGAGGCTGTATAACAGGCAAAATACACAGTATTAACAGAACTGTTTCAAAAGATTACGGGTTTAGAAAAAAAAATTATACCAATCAATGAAAAAAACCGGCTTCGGGCTAAAGTCCTCAGCTTAATTGATTAAACAACACTTGTTTAATCAATTTAAATTGTGTCGATTTTTAACTTTGTTGCAAAATTTTAAGCATTTGACCTGAATAGTATAATTAAGATAAAAGTTAAAATATTTTGGAGAGTGGAAAAGTTGAATAAAAAATGGGATTTAATAGTTGCAGGAGGAGGACTTTCCGGCGTATCCGCCGCAATAACCGCCGCTAAAAAAGAATGTAAAGTTTTACTTATCGAAAAATTGGGTTTTTTAGGAGGATGCGCAACCGCATCGCTTGTTACTCCCATGATGAATAACTGTGATACTAGCAAAACCCCCTTAAATAATGGGTTGTATCTTGAAATTCTTGAAAAACTGATGAAAACAAAGGATTCTGCGGTTCATTCCAATGGAAATCCAGGATGGTTTAATCCTGAATCCATGAAATTTCTTTTGGATGACTTATGTCAGGAAAACGGCGTGGATATATTGTTTGACACGATGCTTGTAGGCGCAAAACGGGATAATGAATTTATTGTGTCCGTAAATTGTATGAATAAAGCAGGATTACAGCAATATGAAGCTGATTTCTTTATAGATGCAACCGGAGATGCCGATTTGGCAACTTATGCAGGTGTTCCGTTTGAAGCCAAAGAGCATCAGTCATTGACTTTGCGTTTTAATATGGACAATGTTAACTTATATAAATTTAGCCAGTGGTTAACTGATATTGAGCCAGAAATGCTGTTCTCGTCAATTGAATATAACGATTTTGAAACTATTTTATTAACAACAGCCCATACTTCAGAGAATTTAGGGTGGAAATTACGTCCTTATTTTAATATTGCAGTAAGGGACGGCATTTTAAAAGCTGAAGATGCCGAGTATTTTCAAATATTTACGATTCCGGGACAAAAAAATGCTGTTTCTTTTAACTGCCCAAGAATTTACTCTCCTAAGCCCCTTGATCCATTAAATCCGTGGGACATTTCTTATGCCTATATTCAAGGAAGAAAACAAATTAAACGACTTGAAAAGTTCTGTAAAACTTATTTGCCTGGCTTTGAAGAATCTTATATCTGCCAAGTTGCGTCCAGTCTTGGAATAAGAGATTCAAGAAGAATTGAAGGGGTTTATAAACTTACCGAAGAAGATATTTTAATCGGCAAAAAATTTAAAAATTCTGCCGCAAAATCCAATTACCCAATAGATATTCACGGAAATAACAAATCAGAAAACCGGCTAATTGAGCTTTCAAAGGATAATTATTATGATATACCAATAGAATCGTTAATTCCGAAAGGAATATCTAATCTTATGGTAGTAGGCAAATGCATTTCCGCAACATTTAAAGCTCAATCTTCCGCCAGAATTCAACCTAATTGCATTGCAATGGGGGAATCCGCAGGAAATTACTGCGCTGAAAGAATTAAAAATTAATGATACGCTTAGCTGACAGTCTGATTTTGAGATAATTTCTGCTCTTTTTGTTCTCCAAACTGCTTTGACAGAGATTTGATAATAGTTTCTCTCTTTCTTCTAAGCAGCATGTCTGTAAAAGCTTCCAATCTTGTTATAAAACCGGCTTCTCCGGTGTGTTCGTCAACCGTAAGATTTAAAAGAGGCTTATTATATCTTCTTGCGAATCTTGTAATCCGCTCTATCATTATAGAATCAGGACCACACCCGAATGATGTCAGCGTTATGATTCCGTCAATGTTGTTATCAACCATATAATATCCTGCCGCGCCGGTCATTTCGTTTTCATTTGCCCAGTAAAGAGTTGTATCAAGGACAGAATAACCTTTTTCCATTTGTTCAACAGAAAGATTTTCAGGGGCATAAGCTTTTGCGTCAAGCTTTTCAAGCTTATCAAATATCCCCATGCTAACTCTGTTATCATATAAATTATAGCCGTGTGAAATTACAGCCACGTTTACGGAATATTTTTTCTTTTCTTCCTGCGTTTCTACAGAAAAATCGCCTTTAATAATCTTGTCTATAGCGTCGTTTAAGTTCATACCGCTTCTTAGCATTGCGTTAAATTTATTTTGACATTCCCAGCCAGCTTTTGAAGCCTTTTTTATAAGTTTTTTATCAGTAATTCCAAGCGGCGCTACTGAATCATAAAGATATTGATAAAGCCCCTGATTCTTCTCTGACTTGTCAAGAGTAGGCTCTATGAGCAGAAAATTCCTTTTAACAACGTTTCTTACAAGATCGGGAAGCCCTCTTATCTTGGAGCAGTTGTAAATTTTGGGAGCAATAGACTGATGACTAGGTATATATAGCACATCTATCTTTTTATTATCGATAAGATCAAGTACATGACCCATATATATCTTTACAGGAAGGCAAGTTTCAGGCACAACAATCCTACTGCCATCAGAAATAGTTTTTTTCGTAGTCTTTGCTGATAAAACAGGCTCTATGCCAAGCCAGGTGAAAAAACCATGCCAGAAAGGGTAGTAATTATAATAATTCATTCCTCTTGGTATACCGATTTTCATTATATAGAGCCTCCTTGGTAAATTATATTTATGTTATACAGAGCCTGATAAAGCTAAATTAGCGGTTTGTTGCTGTTTATTTCTTCTCATAAGGTCGACAAAAGCTTCCAGTCTGGTTATTAACCCTGCTTTTCCTGTATGTTCGTCCATTAAAAGTGAAATTACGGGTATATGTTCTTTTTTACTTACTTGTGGAAGGATACACTGGCTTATTATTTCAGGTATACAGTTAAATGGCGCGACATGTATCACTCCGTCAACTTTCTTTTCCGCCGCATAAACCGCATCTCCGACGCTTTCTACGCACTCGCCGCCTACTATCCTTGTCAGGTATTTTTTGGCTGTTTTTACGCATCTTTCCTTGTGCGTTTCCTTTTTTCTTAGCCATTTAGGGATTAAAGTCTGGCTTGCCCACTCAGAGAGCATTATTTGCCGGTCAACTTCGACGCCTAAAATTCCAAGTTCTTTTTCAATATCCATATTAACAAAAGTATCAAGAAGAACAAAAAATTCCCCTGTGAGAAAAATTTTTAATACATCTTTACTTTTATCAATAATTATTTTTTTATACTCCAACATTGTCTGATTAACTGCCTGGCTCGCTTCTTCTACGGTTTTAGCCTGCTGTATAAGCATTCGACCTTTTATATAAGTTTTTTGAGCTTCACCTGATATTATTTCTCTTGGTCGTAAATAAAGCAATTCTCTTTCAATTTTATCTAATGCATTAAATTTGGCAAGTCCGATTTTAATTCCTTTTAATGCTTTGGCAACACTTTTATTTCCCGTTGCTCTATTGAATTTCTTTATAATTTCCTTAAATTTTCCTTTATATAAGTCAAAAACAATCATTTCAAAGTCATAACCAAGCTCTTTTAGTTTTAGTTCCGCTATTTTGGCATAATTTCCAAGTCTACAGGTTCCCGGAGCCTGAAACATAATAATGGTATTCGCTCCCTGTTCAAGCGCCTGAATATAATTTCCAAGATTTAATTTATACGGCAGACAAATTGATTCAGGGCTGTATCTCGCGCCTATGGAAAGAGTTTTCTTGTTGTTTGGCGGCGGAAGCGTTATTTTTGCTCCCATTGCCTCCAAAGCCGCGCAAACAGGTATATAAAGACTGCCCATTTGCGGAAAAGATATAATTCTTTCCTTTTCTGACTCACTTTTTGGCATGAATAAATCCTTTTTCTTCCATTAATTCTTCGGAAATTTTTTCCAAAGCTGATAAATCCTTGTCGCATTTACAGCCGCCCGCTTTTTCGCAGCCGCCATGTATTCCTCCAACCGGAATTTCACTGCTGCATAACTTTATTCTGTCGTGATAATACTCTCCAGGCAATGGAAACATTGTCATGTAATAATCCATCGCCCAGTTTTTATCCATTAATTCTTTAACTTCCTCTGAATATT
>JAKLDH010000003.1 GCA_022703625.1 Cyanobacteriota bacterium | reverse complement strand
AAATGGGAATTGATTCAAATTTAAACGATTCTGATTCTGAAGTAAAACCATACACAAAGAAAGTTTTAGCTGCATCAAGCGCATGGAAATCTGTTCTTATAATTCCGCTTGCGGGAATAGCAGGCGGTTTATCTCATTATGAAGGATGGGAAAACCTTGGAAGAGGGCTTAAAAAAGAACTTAGCGATGTGTTCAGCGCTAAAAGCGCCTTATCGACAATGGAACGAACAAAAAAACTTATGAACATTTCAAATGACCATTTATTTAGTCATGTAAAAAATAGTTTTGTAAATCTTTGGAAAGGCGAAGGAAAAACGGGAAATATCAATAAAAATCTTGGAAAAGCTTATATTCTAGGTTCTATCGCAACGGTTGCGCTGGCGAATTTTAATATTTTAAGAATTTCAAAAGTCAAAAAAGAAGATGAGCCTGAAGTGCCGGAACAATTTAAAGCAACATCTCGTTTGCTGGCAGCAAATAAATTAAAAACCAATTTCGCCGAATTTGCCGAAACGCTTGCTTCACCTAATATGTTCAATTCTGAAAAAAATGAGTACATTCTATAAAATAAGAGAAATTTAATAGCATGATTAATTTTAACCCTCAAAGCGCAAATATTAAATATCAAGGAAATTCATTTGTTGCATCCTTTTCAGGAGAAAAAATGAGCGGAACTCCTTATGATAATTTCTTGTTAAGAAAAAAAGAACTTGGGGGAGAAACTAATGTTGGTTTTTCAAATAATAATGCAACAACTCCTCAGAAACAGATTAATCCTGTAGATTATTTAAATAGAACCTATGAACAGGCAAGAAGAGAACTAAATAAGCCAAAAGGCAAACTTGTACATGGCTCTGTTTTCTCAAATCCTTTTACCACATTGAGTCAAAGCGTAAAAACATTTAAAAAAGCTCTCAACGGACAAGGCACAGATCATAGCTTAGGGCGATTAAATGATCCCGCAATCGCTTTAGGGACTTTATCAATCGCAGGTATCCTCGCATCTGCCGCAAAATCCCCTTTCCCTAAAGCAATGGAATTTGTAGGCGCAACGGCATGGTTATCTTCAATGTCATTATGGCCCGGGGTTGTTCTTGCAAAGCCAACAAAAAAATTCACCGGCGTTGATTTAAATCTTCAATATGTTAATTCTCAGGGAGAAAAGAAACCGTTTTATCTTGATTCTCAATACATAGCGTGGGATTTAATGGATAAAAAATCTCTTGAAGAAGCAGGCGAAAAACTTGATGTGTCAAAAAACATGCCAAACAGAGATGAGGAAATACAAAGAAGAATGACAAAAGTCGCAACCGGCGTTAATACCTGGTGGATGCTTTCAGCCGGTTTATCCACTCCTTTAATGGCAAGTTTAATGGCGGATAGAATGAGAGCGCCTGTTCAAAAGATTATTGACTCCACAAAGGTATTATCCGCAGAAGCTCAGCTTGAAGCCGCAGGTTATAATACAGGTTCAAACAATCCTCTCGTTAAAGCCGGCAAAAAAGTCGTTAAATTCTTTTCGGGAATAACCGGTTTTGTTGAAAATAAAGAGAAAAAAGAACTTGATGGTCTTTTGGAAAAAAGTAATGTGGAAGGTATAAAAACTTTCTTTGAAAAAACTTTTAAGGATGGCGCTATCGCAGAATCCGTCCGGCAAAATATAACAAAAGAGGCTTTAGAAGAGAGTCTTGAAAACGGAAAATTAACAGACACCGCAAAAGAAGCGATTGGCTCCATGTTTACTGAAGGAAAACAGTTTGCAAAAGAAGAAAAACTCTGGAATAAATATTTTAACGCTACTCTTGAATATAGATGGGGAAGCGAAAGGCAGACTGCAACGCAAAAAATCCTTAATGTTCTTGGAATTAAAGGTGAGCAATTAAAAGAACTTGCAACGCCGGGCGATCCTATACGCCATTCGGAAATAATAGCGGAAAGCATAAAGAAAATTACTCAAAACGGATCTATTTCAGAAGTAGGACTACAAATTCACAAAACAAATATGGAAAAAATAACCGGAGTTCCTGCTCAAAGAGCGATCGAATCAGGTAATTTCCTTCTTAATATTGCAGGTCAAATGCGTAAAAAATTTGAATCAAGCATATTTTCTGACGAAATTGCCCGATCAACAAAAAGATTAGTTGAAAAAACTGAAGATAAAGTTTTAAATATTAAAACTTCATTAAATCTCACGCACTTTTTAGATCAGGGAAACGAAAGCGTTGATGACCTTGCAAAAAACGTAAGAAAACTTAACGGCAATGATATATGGAATAATCTTAAAAAAGTTAATCATGGCTCTTTAAATGGAATGTTGGAAAAAATGTATGGAAAAACAAGCGCTAATATCGATAAAATTCTGCATTTTGTTTCGGCGAAAGACGACTTTCAAGCGGCAACAAGCAATCGTATAAATTCCTGGGCAGGAGAATCCACCTCGAACATGCTTCATGGAGCGGCGGATCAAAAATATAACTTTAATCAATGGTTCAAAAAGATTGGTATATATAGCGGTGGGACATTACTAGCAACAACTGCAACCGCTTTGTTTTTAATATATAGAAATGCAAAAAATGGAGATTTGAAGAAGGAAAGGGCATGACTATTTTAGATAATTATAAATATAATAATCCTTCTTTTGCGGCGACTAAAGCGAATCAGCTTAATAAGCCGCAAAAAAGCCTTTTGGGAAATATGGCTTTTTCTTCTCAACCGTTGAAAGCTGAGTTTTTGCTGGCTAATTTTCCGGCTCACATTTCGCAGGGAAATGCGAATCAAAATAATATTAATGAAAACAGTGCTTTAAAGACGCTAAACAGTTTTAAAAATCTTCCTCCAGCTTCGCTTTCAGTGCAATATAGCTCTATAGCGGCGTTAAATATGAAAGTAAGCGGTGCATTTCCTGTAAATGAGAAAAAAAGCGATGAAAATTTTGTTTGGAAAAATGATTTAAAACAACTTTTTAAACAAAACAAATCAATTATATATGCAATGGTAATGAGAACATTTAATGCGAAGGATATTGACGGCGATGGGTTAATTGACACTGATAAAGGCGAAAAAAAAGGAACTTTTATTAACGGTATAGACAGGCTTGATGAATTAAAATCAATGGGAATCAACACATTGCATATTTTGCCGATTTTACCTCCGGCAAAAACTCATGCCAAAGGAACAGCAGGTTGTGCTTATGCTCCTGATACCTATACAGAAATAGACCCTGCGTTACATGATCCTAATCATCCCGGAACAGTATATGATCAGGCTCGAGAATTCATAAAAGAAGCACATAAAAGAAATATAAGAGTAATGATCGACCTGCCGAGCTGTGCATCGGTAGGATTTGCAGAGAAGAATCCTCATCTTATAGAAACTGACGAAAAGGGCGTTCCAAAAGTGCCGCAGGGTTGGGATGACATAGTAGCCTTTAAGGTGTGGGAGGATAAAGAAAGCAAGATTTTAAACAGACCTTTAATGAATATGCACAAAAAGTTTGTTGATATGATAGTTGACATAGGTGCAGACGGCATAAGAGCAGACGTTGCAAGATATAAACCGCCTGAATTCTGGACGGAACTTATAGCGTATTCACGAACAAAAGACCCTCAATTTGGATGGCTTGCAGAAACTTATACTTATGAAGACGCTTCTCCTATGGCAAATATTCCTGCTGACAGACCGGAACCTTTATTAAAAGCAGGCTTTGATACTATTTACGGACAGTATCATATATTTCCAGGATGGAATAAAGCCGGCGATCTTCATGATTATGTTGGAAAAATGACCAGAATGAGTCATAGATTACCGCCGAACAAAAGTTTAATAGGTTCATTTGCCACTCACGACGACAAAGCTCCTTTTTCCAACGGAGGCGTTCCTTATTGCAACTTGACAACAGCGTTACAGGCAACACTTCCTATGCTAAATCCTTATTTTGTCAGTGGTTTTGAATCAGGCGACAGATATATTTATCCATACAGAAATCAACCTGTTGCAAAGACCGAAACAGATACTAATATTGCATTTGCTCACCCTGAATGGATTGATATTTTTAATTATTCAAGAAAACCTGGCGGTGATAATCCTGAAATCGGTTATTATAAGGGCAGAATGTTTAACGAAAAAAATGGTATAAGAACAAAATATGAAGATGTTATAACAAGAGGTTCATACATTCCGCTGGAAACAACAAACAGCGAAGACAGGATCATTGCTTACACAAGACATTACAACGGCAAAACTCTTCTTGCAGTAATGAACAGAAATGTTAACGGTTATGAGTCAGGCGTTGTTAAAATCCCGACTTTAAAGCATACACAGGTATTAAAGGACTTATCACCCGGGTATTCCACCCCCAGCAGGATAAAAGTTCTTAAAAACGGATTGGATGTTAATTTAGGACCTGCAAGAGCCCATTTGTTTGAAATAGACACTCCTGATATAGAGAAGCATTCAAAAACAGTTTATAAGCCAAATCAAAATCTTCCGCCTATAGACAAATCGGCAAAGGCGCCTAATTTTGACGATAATCATCCTGATATGTTTAAAATGTATTATATGTTGAGGCAGAAACAGACTATATAAGTTTTTGTTAATTGGTTAAAAAGCTAATATTTACAGCCCGTGCCGCCCGCAGGGCGGCACGGGCTAGGTAAGGGTATAGCGGGTGTTTTGCCGAAGGCAAAACACCCGCTAATTAAGGATTTATAAAAACCATCTTTTTTATTTACCGGTTTTTTAAATTGATTGGTATAAATAGATTCTAAATAATAAATTGCAAAATTCTTGATAAAATTGCGCCTGTGAGTATTGAAATAATAAAAGCTCCAATCCAAACCAGAGAGGCTTCTTTTAAGCCTCGTTCTTTGTAAATTACTATTAATGCCGCAATACAAGGAACAAACAGGGTTACTACAATTGAAGCAACAAGAATTTGAAGGTCTGTCAATACCCCTGTATTTTCTTCAAGCCCCGCCATTCCGAGTAAACCAACTGATGCCATATCCCTTCTGATTAAACCCATGACAAATATGTCTGAAAACTCGGCAGGTAGTCGTAGCATGTGTACAACAATCGGAGATAATGCTTGCTGTAGCCACTTAAGGAATCCAGCCATGCTTAAAATCGTTATTAATACTGAGCTGAACGCAAATAGCGGAATAGCCTCCTTTAAAAAGTTTATAACCCTGAACAGAGTCTTATTAAAAGTGTTAAATAAAAGCGGCAGCCTTATTGGCGGCAAATCAATCAGTAAATCTGTTGATTTACCCGGTATTAACCTGTCTAAAACTGTTCCAACCAGCGCCATAATAATAAAAATCACTCCAAGATAGATAGCCCATATTTTCAAGCCGCCGATAGCCGCTATAAGAGCTATAATGATTCCCTGCTGCGCTGCGCAGGGGATTGTTACCCCGAGTATTGCCGTTGCTATCGTTCTTTCTTTTTTAGACCCCAGTATTCTTGTTGTTATTGTACCCATTGCGCCGCATCCAAAGCCTAAAAGAATCGGTATAACCGCTCTGCCGTTAAGCCCGATTTTATTTAAAAGATTATCAGTAAGAACAGCAAGTCTTGGAAGATAACCGGAGTCCTCAAGAACCGCCATAAAAAGATAAAATGCGATTATTAACGGTAATAATACTCCTATAACTATCTCAACGGTCATTGTAAGCGCTCCAAATTCTCCAACAAGGATTTCGTTTATATAAGGCGCCGGAATTACTTGTTTTACAAGTCCTTCTATCCATGGAGAGTATTTTTGATCAAGATTGGTAAACAAAAAATCGACAATTTGTCCTGAAACAAACACTCCAATAGTTTGAAACAACAGATATAATATTATAAGAGCAATAATAACGCCTGAAACAGGGTTTAATAACAAGTCGCCAATATAATCTGACAGGCTTTTTCGCTTTTCAGTATGAGAAATAACTTTATCAACAAGCTCATTGACTATTTTTCTTCTTTCAACGCAGATAATATCTCTATCTTCAGGGTTTTTAGATTCTTGCGATTCAAGTTCCAAAAGTTTTAAAAATCTGTCGCATCTTGAAAGGTCCTGTTGTCCTAAAAGCTTATTTACAAAAGGCGTTTTGTTGTCAGAGATGATAAATTCCCCGTTTTTAACCGCATTTACAATCTCTGCAATCCCTTTATTGCGGATAGCTACTGCGGGTATTACTTTAATTCCCATCATTTGTCCAAGCTTGTCGCAGTCTGTATAAATTCCTTTTTTCTCCGCTTCATCAATCTGATTAACCACAAGAATAACAGCAAAACCCATATCTATAAGCTGTTGTGTAAGAAATAAATCTCTTTCCAGACTTAATGCGCTGACAATGTTAACAATAATATCCGCTGATTGAACAATATTTTGCGTTACAATCTCGTCATCCGTATAATTTCCTAATGAATATGCTCCCGGAGTATCTATTATTTCGCCAAATTCAGTAAAAGCCTTTGAAACATCAACCGTTGTGCCCGGATAATTGCTGACTTCAACATAAAATCCTGATAATGCGTTAAATATAACGGACTTGCCCACGTTAGGATTTCCGACCAGCGCAACTTTTGGCAATTTTCCGGCTATTATTTCTTCGCTACAACTCTTATTTGAACATTTATCACAGCTTTTACATCCAAAAATACTCATTTATTTCTCCTTAAATTTTAATTATACTTATAAATCTTTTGATTTCATAGGAGATAAAATTATACCCACGGTAAAGGAAAAACAACTACAATTCAATTATAGTTTATTTTTTTATTTGAATTGGTATAAAAATTTTGAAATGATAAAATAAAAAAACAAATAATGACTTTGGCATAAAATATAAATGCAAAATTTTGAAAAAAATCTTTTAATAAATAAAGCTGAAAAAAAAGTAATGGAACTTTTTCGTGAACTTGAGTTAATTAGGGACTTAAATCAGGAAAAAGTTCTTTGCGCATTTCAGGATAATCGTGTTGCCGAAGAGCATTTTTATACAGTCAGCGGATATGGGCATGATGATCGTGGAAGAAAAATCATAGACAAAATCTACGCTCAGATTTTTAACTGTGAAGCGGCTCTTGTGAGAAATCATTTTGTATCAGGCACTCATTCCATTGCATGCGGTTTTTTTGGAAATTTAAGGCATGGAGATAAGCTTGTTTCAGTTGCAGGAAGACCTTATGATACTCTTGAAGAAGTCATCGGGCTTAGAGGCAATATAAAATCTTCTTTAAAAGGTCATGGCGTAGAATACGCTGAAGTTCCTCTTAAAAATAATATTGAAGTTGATCTTGAACAACTTGAAAAAACAATTGATGAAACTGTAACAATGGCATTTCTTCAACGCTCCCGAGGGTATAGCCTTAGAAAGCCGCTTGATATTGAAAATATAGCTGAAATTATAGCAATAGTTAAGAAAAAAAATCCTGAATGTATTTGTTTTGTTGATAATTGCTACGGTGAATTTACTGAAGCCCTTGAGCCAACTGATGTTGGAGCAGATTTAATGGCAGGCTCACTTATAAAAAATCCGGGCGGAGGAATTGTTGAAACCGGAGGATATATTGCAGGCAGGAAAAAGTTTGTTGATTTTGCGGCAGATCGTTTAACCGCGCCTGGAATAGGAGCTAAAGGCGGCGCAATGCTTAATCAGTCCAGATTAATACTTCAGGGATTGTTTATGGCTCCCGGCATTGTACATGAAGCTTTAAAAGGCGCAATTCTTGCTTCACAGGTTTTTCTTGATCAAGGCTATAAAACCACGCCGCTTCCTGATGAAATAAGATCAGACATTATTCAGGCAATTATTTTTGAAGATAGAGAAAAATTAATCAAATTTTGTAAAACAGTGCAGTATTTCAGCCCCGTAGATTCGTATTTAACGCCAGTGCCGGATGAAGTTCCCGGATATGAAGACCAGATTATAATGGCGGCGGGAACTTTTATAGAAGGATCAACCATAGAGCTTTCAGCAGACGGACCTTTAAGAGAACCTTATGTGGCATATATGCAGGGCGGGCTAAATTATGCTCATATAAAACTTGCTTTAAACGGAATATTAAGCGTATTGCCTAATAGTTGATCAATATTAGACTATAATAACAGCTTAAATTATCATTGAGAGCGAGCGAAGCCAGCGTGGCAATCTTTTCGGCTAAGAATAATAAGCATTTCATTCAAAATAGCGGTTTTTGTAAAACTTTAATTAGCCCGAGTCGCTAAATAAGCAAATATGTCATCCTGAGTAGAGCGAAGGATCGCAACCAATTACCAAACTTAGGAGATTCTTCGGGCTAAAGCCCTCAGAATGACGATTAAAAAAATAATTGGCGATTCGGCTTTTAGATATCAGCTTTTTAACCAATTAACAAAAACTTGTTTAGATCAATATAGCAATTTTATAAAGAGTATTGTTTTTATATATACAAGCATAATATTTTTTCTATGTATTTCTATTTAAAAATTTTTAAAGCAGTAAGAGTTTATGTATAAAGTGGAGGAATATAATGAGCAGCAATTTGGGATTAAGCGGTTTAAATTTACAGAGTTTATTGCCAATGCAAAATCAGAATATTTTTGGCGCTAATGCTAATGTTAATAGCGATAATTTAGCGTTGGGGCTTTTATTATCAAGCGGAATGCCTGGTGGAGGAATTTTAACACAAGAAAATAATTTATTGCCACAGGCTCAACAAGAACAAAACATAATGAACATGATTGTTTCATTGGTAGTTGTATCATTATTTTCCACAATTTTAGGCGCAAATAACCAGCCAAATAAACAATCAACCGATTCAATAACACCTCAAACGCAATCAAACGATGCAAATTCCATAACAGAACCGGTATTCGGACCAGGTGGCGAGGTTCCAACAGAACCAGACGTTGAAAACGCTGATAAATCAGCAGAAGATACAACGCAGGCAGGAAAGACAACAGAAGCCCAAGCTACATCCGAAAAGCAATCAACATCGCAACAAGGAGCTGAAGCTCTTGCCGCAGACGCAGAAGCGCAAGCAAGTCTTGCGGAACAGCAGATAATTTCAGCTCAAAGCATCCCTGTTCCTCCCGTTGTAAATCCTCCTATGTTCATAACAGGGAAACAGCAACTTGTAGTTGATAAGTGCGCAGAAAAAATACGCTCTAATATCAAACAACTTGATATTCTACAAAATACTTACGGCACTCAAGAAATCACTCCTGAATATGCTAGAGCTAATGGAGCATTAACAAGAGTCTGTAATGTTTATACAGAACTTGAACAAATAGCAAAAAATTTATACTCATCGCGTCAACCGGCAGTTGATGAATATAACAATCAACGTAATAAAGGAGATGCGGCAGCAGCCGGATTTCCAAATGAGGGTATTGACGGAAACCCTGATAATGACAGAGTTGGCTATGGCGATAGATTAATGTAACACTTATACCAATCATTAAAAGAAATCGGCAAATGAAAAAGATGATCTTTGTAAAGCCTTTTTAACAAATTAACGAAAACTTATTTGTATTGGTATAAAATAAATTATTATCTGGAACAAATCACTCTTGAAGCGTAAATTCCGGATGCAGACGCCTGAATAAGTCCTCTCGTAACACCTGCGCCATCTCCAATTGCGAAAATGTTTTTGATTCCTTCAATTTCAAGTTCTTTTGTTAATTTAATTCTTGAGCTATAAAATTTTACTTCGATGCCATAAAGCAAAGTATTCCGTGATGCAACGCCGGGAGCAATTTTATCAAGCGCTTCTATCATTTCCACAATGTTTGTAAGATGTCTATATGGCAAAACTAAACTTAAATCACCGGGAACAGCTCCTTTAAATGTCGGGTTTACGGTTCCGTCCGCAATTTTTGCATGAGTTGATCGCCTTCCCTGTAAAAGATCGCCATATCGCTGAACAAGAACACCTCCCGCAAGCATATTTGCCAGTCTTGCGATATGCTGACCGTAAGCAATAGGCTCTTTAAAGGGTTCGGTAAATCTATTACTGACAAGTAAAGCAAAATTGGTATATTCTGTTTTTTTATCAGCATAACTGTGTCCATTAACTGTTGTTATGCCCTCGTAATTCTCGCAAACAACTTCTCCATAAGGATTCATGCAAAATGTTCTGACATTATCCCCAAAGCTAGGGGTATTATATACAAGTTTAACCTCATATAGTTTACTGGTAAGCTCTTCCATAATTGGGGCAGGAAGTTCCACACGCACACCAATATCTACAGCGTTATTTTCAAACCCTATGCCCATTTGCTTTAATTCTTCAGTAATCCAGTCCGCTCCTTCTCTTCCGGGCGCTGTTATTACATATTTTGCGTTAATTGTTTTCCCTTTTTTAGTGGTAAACCCTTTAACTTCGTTATTTTCAATAATAAGCGATACTGCGGGATCATTTGAGCAAACTTCAATCTTGTTTTTTAATTCTTCATACATGTTTTTAAGCACCTGAAGGCTTCTGTCTGAGCCCATGTGTCTTATAGGAGAAGGGATAAGCTTAAGTTCGGCAACTTGCGCGCGTCTTGAAATATCTGAAATAGCTTCATTATCAAGACCATGCACCGTTTCATTTGCTCCATGTTCAAGATATATATTATCTGTATAAGAAATTAAGTCCTGTAAAGCCTGGTGATCCATATAATCATGCAAATGACCGCCTACATCAGAAGAAAGAGTAAGTTTGCCGTCGCTAAATGCTCCTGCTCCGCCCCATCCGCAAAGGAGATTGCATGTTTTGCACGGTGGGCATTTATGACCTTCTCTTACAAGGCATTTTCTTTTTTCTATATGCGGACCTTTTTCAAAAATTGCGACTTTCCATTCAGGTTTTAATTTTGTTATTTCCAGAGCAGAAAAAATTCCAGCCGGACCTGCTCCTATTATTGCTACATCGTACAAAGATTCATTCCTCTTTTATAATAAACTTCTAAATTTATATTTATTCCTTTTAAAATTTAACATGAAAAAATACGTTACTCCATAAAAAACGGGAATAAAAAGATAATTTTTTTATAAAGTCTCTGCACCCTGCTCGCTCACTGTATTTAGAAGAGCTCTACAGTTTTTTTATTTTTTATCAATAAATCGGTTATTTCTCTTACAGCTCCTTTACCGCCTTCTTTTGAAGAAATGAAATGACAAATTTGTTTTACTTCTTCAACAGCATCATAAGGACAAAAAGCAAGTCCTACCTTTTCAAGAACGCATATATCCGGTAAATCATCTCCTGTGTAAGCTATTTCAGACAATTCAAGGTTATATTTTTGCATTAATATTTCAATAACCTTAAATTTGTTTTTTATGCCCTGATAAACTTCCTTAATATTAAGATCGTTAGCTCTTTTATCAACAATAAAAGACTCTCTGGCGGTTATAACAGCCGTAATATAATTGTTTTTTACTAAATTGGCAATGCCCTGACCGTCTTTAGCGTTAAAAATCTTTATTTCTTCGCCTTTATCGGTATAAATTATCTCTCCATTAGTTAAAACTCCGTCAACATCGAACGCAAAAAGTTTTATTCGGGCTATTTTGTCTTCCGGATTATCTATATATTGATTTTGTATCATTAAATTATGCGACCCCCGCTTTTAACAAATCGTGTATATGTATTATGCCTTCAGGCTTTCCATCTTCTGTCAGGATTGTAAGTGAAGTAATAGAATGTTTTTCCATTATCTGAAGCGCTTTTGCCGCAAGATCATCTTTTTTTATACTTTTAGGATTCCTGGTCATAAGCTCTCTTACAAATAAATTAGAGAGATTATCATACTTTTGCGCGGTTCTTCTGATATCTCCGTCTGTTAGTATTCCTTCCAGTCTGCCGGAATCGTCAATAACAATGGCTAAGCCCAGTCCTTTTTCTGAAATAAGGCTTATAGCTTCTTTAAACAAAGAATTAGATTTTACCAAAGGAAGCTTATCTCCTTGTATCATTAAATCTTCGACTTTCCAGAAAAGTTTTTTGCCTAAAGAGCCTGATGGATGGAACATGAAAAAATCTTCCGCCGAAAAATTCCTTCTTTTTAAAAGACAAACCGCAAAAGCGTCCCCCAACGCCAAAGTTGCCGTAGTGCTGGCGGTAGGAGCAAGATTAAGAGGACATGCTTCTTTTTCTACCGATATATCAAGCGTTACATCACTTTTTTGAGCGAGAGTCGACGATAATTTGCCTGTAAAAGCAATCATTTTAATTCCAAGCCGTTTCACAAAAGGCAATAGTTGTATAAGCTCAGAGGTTTCCCCGCTGTTTGAAATGGCAAGAATTACATCATCCTTTGTAATAACTCCAGAATCTCCATGAACGCTTTCTGCCGGATGTAAAAAGAATGATGGCGTGCCTGTGCTTGAAAATGTGGCGGAAATTTTCTTGCCGATAAGACCTGATTTCCCCATGCCTGTAACAATAACCCTGCCTTTGCAATTGTATAATATATTTATTGCTTCTTCAAAGGACTTATCAAGCCTTTCAATCAGCTTTATTATAGAAGAAGCTTCTATTGTAAGAACTTCTTCCGCTGTTTTTAAAATATCATGACCGGATAAAACTTTGACAGAGCTATTCATACTGATCCCCAGACGTTTATTAAGTAAAATTACCGCCTATATTAATTAGTATAATTATATAATAAAAATTTCTTTTCAAGAATAACAGGGTAAAGGAAAAATATAGCGATATAGCAAGTCAGACTTGGTATTAATATAAAAATATACTTTTTGTGGAGGAGTAAGTTTTTTTTAAAAATTTACTCCTCATTTAAACGGCTTATCTCCCAAAAAAAACATTTGGAAAGCTTTTTGACGAGAATAAACCTTTTGATCTAAATCCTTTTTCTAACCTTTTAGAGGATAAATATATATCTGTGTATTGATGAGTAAGCGCTCTAAAAAGGGTACTATGCATAGTGTAGACGCAAAAGACTTTATCTTTAAGTCTTGGTAAGAGTTGACAATATAATTTAAGATATCGGGGGAGTCATTTATGCACAGTTTTGACATTTACGGAAATAAGAGCGTTTTAATTGTTGATGACAATTACGATCATGCCTCTGGAATAAGAGAGCTTGTCAGGCTTGAAAGCCGTTTTGACGTAAAAGGAATAGCGGCTTCCGCTTCAATCGGGATTTCTCTTATTAAAAAACATAAGCCGGATATCGTTTTAATGGACATAAACATGCCTGACATGGACGGTATAACTGCTATACAGGAAATTCAGAAAACTGAGCCTGATGTAAAAATTATTGCTCTTACCGGATATGATGACGCTGACCTGATTTTTAGAGCGATGAAAGTCGGAACAAGAGGATATTTGCTAAAAACAATGGCGGCTTCTCAATTAACCAGAGCAATGGAGGAGGTTCTTAACGGTAAAATATACCTTCCTGCGGCTCTTGCGGTGAAATTCTTTGACCACTTCCAGGATTCATTTAAAGAAGATAATATTACAAAAATTTCAGACGGCGAAAACCTGCTTTCTTATCTTACGCAAAGAGAAGAAGAGGTTTTATCCCTGCTTACTAACGGCACAACTTATAAAGGCGTTGCAAAACAATTGTTTATCAGCGAAACAACAGTAAAAACTCACGTTAACAACATTTTTCAGAAATTACAGGTTAATGACAGAACACAAGCGGTTCTGTACGCTCTAAATCACGGTCTTGACAGCAGAAACAAAATGAAAACAGCGGTATAAGTTTTTAAAATAAAATGAAAAGACAGTATAAAAATAATTTATCAATTTCAATAAAAGAACTGATGAGTGATATAGATCAGGATTCATACACCAATCAGACAATATTAAGCCTGTCCAGATGTTTTCTGGAAACAATAATAGAAAACAAAACCGAAGCTGTAATTCTGGTAAAAATAAAACAAACAAAAGATTTCGGCAATCTTCTGGACAGACTGAAATATACTGATATAGCGGTTTATAGCTACTCTGAAAATGTCGAGGGATTCAAAAAGATTGAATGTAAAATTCCTCAAATGGAAAACGATGAATTTTTTGTAATTGCCGCAGAAAGATTTACCGCATGCCTCTGCTGGAATATGGCATATTCAGAGCTTTCGGGATTATGTGAAGGATTTTGTTCTTTAAATCCAATGGAAACAAAAACAATAATTGAACACCTGCAAACAGTCGCATACAATGCAGACCTTGAAAAAGACCTTGAAAAAGTCTTGCAGGACAGAAGAAATAACGAAAAATTCACAACAATACTTAGAAAAATAGTTTCTGATCTCGAAAACAGACAAAGGGACCTTATTTGCGCAAATGCGGAATTAAAGGAGTTTTATGAAAAATCCGGCGAAAATGAAAAACTAGCTTCTATAAGTCAAATGTTTTCAACAGTAATGCACGAATTAAGAAATCCGTTAAGCTCGATTGATTTGCATTCTAAAATTATTTCAAAAAAACTTAGACTGCTGGAAACTGAAGATCATAAGATGACAAAGGAAATTCAGGATTCTATCGAGGTTGTAAGTAGAACCACAAGCCATCTTGAAGAACTTTTAAACGAACTTCTTAATTTTTCAAAACCTTTATCTCTGAAAAAATCTCAATTAAACTTGGAAGACGTGATTAATGAAATCATAAATCTTATAAAACCCTTATATGATAATAAAAATGTCGAATTAATATTTCAAAACAGTGTTAATAAAAACCTTTTAGTAAATTTTGACAGAGCAAAACTGCACCAGGTTATCTTTAATATATTAAAAAACGCTCTGGAGGTTTCTGAATCGGGAAAAAAAGTTAAAATTTCGCTAACAAACGAACAGGACAACATTTGCGTGAAAATCATCGATCAGGGATCAGGCATATCAGAAGAAAGCAGAAAAAAAATATTTGAACCGTATTTTACAACCAAAAAAGAAGGAACCGGACTTGGTCTGGCACAGTCAAAAAAAATAATTGAGGCGCATGAAGGCGTTTTATACGTTGATCCCGAATACTTAAACGGATGCGCTTTTATAATAAAGTTACCCGCAACTTCATTAGAAGTTAATATATAAGGCTCTAAAAAAGGGGGAGGCTAAATATGGACATACTCGAAAAAAGAAATATAGAAATAACAACTCTGGCAATGGACGGTCTTTCTCAGCGTCATAAAGCTATAGCGTCAAATATTGCAAATGCTGATTCAAAAGGTTACAAAAGAGTTGAGCTTAATTTTGAAGATCAATTACAAAAAATAATCGCAACTGATAAAAGAAAAGAAGAACATAAAATAAATAATATGTTAAATGCAAGCAATGAACCCCTTGAAAAAGGGAAATTTGATATGGGATATTCTGATTTTAATTTACAAACAACTCAAGCGGCGGACAGTAATTTTACAGACGGCAATAACGTAAATATTGAAAAAGAAATGGCAGACCTTACTAAAAACGGAATGACTTATAATGCCTTGGCAACACTTCAGCAAAAAGCTTTTAAAAGCATGTCTGATGTGATTCAACAGGGAGGTAACAGCTGATGAATTTTAATGCTCTTGATATAAGCTCGTCTGCTCTTCATGCTCAAAGAGTAAAAATGGATACAATCGCAAGTAATATTGCGAATATTAACACAACAAAAAATCCTGACGGAACACACGGAGTCTATAGAAGAAAACAGGCGATATTTGCCACTATTTATAACGATAAAGCCGCTCAGAACAATAGCGCCGATAATGGCGATGAAATAAAAAAGAATAAAGGCAATTTTTTAAAAGGCGGAGTGGAAGAAAACGTAGGGCTTGTGTCGAGCGGAGTAAAAGTTCTGGAGGTATCAGAAGACTATTCAACCCCTTTGAAAAAGGTTTATAATCCATCACACCCGGATGCCGATAAAAACGGATATGTGGAACTGCCAAACGTCAATATAGTAAATGAAATGGTGGATATGATCTCGGCAAGCAGAGCTTATGAAGCAAATGTAACAACAATAAAAGCAAGTAAAAGCATGATTTCTGCGGCTATGAAAATCTAGTTAATTTGAATAAAAGGGGAATATATTATGGTTGATATAATGGCAGGTTTAGGGAATTTAAATAATTTAGGCGGCAAAGTTAATCTGAGTTCTTTTAATCAGGGACTTTCAGATTATACAAACTTAACCAAGCTGGATGATTTTCTTTCAACTTTTGAAGGAGAGGATTCTGATATGCTTAAAGGCATGGTTAGTAAAATGCAGAGCGGTCAGGGAATTGATCCGGCTGATTTTGAAAGCTTGTCTGATGAAAGCGCGGAATTTGCAAAAGACCTTCAGTCTGTTATTAATCAACCCGGTCAAACGCCGTCTTCTATTGAAGGTTCTTCCGGCGCAAAGAATGTAGCCGATCAATTTTCAAGTCTTATGGATAATTATCTGACTGATGTTAACACAACAAACAAAAAAGCTGAAGATGCGGTGGAAACATTTGCTTCAGGAGGAGATATTGACCTTCATACAGTAATGATCGCCGCAGAAAAAGCGCATCTTCAAATGCAACTTACAATGCAGTTAAGAAACAAAATAATGCAGGCGTATAAGGAAGTGCAAAATATTCATGTGTAAAAGAATAAAGATTTTTAACAATTTCAGCTAGATTTTTAAAATTTAGTATAATAGTTAGAAGTTGTAGGGAGAAAAAAGTGGAAAACTATTTTGAATTATTGGCAAAAGACCTGAAAAAACTTTGGGGAGGATTAGACGCTCCAAGAAAAACCATGGTTATTTTGCTTAGTTTAGCCGCTGTTGCCGCAATTTCCTTTATTCTTGTAAAATCCACCGAGCCTCAATGGGGTGTGCTTTATAGCGATTTAAGCGAAACAGACGCCGCCGCAATAGTTGAAAATCTTAAAGATTCCGGCTATGTGTTTAAGCTTAGCGATGACAGAAAAACCATTCTTGTTCCCGCGAAAGTTAAGGAAGAGCTAAGAATGATGGTGGCTGAAAACGATATAATTAAAAATAGCAATCCCGGATTTGATATGCTTAACAAAATGCAGTTTGGGGCAACTGAATTTCAAAATAAACTTACAAAACAGAAAATTTTTCAGGATGAATTAACAAACACGATTGAAACAATTAATGGAATAAAAAAAGCGAGAGTACAACTTGCAGAGCCGGACAGATCGGTTTTTTCCAATAAGGATGATCTTCCCACGGCTTCTGTTATGTTAGTTCTGGAATCAGGAGTAAGACTTAAGTCAGAACAGGTAAAAGCGATCAAAAATCTTGTAGCTTACGGAATTCCAAGATTAACGCCGGATAATGTTTTTGTAACTGACCAAAACGGTCTTTCTTTAGCGGATAAACTTAATGAAAGTTCTTCAGGATTAGCTGATTACAGAAAAGAATTTGAAATGGAAACAACAGCAAAAGTGCTTCAAGTGCTTCAAAAGATCGTGGGATATGATAATGTGAGCGTTGAAGTAAGCGCGAAAATAAATTTTGACAGGTCTAAAAAAACGATAGAAAAATATATTCCCGGCGGAGTTGACAATAATACGCCGATTGGAATCCTTGAAAGCTCACAGGAAGAGCTGGAAAGCTACGGCAAGGATCAGCCCAAACAGCAACAGGAATCTGATTTGCCTGATATGGACATGGGAGAATCGGAAGATTTGAATGAAACTTCTTCCACTCAAAAGAAAAATACAAATTATCAAAAAACACGCCAGTCAAAAGATTATAAAGTTTCAAAAGAGATAGAACAGGTTGTATATGCTCCCGGCAAGATTGAACGGATAACTATTGCCGTCGCGTTAAATAAAATTCTTACTTCAAAGCAGAAAGAAGAAATTAAAGACCTGGTTGCATCCGCAAGCGGAGCGGATTTAACAAGAGGCGACATAATTACAGTAACCGGCATGCAATTCGCGCCTTTGCCTGAAGATGAAAACGAACCGATTTTAAATCAAATAAAAAATATTTCGAATTTAGAGTTTATATTTAAACAGGTTGCGCCTCTTGTGATAATATTAATTTTAGGAATTGGAACATTATTTGTTCTCAATTCTCTTCTTAAAAGACCTATACACGGCGAAGAAGTTTATAATTTAGGCAGATATGACGATGACGGAGAGGAAGACAGCAGAAACCTTCTGGAAACAACGGCAAACCTTCAGGCAATAGAAACAAAACTTGATCCTGAACTTGAAAAAATGAGAACTGAAATTAATAACACGATAGCCGCCGATCCTTCAGAAGCCGCCCGTTTATTACTCTCCTATATTAAGGATTAAGAAAATGGTAAACATAGAAAACCTTACATTTTCACAAATGACAAATTCTCAGAAAGTAGCGACGCTTTTGATTGCAATGGGACCTAAAACAGCAACTGAAGTGTTAAAAAATATTCCCGACGAAGACCTTATAGAGCAGATAACAATAGATATAGCAAATTTAAACAGAATTCCCCAGGAAATACTTGACGAAGTGCTTGAGGAATTTTATTCATATTTTCAGGCAAGCAATTTGATTTCACGAGGTGGAATGGAATATGCAAAAAAGATTCTTGAAGAAGCTTACGGAAATGAAAGAGCAGGTGCGGTTATTGACAAACTGGCTTCTTCAAGAAATAATCCTTTTCAGTTTTTTAATGAAGCCGACCCTGCCCAGCTTGCGACATCTTTTCAGAATGAAAATCCGCAATTAATCGCTTTGGTTCTTGCTTATTTAAAACCGGAAAAAGCGGCGGCAATAATAAACAATCTTCCTGAAAGAATGCAGGCTAATGTTGCGATGAAAATTGCGGAGATGGACAGAACCAATCCCGAAATTTTAAAAGAAGTGGAAAAAATAATTGAGAATAAGTTTTCTTCAGTTGTAGTGCAGGATTTTTCGCAGGCAGGCGGAGTTGAAGTTTTGGCTGATATTCTTAACAGAACAGACAGGTCTTCAGAAAAACGGATTATGGAAGCTCTTGAAACCAGGGATATTGATCTTGCGGAAAGAGTAAGAGAACTTATGTTTGTATTTGAAGATATAGTAAAACTCGACGACCGTTCTGTTCAGCGTGTGCTTAGGGAAGTCGAAACAAAAGACCTTGCCCTTGCTCTTAAAGGAGCAAATGATGATGTTAAGGAAAAAGTGTTTAAAAACATGTCAGAAAGAGCATCCGGCATGCTTAAAGACGATATGGAATTTATGGGACCTGTCAGAGCAAAAGAAGTTCAGGAATCTCAAACTGCGGTTGTCGCTATTGTCAGAGCGCTTGAAGCTACAGGCGAAATCATAATTATTCATGACGGCGCGGAGGATGACTTGATTGAATAACAGAATAAGAAGTTCAAATGTTCAGGTCGGACAATCTTTAATTTTAGGACAAAAAGGGGATAAAGACGCTCTTTCTGATCAGGAAAAAAAGGAACGGCAACAGGAAGAACAGGAAAAAGAGCTTAAAAAAGCGCTTGAATCAATGCTTGTTGAAGCCGGCAAACAGGGTAAAGCCGTTATTGAGCAAGCAGAACAACAAGCTTGTGAAATAATAAAAAAAGCGAAAGAAGAAGCAGAAATCTTAAAACAGCAATCATTTAAGGATGGTTTTGAAAAAGGGTTTACAGAAGGCTCAGAAGAAGGCTCAGCTCAGGCAAAACATAAAATTTTCCAACAGGTCTGGGGGATAGAAGCTTTAACTTCTGCGGCGTTTAAAATAAAAAAAGAAATAATTAATTCGGCGGAAAAGGAAATTTTAGAGTTGTCAGTTATGATTGCGGAAAAAATAATCAGACAACAGCTTGAATTAAAACCCGAATTAATGCGGGAAATCATAAAATCCGCTATAGAGCAGTTAAAAGACAGAGAAAAAATTAAAATTATAGTAAACCCCGCTCTTTCTGAAAACCTGTATGATTTTGCCGAAGAGCTTAAAGAAACAATTAAAGGGTTAAAAACAATTAAAATCACTGAAGATAAAACGATTCCAAAAGATGGAGTGATTGTGGAATCTTTAGATTCAAGAATAGACGCTCGAATTGAAACCCAGCTTGGTGAAATTTTAAAAAATTTAATATGCGAATGTTCACAAAAATGCAATAATACAGAAGTAATTTCTGAAGAAATAGATGTCAGGATTGACCAGAGAGTTTCTGAACTTGCATTAGGCAGTAATATTGAAGGTCATGAATAATTTTTGACTGATATACCAATTATTGAAAGAAATCTGTAAAAAAAAGATGGTTTTTGTAAATCCTTAATTAGCGGGTGTTTTGGCTTCGCCAAAACACCCGCTATACCCTTACTCAGCCCGCGCCGCCCGCAGGGCGGCGCGGGCTGTACATATCAGTTTTTTAACAAATTAACAAAAACTTATTTGAATTGTTATAACATTGAAAAGTGATTTTCAATAAGTTATAATTTAAAAAATCCGGAAATTTAATTTTAATAACCTGTAGGAAAATAAAATAGAAGTTGAGGAGAAATAAATGAACGTGTTTAGCTTATTACAAGAGTGGAGCAAAAAAAATTCCAAAAAAATACTTATTGCTATAGTTCTCGTGGTTGTTGTTGCGGGACTCATTAAACTTATGCCCGGCGCTAAAGTTTTAAGCGATAAAGAGCTTATGACTGTATGGAAAACACAATATGAAGAAGCAAAAAGATTTATAGAATTAGTTGAAATGAAAAATATTAACGATTCTCTTGGAGAAAAAGGGATGTTGATGAAATTTAAATCTAACATGAATTTTATTAAAGAAGATAAATGGAGTAATTTAGCGGGGACTGTTTATAATTACTATAAAAATCCTTCAAAGAGTTATACTTTTTTAGATGAAGCAGAATACAAGGCTGTTGAATTAAAAGATGGAGGGGTTTGGGGATTTAAAAATTATCCGGATTGCAGTCATATTGTAGGAAATTTAAAAAATATATGCGCAGAAATTATTGTTGATGTAAATGGTAAAAATAAACCTAATATGTTTGGCAAAGATTTATTTTTTGTTTGGGTTGGAAAAACAAAAGACAATTATTTTGCTTTTCCAAAAGGTAGCAATGACGATGGAATAACCTGCGTGAGCGAGTCATCAGAATATTCCACAAGCGCGGGATGTTCCGCCCATGCTCTTTTAAATAAATCTATTGATGATATGCCTTAACCTTTTTGAGTATAGGGTAACTCTATACCGTTTATACGCCTAATTTTATGCCTCGCAATGACAGCTTCACGCTTATTGGCATTGAATTTCATGAAAAAACACGATGAACCAATCTTTTTTAATGATTGGCATAATATAAAAATTTATGTTAATTTTTAAATGTGTATATAAAGTAATTTAATTCTAAGTTCAGGGCAATTGAATTCTAGCGGAAAGTCTTGTCCAGTCATTCCGAACTTGTTTCGGAATCTATCCAAAAAACAATTAAAAGCGATAAGCCAAAGCTGTAAAGATGCTGAAATAAATTCAGCATGACAATTTTAAACTAACCGCAAAATGAATTTCAGTCAGTATTCAATTACCCTGATTCTAAGTTAAATTAGCTTGACCTAAAGATCAATCCGCGCTTATTTTAAATTTTTTAGATTACATTTTTTTATTTCGAGAATGAAATTGTCATGTATATGTAAAAAAAGGAGTTTTCTTATGTATGATGCGAATAGAGTATTAGGGTTCGGTATCGGTTATCTTCAGCCTAATGATCCTCAAGATTTTCCTGACTTAAAAAAAAGATTTTATTCAGCTGTAGATCAGGAACAGGTACAAAGTAGGAGAATTTTTAACGGCGCAGAATTAATTACGCCAGGTCAACCAAAACAAATTGCTTTCACTCTTGCTTCTGAAAATGGCAAAGGTCGTGGAGAGCTTGGGTCTGACTATTTTTTCAGGCAAGAAAAAAAATTTATAAACAACTATTTTGAAAATACCCGACGGTTTAAATCAGTTGTTTTAAACGATTTAAGTTTTGTGCCGGGATTTCATTTTTTTGAAACCGTAGTGAAAAAAATATTTAAATAACAATACTATCAAGTTGCAATCAAAAGAGTACTGTTTTTTGATAAGGTTTTTGCCGGCTAAGCCGGCAAAAACCTTATCAACTCTTCTCCCCCTCCCTCTGGGAGGGGGTAGGGGGAGGGAAATTAAACAATACATTGATTGCAACTTGGTATGAGGATTTACGAAAACCGCTTTTTTTATGATCGATGAAATTTTAAAATTTATTTTAAGATTTCAAAAAATTATCCGATAATCTTAATATGAAAATAAATAAAAAATTTTTAGTCTTCTAAATTATTATTTTAAAAATTTTATATAAAAAACAGATAACAGGAAGCTCTATGCGCAAAATTTTAATAAGTACGCTGACTTTTGTTACTTTACTGCTGTTTAATTCCGCTGTTAACGCTGATGATTTACAGCAGGGGCTCGCTTATTACAAGGCGGGAGAATATAAAGAAGCGCAATTAGTGTTTAAAAAAATAGTTCTTAATGAACCTGATAACTATTCAGCCAGATATATGCTTGCTGTTAGCCTTGTTCAAAATCAAAAATATGATGAAGCAAAAGAATTTTATAGAAGCGTGATTTCTAATTCCACAAATCAACATCTGGTAACTCTTTCAGAAACCGGGCTTCAAAATCTTGGCGAATCTCCTGATTATTACATTGATAAAAATGTTACAAAGGCTGTAATAAATGTAAATACCGCCGGTACTGTCATGGTGATTGAAGATGTTACGCTTAATGATAAATTAAACACAAAATTTGTTTTTGACACAGGGGCGACTTATACAACAATTTCCAGAACCGCGGCTTCAAAACTTAATATATCCGAACAAGGAGCAAAAAGACTTAAAATAATGACAGGAAGCGGATTTATAAATGCGCCGCTTGTTAAAGTAGACAAAATAGAGATAAAAGGAATTGTTGCAAGGAATGTTGAAGTTATTATCGTTGACTTGCCTAATTCCAATGATGGTAACGGCATATCAGGACTTCTCGGCTTAAGTTTTCTGGAGAAGTTTAAAATTACTTTAGATAAGAGTAAGGGACAAATTACACTTGAAAAAAACTAATTAAATCAACTAATGGAATTTATTTAAAAATAAGACATAATAACAGTTGTTGTTATGAGTTAGAAGGAAAGAATATCGTTAAGAAAAGGAGTGACAACATGACAGAGCCAAATTACAAAGAACTTCAGGAAAATCTTGTTGAAAAAGCTGAAGAATTTAAACAAAAAGCCTGCGAAGTTGAACAACAGGTAAGTCAAAATCTAAATGAATTAATGACAGTAACAGCTGAAAAACTTGATAAAGCGGCTGAAAAAATGCATAATACAGCGGAATTTTTCAGAAATAACAATGTTTCCAAGATAAAAGAAGATGTATCAACAATTGTCAGAAAAAACCCCGGCAAAAGCCTTATTGCAGGGTTAGCGGCAGGTCTTCTTATAGGGAAAATTCTTTTTAAGTAAGCATAATTTAAAAAACAAATAATAAACGATCAGGGTTTAGAGTAGGGGCTTTGCCCCTACCTACAGTCCTTTCTCCCTTGTTTTTACAGATGCCCTTTACAGGAATAAATAAATGGAAAAATCTCAAAATGACGGTAAAAATTTAATAAGCCTTGCAGGAGAAATTATTGCGGAAATAATTGATCTTTTATACCAGCATTTTACCTTGTTGAAAAAAGAGTTTTCAGAAAATGCGTCTAAAATTGTAAAATCGGTAATATTATTGCTGGCAGCCGCAATAATGGGCTATGCCGGTCTTTTATTTCTTGGAATTTTAGCAATATACGCGCTCTCTCTCGTCGCGCCTTTTTGGTTGGCTTTAATTATTGTTACCGCAATATATCTTGGTATACCGCTTTTAATGTTTTTTTATGCTATTAATTTACTTGGAAAAGTTTTAAAAGAGCCTAAAAAATTTATAACTGAATTAAAAAAGACCGGAGAAGAAACTGAGAAATGGATAAAAAATTTGAAGAAATAGAGAAAATTGAGCAAATAAGAACTAAAATAACAGAGTTAACAGAACTTATTTCAAATGAAAAACCTTTAATGACCTTAATCAAGGAAAATCCGGCGGCGGCGACGCTAATTATAATAGGACTGGGAATACTTACGGCAATTATCTCGAGAAAAGTCATAAAATTAATTTTTGCATTAATCTCTTTTGGTCTAAAAATTGCCACTTATGTGTATTTTATAAGATACGGCATTTCTTTACTGCCAAAATTTAAAAGAATTGTAAAATAAAATTTTAAATCTTCTTTTTGTATGATATAACCAACTATAAAGGGTGCCTCTAAAAACTCAATTTTTTGAAATTTTCATGAAATTTGGTTGGGGTTTGTGTGTAGGGGCTTCGCCCCTACACACAAACTGCCCCCCTTCAAAGGGGGGCAGGGGGGTAGATATAAACAATAAAATTCTTTTGTTTTTAGAGGCACTCTAAAGTAATTTATAGAGTAAAAGTTTATCTATAATAAAAAGAGGAACGATATGGGGAAAACAATTGCGGAAAAAATAATCGGTGAACATTGCGCTAAAGAAGTTAAAGCCGGCGAATTTGTAGTCGCTAATGTTGATGTAACAGCAGTTCAGGACGGCACAGGTCCTTTAACTATTCAGGAAATTCAAAAAATAAATCTTGAACAAGCAAAAAATCCTGAAAGAACAATCCTATTCATAGATCATGCCGCACCCAGTCCCAGAAAAGAGCTTTCCAATGCTCATAAAATTTTAAGAGATTTCGCAAAAAAAACAGGAGCAATCCTCTCGGAAGTTGGCGAAGGCGTATGCCACCAACGGCTTGTGGAAGACTATGTAAACCCGGGAGAAATTCTTGTTGGAGCTGATTCTCACACCTGCACATCAGGAGCTTTAGGAGCTTTCGCAACCGGAATGGGTTCTACTGATGTCGGAATTGCTATTGCGCTGGGCAAAACCTGGCTCAAAGTTCCTGAAACATATAAAATAGTAGTTAATGGCAAATTTCAGCAGGGTGTTTACGCAAAAGACTTGATTTTACACCTGATTGGCTTGATTGGGGCAGATGGGGCAACCTATAAAGCTCTTGAATTTACCGGCGCAACAATAAAAAATATGCCTATGGCTGACAGATTCACGCTTTCCAATATGGCAGTAGAAGCAGGAGGCAAGGCAGGCTTGATCGCTTCTGATGAAATTACCAGAGAATACCTGATTTCAAGAGGAAGAGGAGATAAATTCAGGGTAATTGATTCTGATCCTGATGCTGTATTTGAACGAATAATAGAAATAGACGCCTCGCAAATAGAACCGACTGTTTCATGTCCTCATACGGTTGATAATACAAAACCTGCAAGAGAATTAAGCGACATAAAAGTCGATCAGGTCTTTATAGGAACTTGCACAAACGGACGAATAGAAGATTTAAGAATAGCCGCAGAGATTTTAAAAGGCAAAAAAGTTCATCCTGATGTCAGATTGCTGGTTGTTCCGGCGTCAAAAGAAATATTTATTAAGGCATCAAGGGAAGGAATCCTGGAAACTCTTATGGAAGCCGGAGCGGCTATAAATACTCCCGGTTGCGGTCCTTGCGTAGGGGTTCATGCGGGAATTCTCGGCGACGATGAAGTATGCCTCGCAACTCAAAACAGAAATTTTCAGGGAAGAATGGGCAATCCTAAAGGAAATATCTATTTAAGCTCCCCTGCCACAGCGGCATTCAGCGCAATAACGGGCAAGATTTCCGACCCAAGAGCTGTTTTGATTATTCAATAAATATGATAAAATAATTTTATGGACAAGATTAAAGAAAAGAAAATAGATTATTTAAAATTATGGCTTACATTTTTGGTTACAATAGATGTTGGTTTAATAGCATGGTTTTTTAATAATATTAATCAAATTGGACTTTATAAATTTATTATTTGTTTATGTTCAATTATAACGATTTCAACTTTTATTCCATTTATTCATTGTAAAATTTATAAATTAATCAAATCATTAGGAGTATAAAATATGTTTATAAGAGAAATTTTACTGGCTTTTGTAATTTTATTATTTTTAGCGGTTATATTTTATTGTATATATACTGTAGAAGATTCAACAGTTAAAAAACATCCTTAGGTAATACAATTATGGGTTTAAAGTGCCAGAATCTCCCCCTCAACTTGTTTCAGGGTTTTATAAACCTCGCAGGAAAGAATCCCAAATAAGTTCAAAATGATAGTAATAACAAATATTTAGGAGAATTATAAATGATAAAACAAGGTAAAGCGTGGAAATTTGGCGATGATATCAGCACGGATCATATTGCGCCAGGAAGATTGTTTCACTTAAGAACAAATTTGCCGGAGCTGGCAAAGCATGTCTTGGAAGACGCAGACCCCGAATTTGCCGCAAAAATGAGCCAGGGAGATTTTGTTGTTGCCGGAAACAACTTTGGGCTAGGTTCATCAAGAGAACATGCCCCGCAGGTATTGAAGATTGCGGGAGTTAATGCGGTTTTAGCAAAGTCTTTTGCAAGAATATTCTTTAGAAATGCGATTAATATCGGTCTTTTGCTTGTAGAATGCGACACTGACAAAATCAATGAAGGCGATGAGCTTGAGCTGGAATTATCAACAGGAATGATTAAGAATAAAACACAAGGAACAGAAATAAAAATCACTCCTTTGCCTGATGTTATGATAAAAATCCTTAACGATGGAGGTTTAGCTAAACATATTGAGAAATATGGAGATTTCCAGCTTGTTTAGTCAATAAAAATAGATGAAAATCAATATAGCATATTTATATCCCTTGCTGTTAAATATTTATGGCGACAGAGGAAATATAATAGCCTTTACCCATAGATGTTTATGGCGTGGTATTCAGGTTGAAGCGCATGAAATTAACCTTGGAGATAAAATTGATCCTGAAAAATATGATTTTTACTTTATAGGCGGAGGACAAGACCAGCAACAAATAGCTGTTTCAGAGGAATTTCAGAAACAAAAACAATTTTTAGTTGAAGCGGCTGAAACAAAAGCTGTTTTCCTTTCAATTTGTGGAGGATATCAGCTTCTCGGGCATTATTACAAGCCGCATCAAGGCGATGAATTGAAAGGTATAAGCATTTTAGACGCTTATACCGTTGCGGGACATAACAGATTTATCGGAAATGTTACTGTAGAAACAAATTTGCTTGCGGGAAATGTAAATACACTTACAGGGTTTGAAAATCATAGCGGATTAACTTATCTTGAGCAAGGTACAGAAGCAATAGGCAGGATTATTGTCGGAAACGGCAATAACGGCAAGGATAAAACTGAAGGTGCAAGGAAAAATAATGTTTTCGGCGCTTATTTACACGGCTCTTTTTTACCTAAGAACCCTCACTTTACTGATTATTTAATAAAATTATCTCTCGAAAGAAACTATGGGCAACAAGAATTGCCTTGTCTTGACGATAAATTTGAATGGGCGGCACATAATAAGGCTGTAAAAAGAAAATATTAGCTGATTTTTTCGCGCTTTAAGGAGCTATACCAATCTTTAGCCCCCTATCCCTATCAGGGAGAGCGGGTTGGGGGCGCGGGTTTTTATTAAACTCCAAAAACTTTTACAGATAACTATATAATACCAATTCGCATTTAATCGAGTATTATTTATTTGATGTGTTTTTCGGCGGCTCTGCCGCCGAAAAACACATCAAATCTTCACTCCCTCCCCTTGAGGGGAGGGGTGATTTAATACTACATTGATTGCAACTTGGTATAACTATTACTTTTTTCTTAAACTTTTTACCTTATCCTCATCAGGATTTACCCATAAAGTTTTTTCATGCGCATAAATTACAAAACCGGGCTTAGCTCCTGAGGGTTTTTTTACAAATTTTCTTTTTGTATAAACAACCGGCGCGTTTGAAGATGTTTTCGCCTGACTGTGCCAACCTGCTATATAAACGGCTTCATGCAGGGTTGTTTCAGGAATTTCCTTGTCTTTTTGCGTTTTTATTATTACATGTGAGCCTGGAATATTCTGAACATGCAGCCATAAATCTTCCGGCGATGAATTTTTAAGGATATATTCGTTTTGACGGTTATTTTTTCCCGCATAAATAATGAAACCGTCGGAAGAAATAAATTCTGCCGGCTGTATTGATTCTAGTGCCTTTTTTTTGCTTTTAATTTCTCTCTGATTGATAAGTCCCTGATCGATAAATTCCTGTTTAATCTGCGCTAAATCCTGTAAAGTTTCTGCCTGATTTATTGATTCTTCAAGAGCTTCCAGATATTTTATTTCGTTATCAATCTCTTTGAGAAGTTCTTCGCTGTGTTTTGCGGCAACTTTGCCTTTATTATAAAGTTTATAGTATTTTTGAGCGTTTCCTGCCGCTGATAAAGAAGGATCAAGGGGAATTTGCATCATCCGGTTATTGTCATAAATATTTTCTAAATTCGCTAATCCGCTTCCTTGTTGGATTTTATACAGGTTCGCCATAATTAAATCCGCAATTTGTTTGTAATTTTCCGGTTTTTGATCGGAATATGCAGTTTGACAATGCTTTTCATGAATTTTTTTCTTTTTTTTAAATTCTTTTTTTGCAATATTTAAAAGGCTGTTTTTTAAACCTGTAAATTTGTCTTTAAAAACCTGATATCCAAAATATCTGTCCAGCATTGAGTTTACAGAATCTGTTTTCTCCCAGTTATGCATTTTACTAAGACCTATGGGAGAATATAGTTTCATGTCCTTACTTAGTGAAGGATTAAGGTTTTCAAGATTAATAGTTTTCTTAGTAATTTCATATAAACATGTTACTTTTTCCACAGAAAGAGCTGATACCTTATTTTCTCGTGTTTCTATATCGCAAATTTCGCATATTTCAGTAGCTATTGCCTTGCTCATATAAGCAAAATGCTCATTCAGCCAAACATTGACAGGAACAGGAATAATCCTGACAAGATTTAAAAATTCCTGTTCTGATAGTTTATTTATGTCCATTTTATTTTGTTTTGGAGGATAAATATATGGAAGTCCTCCCGCCACTTCTCGTTCCCTGCTTTTTTCACTGCTTACCGTATGAGCACAGCCGATTATGACATTTGTTTCATAGTTATATAAAATAATATTACTGTATTTACCCATAAATTCACAGGAAAGCACCATTGGAACTTTATCTCCAAGTTCTGAATAGCTTTCAAAAGCTATTTCTAATATTCTGTTAAAACCTGGTTGCTTAATATCATTGATTTTAGAGCCTTCCATGTGTTTTCTTAACAGCATACAGAACATTGGCGGAATTTGGGGAATTTCTATTGATCGAAGCTCCTCTCCTTCCTTACTTAAAACTGCAATATGAGGATATTTAGGGTTATCGCAGATATATAATTTTTGATTTTTACCGCATGCCCTGATTGTCAGAAGCAGTTCATTTCTTGAAGGCTGCTGAACTTTATGAACGCGTCCTTCTGTTAAAATCGGTTTCAGTTCATTTATAAGCGCTTTTAAAGATAAAGAATCAAAATTTATCATAATTTTATTTTTTACAGTTATACAATAACTTTATAACAGAATAAAATAAAGGGTAGTTCTATACCCGGGTAAAGGAAAATAACTACAGCTTAATTATAGTTTTTAAATTCATTATAAAATTTGACAAAAATAAAATTTATTTTTTCTTAATATTATTTCTTTTTAGCGAATATTCCTTTGCCCTTAATTTGCGGGCGTTTTGCCTTCGGCAAAACGCCCGCAATAACCTTACTCAGCCGGCGCCGCCCGCAGGGCGGCGCCGGCTGTAAATATCAGCTTTTTAACAAATTTGGGTATAGCAAAATTATAAATTTATACTTTTACCATCACGAAGCATTTTAAGAGAATTTTTTTGACCCACTAATTCTCTTGCCATTTCTTTTACAAAATTTATAGCTTCTAATTCCCTCGAAATAATATCTTTTAACGAAATTACTTCATCAACCGAAAGATAAGACATATTCAACGCATCGGGCTCTGCTTCCCAGAAATTTTTAAAATTTTGCATTGTTTTTTCTTCAAATCCGGGTAAATTATTTATATAAGAAAACCATAAATGAAACTGATGCGAAAAAGTGTAAATATTTACGGGCTCGTCTTTTAAAGCAAATAATGCAGGTGTTTTAAGCCCGATATTTAATTTAACAGAGCAAAACATATTAATGATTAATATAAAAAATAAAGCCCTGTATCCGCTTATGGGTGTGATAAAACCTTCTTTTTCGCCGAAAAATCTAAGAATTTTATCCATATAACGAGATTTTACAATTATAGCCCCTTTTGATTCTATAAAATTAAACAAAATTTCCTGATTTTCCATTCCTTTTTTTATTATAGAATACGCTTCTTTATTGATATCCGCTTTTATAAATTCCTGTTTGCCCCTGATAGAAAGCGTATCGTCCCCTGTAAAACAATCTTTAATGCCATTACGGGAAATGTTTTTTATAAATTGCTCGTTTTTTTCTGCGGGTGTTATTTTTTTTTTTAATAAAATATCCGCCAGTTGCTTCAATATTAAAAAAAATTGCTTATACTTCATAAAAAATATTTCCCCATTTTCTACCCTATATTTATAAAAACCTCTAAAGCTCATTTATTGTTCAATTAGTCATCTTTTTGTAACAAAATGTTAAGGATATTTATTTTTTTAAATTTAAACGTCTAAATTTGTTTTTATAAATATGAGGAGATATCAACAAGTTTAAAAGAAAATTCAAGATTTTTTTCAATATAATAACAGCCGTTGTTATATTGAGATTAAGCAAAAATGCAACGTTATTTAAATGCGCAGTCAAAAACCTTTCGTAACCTGTATTCTGAATAGAAACAGAGATGTCTGGCGAATAAACAATCTTTTGATTGCGGTTTTTAAAATGTATTTACACTAAACGAAAAAACTAATTAACATGAATTGCTTACGGAGTAATTAGGAAAACTCGTTAGATGTAAACATATTAATGACTTTTATTATAACAACGGATTTTAGAGGAGTTCTTACTATGCTAAATTTTGGCAGCGCTGTGGCGCTTGAATCGCATAAACAACAAATAACAACTCAAAATTCCGGTCAAGCCAATAATGGAGAAGGTTTTGACGCAACAAAAACGTCAATTTCCATTTTTGGATTTGAAACTAGACAAAATATTCAAAAAACAGCAGAAAAATGTAACCTTAAAAGTAATGAGCTGTCATTTTTAGATTTAAAAACAAACAGCAGTTATGCTTCAATGCTTTGCAACAATGTAAATGGAAATGTACAGGAACTTCAATCTTTGATTTCATGGTCACAAACTTCAGGACAGGAACTTCTGGCGTTGCCGGGACTGTCAGATGCGGCAAAATCAGAAGCAATATCAACAATCCAGGCAACTCTTGCGTATGGACAGCAGGTAATTACTAATGCAATAAAAAATGTCGATCAAGCGGTTACAAACTTAAAAACTAATAATAAAAATACACCGGAAGTTTCCGCAAATATTTCAAATTCGATTCAAAATACTGAAAAAACCTTTGCTGATTCTTCTGCTGAATTAGTCGAAACAACTAATCCAACAACGGATAAACCGCTGGAGGAAGTCAATAAAACTACTGCTACAGATACAACGACAACTAACGAGATTCTTCCTGATGAAAATATAACTAAGGAAATTCCAAAAGAATTAGCGACAGAAACTTCTGAAATTCCAGAGATCAAAAATTCAGAAATTAATGTTGCCAGTCTTGAAAATAATATTTACAGCACAGATATTAATAATAATACAAATTTAAATATAACATAGAAAATACATGTAGTGGGCATTAACAGAGATAATCTTTGCAGTATTGCGGGATTATAGGGGTTTTAGCGATTAAAAAGGTAAGATTTAAATCTCCGATAGTAATCGGGGATTTTTTTTTATTTTTTTAAATCGTCATTCTGAGGGTCTTATAATAAAAATCATTAATATGTTTACACTTAACGAGTTTTCCCCGTTATTTCGCAAAAAGTTAATGTTAAGCAGTTTTGTCGTTTAATATAGCCCGAAGAATCTCATTATTTTGGGAATTGGCTGCGATCCTTCGCTTTGCTCACGGTGACAGATTTGCATATTTAGCGACTCAGGTTAATTAGCAATTCGGGTAAGTATAAATATAAGTATAAATAAATAATAAAATTTCTGAAATAATAAAATTTTAATAATATAATTTAATTGAATATAATAAATAAGATTTTTAAAATGTAAAAGGATAAAAATACATGTGGGAATATACTGAAAAAGTAAAAGAACATTATAAAAACCCCAAAAATGTAGGGATCATAGAAGATGCTGACGCAATCGGAGAAGTCGGCAGTATAACCTGCGGAGACGCGCTTAAATTATTTTTAAAAATAGATAAAAACGGAATTATAACAGACGCTAAATTCCAAACCTTCGGATGCGGATCAGCAGTTGCAAGCGCAAGTATTCTTACGGAAATGTTAATAGGCAAAACGGTTCTGGAAGCGGAAGAAATCTCAAATCAGGATATTGCGGACATGCTAGGAGGGCTTCCCGAACAAAAAATGCATTGCAGCGTTATGGGCAGAGAAGCTCTTGAAGCGGCTATTTCCAATTTTAAAGGCGAACCTAAAGAAAAGAAAATCAAAGGGAAAATTATCTGCGGTTGTTTTGGCGTAACTGAAGACAAAATCAGAGAGGTTGTGCAGGATAACCAGTTAAATTATATTGAAGAAATAACAAATTACACCAAAGCCGGCGGCGGTTGCGGAAAATGTAAAGACGACCTTCGCAAAATCCTTGCTGAAGAAATATCAAAAAGAAATAACGGCAAAAAAGACAAGCCCCTTACTAAAACTCAACAAATACTAAAAGTTAACAATATATTGGAAACTTATGTAGCTCCCGAGCTGAGAAAAGACGGCGGAGATATCGAATTGGTTGATATTGAAGAGAATAAAATATATGTGAATCTTCAAGGAGCTTGTAAAAACTGCCCAAGCAGCAATTTAACGCTTAAAAACTTCGTGGAGAACATCCTTAAAGAACATATTGGCGAAAATATAGAAGTAATAGAAGCATAAAGAGAAGAAAAATGTCTGAAAAAATTATATATCTGGATAATAATGCGACAACAAAAAGCTGTGATGAAGCAGTGCAGGCGATGATGCCGTTTTTCTCGGAAAAATACGGTAACCCTTCAAGCATGCATACTTTTGGCGGCGAAGTGGGAGCTTATATAAAGAAAGCCCGTGAGCAGGTAAGCGAATTAATCGGCGCAGCTGATCCGCAGGAAATTGTCTTTACCGGATGCGGCACTGAAAATAGCAATATGGCATTAAGAGGGCTGACTGATCCTCGCAAAAGACATATTATAACAACAAAAGTTGAGCATCCCTGTGTTTTAAACGTTGCCAAACATCTTGAAAAACATCATGGATATGAAATAACTTATCTTGGCGTAAATTCTGAAGGCGAGCTGGATTTAGACGAATATAAAGACAGTATAAGAGAAGATACCGGACTTATAGCTGTAATGTGGGCTAATAATGAAACCGGAGTTATTTTTCCGGTAGAAAAAATGGCTGAAATCGCAAAAGAAAAGAATCCGAAAGTATTATTTTTTACAGACGCAGTTCAGTCAGCAGGCAAAATTCCTGTTAATGTTAAAAACACAAAAATAGACATGCTGGGAATCTCAGGGCATAAAATCCATGCTCCAAAAGGGGTAGGAGCTATATATATAAAAAAAGGGACTTTAATAACCCCGTTTATGCTTGGAGGTCATCAGGAAAGAGGAAAAAGAGGCGGAACTGAAAATGTGCCCGGCATTGTAGCTCTTGGCGCAGCTTCCGAACAGGCTCTCAGGTACCTTGACGATGAAGTTAGCAGAGTGAAAAAACTTAGAGATCGCCTTGAAAGAGGGATTCTTGAAAAAACATTTAATTCAAGAATTAACGGTTCAAGAATCAAACGGGTTCCAAACACAACAAACATAAGTTTTGAATATATTGAAGGCGAATTAATTCTTCTACATTTAAGCGATTTAAACATTTGCGCAAGTTCAGGAAGCGCATGCACAAGCGGAAATCTTGAACCAAGTCATGTATTAAGGGCAATGGGCATACCATACACGGCTGTGCATGGCAGTATAAGATTTAGTTTAAGCCGTTACACTACTGACAGCGATATAGATTATGTTATTGACAAAATACCGGCGGTAATTAACAAATTAAATTCAATTTCTCCATTCCAGAGTGAATTAAGAGAATTAAAAGAAATAAAAACCGCTGTTAAAGGTTAAATGCGGTTTTTGTAAATCCTTAACTATCTGGAGTTTCGGCTTTGCCGAAACTCCAGATAACCCTTACTCAGTCCGCGCCGCCCGCAGGGCGGCACGGACATTAGATATCAACTTTTTAATAAATTAACGAAAACTTATTTTGTTTACTATAAAACTTTTAGAGTATAATCATAATACTTGTATTATATAATTTTGAATATATTTAGAGGTGTTTAAATGACAGTAAAAGAAAAAGAGAAAGAAAAGACTCCTGAAAAAGCTCAGGAAAAAAAAATGTTTAATCACGTTGATCCCGAAAAAAAGAGGTCATTGGAATCAACTATTAATAAGATAGAAAAAGACTTTGGCAAAGGCGCTATAATGTCGCTCGGCGATAAAAGCTCGGTGTCGATAGAAGCAATCCCTACAGGAGTGCTTTCATTGGACGTGGCATTAGGTGTAGGCGGAGTTCCAAGAGGAAGAATCGTTGAAATATTCGGACCTGAAAGCAGCGGCAAAACTACTCTTGCTCAGCATATTATTGCGGAAGCCCAAGCCAAAGGAGGAATCGCCGCTTTTATAGATGCAGAGCATGCCCTTGATCCTGAATATGCGGCAAAACTTGGAGTTAAAATAGATGAACTGCTTGTTAGTCAGCCTGATACAGGCGAACAAGCTCTTGATATAACGGAAGAGCTTGTAAGATCAGGCGCAATTGATGTTATTGTAATAGATTCAGTTGCGGCGCTTGTTCCAAAAGCAGAAATTGACGGAGAAATGGGCGATTCCCATATGGGTCTTCAAGCAAGGCTTATGAGTCAGGCTCTAAGAAAACTTACCGGCGTAGTCGGCAAAACAAGAACTACAGTTATATTTATAAATCAGCTTCGTCAAAAAATAGGCGTGTTTTACGGCAACCCCGAAACAACAACCGGCGGCAACGCTTTAAAGTATTACGCAAGTTTACGTCTTGACATAAGAAAAGTTGAAACCCTAAAAAAAGACGGGGAAGAATACGGCAACAGAGTAAAAGTAAGAGTGCTTAAAAATAAAGTCGCTCCTCCTTTTAAAGTTGCGGAATTTGATATAATCTACGGGCTGGGAGCTTCTAAAATAGGTTGTATCCTTGACGTAGCCGTTGACATGAATATTATAAACAAATCAGGAAGCTGGTATAGCTATAAAGAAGAAAAACTCGGTCAGGGAAGAGAAAAATCTGTTGAACTTCTCGCCTCCAGTCCTAAAATGTTGGAAGAAATAGACGGTCTTGTAAGAGCTAAAATTAAACAATCTCGTGAAAAGACTGAGGAAACAGTTGAAACAAAAGAAGGATAATATAAAATAACTTTTGATATTTGAAATATAAGCAATAAAAAAATATTTAAAGTAATTAGATTACTGTATATAAAATAGTTTATATTATGCTATACTAAACGACAAAACTAATTAACGTAAATTTATTGCGAATAATGATGAAAACTCGTTAAATGTAAATATATTAATGACTTTTATCATAATATTGATATCAAAAAAAATAGTTATCTTTAAACAGTTTTTTATCATTTTTATAGTTATATATTGAAAAAAGAGGTACAGAACAATAGATATTTTTATATTGATTATTATAGCTATTACTATAGTATTAGTTTTACTGGTCGGATATATTGTTTTTCTTCATATGAAAATAAACAAACAGAACGATCAGCTGGATGTATTTGCGGATAAAGTATCCAAAATCAGCGAAGAATCGCAAAAAAAAATTGCGGAAGCTGAAGAAAAGTCAAGAATTCAGAAAAAAGAAGCGTTAATTTCTGCAAAAGAAGCCCTGCAATCAGAAAGACAGGAATTTGAACAGGAAGTAAAGCAAAGAAGACAGGAATTAAGCAGATTAGAAAACAGACTTCTTGAAAAAGAAGAAAAAATTGAGTCTAAAATACAGGCTGTAACAGACAGGGAGCAATCTCTGGCAAAAAAACTTGATGAATTATATGAAAAAGAGGATTATCTTGCGGAATTAGTTGAAAAACAAACAAGAGAACTTGAAAGAATATCGGGAATTTCTTGTGAGGAAGCAAAAAGAATACTGCTTGAACAAATGGAAAAAGAATTAAAAATGGAAGCGGCGCAATTAATTCGCGATAATGAAAATTATGTAAAAGAAACGTCTAACGCAAAAGCAAGAGAGATTCTTTCTTCAGCAATGCAGAGATGCGCAATTGACCAGGTTGTAGAATCCACGGTTTCTGTGGTTAATTTGCCTAATGATGAAATGAAAGGCAGAATAATAGGAAGAGAAGGCAGAAATATAAGAGCCCTTGAAACGCTTACCGGTGTTGATTTAATCATAGACGACACGCCGGAAGCAGTTGTTCTTTCTTCATTTGATCCAATAAGAAGGGAAATTGCGAGAGTTGCGCTGGAAAAACTAATAAGCGACGGACGTATTCACCCTGTGCGAATTGAAGACATGGTCAATAAAGCGCAGGAAGAAATTGAGCTGATAATGCAAAAAGAAGGCGAAGCGGCTTATTTAAGTCTAGGCATAATGAATCTTCATCCTGAAGTTGTTAAAACACTCGGTAGACTGCATTATAGAACCAGTTACGGACAAAATGTTCTTAAACACTCAATGGAAGTCGGACAAATTGCGGCTTCAATAGCCCTGGAAATTGGCGCTAATGTTGAGCTGGCAAAAAGAGCGGGACTTTTGCATGATATAGGAAAAGCTCTTGATCAGAACCAGGAAGGAACACATATTCAGCTCGGCGTTGATTTTGCGAGAAAATTCGGCGAAAGCGAAGAAATAATCCACTGTATAGAAGCGCACCACGACAACGTGTCTGCGAATACCGTAGAAGCTGAACTTATCAAAATAGGCGACGCTTTAAGCGCAGGAAGACCAGGCGCAAGACGGGATACGCTTGAAATTTATATTAAGAGAATCAAAAAGCTTGAAGAAATTGCAACAAGCTATGAAGGAATAAAGCGGTCATTTGCGGTGCAGGCAGGACGTGAAGTCCGTGTTATAATACAGCCGCAGGTTTTTGACGATGCCGGAGCGAACAAACTCGCAAGAGATATCGCAAAGAGAATCGAAGCTGAAATGGATTATCCGGGTCAGATAAGAGTTACCGTTGTAAGAGAAGTCAGAACAACTGAAATAGCCAAGTAATGTTCGGCAAACCTTAATTAACTCGAATTGCTAAATAAATAATTTTATATTTGGCGTAGCGGCTGGCTTCGCCAGCCGCTACGCCGTTTTAAGGGCATGCGGCTCGCAGGCTTTGCCTGCGAGCCGCATAAAAAATTAAAATAAAATTTCAATCTATTTCAGCGTTTCGACTAATTAGCAATTCGAGTTAATTAACAAATTAACGAAAACTTATTTGGATTGGTATAACGAAGTAGTATTAAATCTCCCTTTCCCTCCCTAAGGGAGGGGAAGAAGAGTTAATAAGGGTTTTGCCGGCTACGCCGGCAAAACCCTTATTAAAAAATAATACTCTTTTGATTGCAACTTTGTATTATTTGGATTGTTATTATAAAGGATTCTTGGTCGGAATGCCTGTTTTTCTCGGATATTTATCAGAAGTTGAAGATATTTTTTTTATTAAAATTAAATTCCTGTCCTCTTCTCCTGAAAGTGTGTATTTAATTTTTGATATAAACCTTCCTCCTAAAAGAGAAATAGCTTTTTGAGCGTCTTTAAGTTCCTCTTCAGCGGTTTTGGCTTTATATGCGGCAAAATATCCGTTTTTTTTTACAAAAGGAAGACAATATTCCGAAATTATATTCATCTTTGCAACCGCTCTGACTACAGCAAGGTCAAAGAAATTCCTTTTTGCGGGATTTCTTGCAAGCTCTTCCGCTCTTGCCGATATGATTTCTACTCTTTTGGAAATGTCGAGTTTTTCGCATAAAATTTTTATAAACGTTAATTTTTTTTCTACAGAATCAACCGCGCATAATTTCCACTCGGGAAAAGCAATTAAAAGCGGTATGCCAGGGAATCCGCCTCCAATTCCTATATCGATAAAATTTAGTTTTCGATTTAAATTTAATTCTTTTGCCGCAAGTCCCAACGCTAGAGAATCAACAAAATGCTTTGAAATCATTGTTTCCGGCTCTGTTGAGCTTACAAGATTTGTATGTTGATTATATTCAGTCAAAAAGTCCAGGTAAATCCTGAATTTTTCAATTTGTTCATTATCAAGCTCTATATTAAATTCAGCGGCTTTTTGTTTAAGAATGTTTATTGTATTAATCTCCTTAAATTCCATTATATATCAAGGATTGAAAAAAACAGGCAAATAAAAAGGCGGTTTTTATAAATCATTATATCAATTATTGAAAGAAGCCGGTAAATAAAAAAGACGTTTTTTGTAAATCCTTAATTTGCGGGCGTTTTGCCTTTGGCAAAACGCCCGCTACGCCCTTACCTAGCCGGCGCCTCTAAAAACTCGATTTTTTGAATTTTTTACAAAATTTGATTGGGGTTTGGTGTAGGGGCGCGAAGCAGTCGGCGTTGTCCGCATTTCGTAGCAAAGCGCCTACCCACAGACTTCCACCCCCTTTGAAGAAGGGCAGGGGGGTAGATATAAACAATAAAATTCTTTATTAATTTAACAAAATACTATTGTATAACTTTATCATTAAGTATTATAATTTAAAGACATGTTTTAAATTATAATTCATGAGAAAATTAAATATTATAAATTAGTTTTTAGTTAATATAGGAAACTCTGGAATGACAGAAGAAAAAGAACGACCTTCAATAACAGTGCCGATAGATGATCTTGACGACGCGGATGATTTAGCGGAAGCATCTGATCAATTAGCGCATGAATTGGCTACAATTCAACAAACAGCTAAAAAAATTGCCATTATAGGAAGCAGAAATCTCCCGATTACACATCAGCAAATTATTGAAACACTCGCTTACGCTTTGGTTATTCAAGGAAATTCAATTATCACAAGCGGCGGATCAAGCGGAACAAACGCCGCCGCAATTAGAGGAGCAATGAAAGCTAATCCTCATTCGCTTCAGGTTGTGCTTCCTCAAACCATTGGTCAGCAACCTTCCGATGTTCAGGACCAGCTTATAGGTATTCCAAATATTATAGAGCATGCCGACAGAGCTATGATGACACTTGCAGACGCAAGCCGCGTTTGTAACAGAGAAATTATCGATCAATGCCAGCAACTGATTTGTTTCCTTTCGCATACCAGCGGAACTCTTCATAAAGCCGTCGCTTACGCTGAAGAAGGACACAAAGTCGTTACAGTCTTTTATCTGGATTAAAATCAATCATAATAATCTTTATTCATAAGGAGTTTGGCGTGTTTTTAAAGAAGGAGTATGTGTTTTGGTTAATTTTGTCATGCTTTTTGCTGATAACCAGCCGGAACGTTTATGCTCAAAGCGTAGAGTTTCAAGAATATTCTGTCGAGTTTTATTCTGAAAACGAGAAACATCCCTATGACTATAAATTATGGGAAAAAACAGGTAAATTTTCTCAAAAAGTAAATGAAGTTGGATTTAAAATATTAAATGCGAATAATTTTCCACATAGAGCGCGTTTTTTTATTGCTAAAAAAAGAATTTTAAACGCTGAAGCAAGATATATTGACGGAACCATCATTATTTATTCCGGCATGCTTTATTATATTGATAACGATGATGAATTAGCCGCAGTTTTAGCTCATGAAATTGCCCATGTAAAACAATTGAGCGAAGGGAACTGGCTTTGGAAAAGAATTAAAATGAATCAGGCTCCTAAATATTATGAATACGACGCTGATTTAACAGGCTTGGACCTTATGGCGAAAGCCGGATATAATCCTGTTGCTATGATTACGTTTTATAATAAGGCGTTAAGTGAAAGCAGTGATTTTTATAAATTTATTTTATACATGATTGATATGAGCAATCTGTTTATATTGCCGATTGACACGCATCCTAAAGTATCCAGCCGTATTTTAAAAATTTATAACCATATACAGACACATTATCCTGAGTATTTAACAAAAGATGAGAATAATATTTATTACACAAATTTCCTTATTAATTCGGAAAAAAATCAGGATATTGAGGAAATAAAGAAAAAGCATAAACTGTAATAATTAAGTAAGAGAGAATAACAATGGTAAAACTTGGTGTTAATATAGATCATGTGGCGACTATAAGACAGGCAAGAGGCGGCAAAGAACCTGATCCTGTTACTGCCGCAGCTTTAGCGGAGCAAGCAGGAGCGGATTCAATTACAGTTCATCTTCGTGAAGACAGAAGACATATAAATGACAGGGACGTAGAAGTTTTAAGCCGGACAATAAAAACACGCATGAATTTAGAAATGGCGGCTACAGAGGAAATGAAAAAAATTGCGCTGGATATATTGCCGCACAGCGTGTGTCTTGTTCCTGAGAAAAGAGAAGAGTTGACAACAGAAGGCGGTCTTGATGTTGTAAAACAAAAAAAAGATCTTCAGGAATATGTAAAAGCGTTGATGGAGCAAAATATTATAGTGAGTTTGTTTATTGACCCGTCTGTTGAACAGGTAAAAGCCGCTTATGAAACAGGTGTTGAGTTTATAGAACTACACACTGGCAGGTATGCCGAGCTTTTTGATACAAAAAAGGAAGATGAAGCTTTCAAAGAGCTTGAAGAAGCTGCAAAACTTGCTAATAAGCTTGGATTAAAAGTTAATGCGGGGCATGGGCTTAATTATTGGAATGTAAAAAGGATTTTAACAATCCCATTTCTGTATGAACTTAATATCGGTCATACAATTATATCCCGAGCTGTTTTTACCGGAATGGAAAAAGCTGTTAGGGACATGAAGGACATTTTAATTTTATAATGATATTAAAAAGAAATCGTTATACCAATCATTAAAAGAAATCGGTAAATGAAAAAGATGATTTTTGTAAGCTCTTAATTAGCGAGAGTTTCGGCTTCGTCGAAACTCTCGCTATATCCTTTGCTCAGCCTGCGCCGCCCTGCGGGCGGCGCAGGCTGTAAATATCAGCTTTTTACCAATTAACGAAAACTTATTTAGATTGGTATAGCGGGTTTTTTGCCTTTGGCAAAAAACCCGCTATACTCTTATACCAATTTGCATTTAATCGAGTATTATTTGTTTGATGTCTTTTTCGGCGGCGAAGCCGCCGAAAAAGACATCAAATCTTTACTCCCTTCTCTCGAGGGGAGGGGTGATTTAATACTGCATTGATTGCAACTTAGTATTACTCAGCTTTTTAATCAATTAACAAAAATTTATTTGAATTGGTATAAAAAATATTATCGGTTTATTTTTTTAAAATTTTGTCTTCTTTATAAATGCTTGAGTCTTTGCTCAGGACTTATTATATTGGTAATTCTAAGCCCGAAATTGTCTTCAATAACTACAACTTCACCTTTAGCTATTAATTTTCCGTTCGCATATAATTCAACAGGTTCTCCGGCAATTTTATCAAGCTCTATTATAGAACCTCTGGTCAATTCCAATATGTTTTTAATGGGAAGTTCTGCTCTGCCTAGCTCTACAGTAAGTCCAAGCGTAACATCCATTACAAGATTAAGATTTTGATTCATGCTTCCTGAAAGATGCTGTGTTTTATCAAAAGACGCAAATTGAACCGGCTGAACCATTACCTGATTTTGCTGTTGAGCCTGTTGTTGCGCAAAAGCCCTGTTAAACGCTTCTTCATTAGGATTTAATGATGACGTTTCATTAAAATTATGGTCATTTTGGTGTTTTTCTTCCATTATAAAGCTGTCTACAATTGATTGAGAAGAAATATCTTTTAAATTATCCGTCATATTTTTAATATTTTCGGTAATTTTTAATATCTGTAATTTTGCCGAAGCAACGGAAATTAACTGTATGAGTTCACTGGAGATAAGTTCGCCGACTTTAAAATTAAATTTTGTTGAAATAATAGCTCCATTAATTAAATCCTTATTTATTTCTGCTTTTTTTGTTTTTTCAGATAAACTTATTTTTGGAGGCGACATGATAATTTTCATATTAAGCATGCCAGACATGGCTGTAGAAGCAGTTCCTATCATTTGATTCATCGCTTCTTCAACTGCGCTGATTTTCATCTCGTCAAGTTCTGAGGTGGCAGGCTTTCCGCTTCCTTCCATCAGAAGATCTGCCATAATTGCCGCATCCTGTTGTTTTAAAGCAAGTATAACTTTACCCCCAAGACCTTCTGTATAATTTATTTCAACCATTACATAATCATTTTTTATAACATTACATTCCTCTATGCTGTCGAACACTTCAACCAGCGGAGTTGTAATTTCAACTTTGTTTTTCAATAAAACTGAAAGGGTCGTCGAAGCTGATCCCATAAAAATATTGCCTATTTCGCCAATAGTATCAATATCATTTTGGGCAAGGGTTTCATTATTTTCATTTAAAGTTTGATCAATATCTTCCTGATTTTTATCTTTCATTTTTTTTTATACCCCTTTATATTTTTTTAAATTTTCTATATTTAAAATTTCATCTGTTATTGTTACAGCAAGTTTATTTTTTTTAGTTCCGGGACGTCCTAAAAATTTGGGTTTATGTTTTACATTGATTATAAGATTATCATTTATCGAATTATCCAGTCTTAAAACATCTCCAACCTTTAAATCCAAAAAATCTTCTATTGTAATATTTGTGCCGCCAAGCAATACATTAACAGGAATATTTGAATTATTTAATTTATCAAGAATATTTTGTTTATCTTCGGGAGAAGAGGCAATTCCCTTTGATCTGAACATTTGTTGAGTGCTTAACTGTTCAAGCACAGTTTCCAAAACAGGATATGGAAAACATAAACTCAATAAACCGGATTGTGTTTCGGCTATTTGAAGTTCAAGCGTGGTAAGAGCGGTTATTTCTCCCGGACTGGCTAACTGGGGCAAAATTGTATTATTATCAACACCCACTACAGCACTGCGTACCGGAAATATTCCTTTCCATGCCGTTTCAAGAGTTTTAGTTATTTTTTCAAAAATTCTTTTTGTAAGAGCTTCTTCAATATCAGTAAGTTCTCTTGGCTTTGGGTCTGCTGTGCCTGGACCTCCGAGCATACGGTCTACAATGCCAAAATTAACCTCATGGCTTATCACAAGAACAATTTGTCCCGGCAGTGGGTTGAGTTCTAGAACACACACTGTTATCGGGTTTGGAAGTGATTTTGTAAACTCTTCATAAGTAAGCTGGTCAACTGACACAACTTCAACATCAATATTCAAACGAAGATATGCACTTAATAAAAGAGCGAGCTGTCTTGAAAATTCCTTGTGAATATCCTGCAAAACTTTCAAATGATCTTTTGAAAATTTATCAGGACGTCTAAAATTATAAAGCTTATAGCCCTTCTTGTCTTCATCAAAATTATCAAAAAAAGAAAGGGCTGTATGTCTATCTGTTTCATTTGCTTCCAGATTGGAAGTAAGGGAACTTAACAGACTATCTATTTCATTTTGCGACAGATTATCTGAATCGGTCATTGATTTGCCTCTTTATTGAATAATGAATGCTCCAAAACTAACTCTTATAACTTCTCTTTCGCCGGCAAAAATAGGATTTACAGCTTCTTTTATCTGTTCTTTTGCAAGTTCTTTTCCTGCAAGGCTTGAAAGCTCTTCCGCCGTTTTTGAAGATAAAACAGAAATGATGGCATCTCTAATTGCCGGCTTATATTGGCTCATTTCCGCTTCAATTACTTTAAGCGGATCTTCTGCTTTTGGAGCGCCATGACTTCCGCCTCCGCCATGCCCATCTTTATTTTCCGTTGGTTCAAGGCTAGGATCGCTTTCTGTTCTTGAAATTTCAAGAGCCACATTAACTTTAAGATATCTTTTAGAGCTGGGATCGCTTAGATTAAGTATAAATTCTCCTAAATCCAGTATTATACCTTTTTCAGGAGCTTCTCCCTCTTCTTCTCCTTCTTCCTCTTCGGCATTCTCAGCTTGCGTGGGAAGATTTTTAAGCTTGGAGTCAACAATCATGCTGACTGTAAAATAATTTCCGCCTATAAAAAGCGCGCATATTGCAACAGTAATAACTGTATTAATAATTATAAGTTTATTTCCCTGAATACTAGATCCGCCGCTTTCAACTTCAACAGCTTCGTTTAATTCTGCTTTTGGTTTTATTCCTTTTGGCTGAGATGGTTTTACCATTTTTCTTACCCCTGTTAAATTATATTACGGATTAAAAATTTTACTTGATGAACTTAATACTACTATATCAATTCTTCGGTTAGTTGCTCTTCCTTCTTTTGAACTATTATCAGCAATTGGCATGTATTCTCCATAACCCACGGCGGAAAGCTTACCTGGCGAAAAATTATGTTTATTTACCAGATACCTGATGATGTTTGTAGCTCTTAAAGTTGACAATTCCCAATTAGAAGGTATTTTAGATGTTTTTATAGGTATATTATCTGTATGACCTTCAATTCTTATGGAATTAGGGATACTTTTTAAAACTCCGGCTATTTTATCAAGTAAAATAACTGACTCAAGTCTAATTATATCAGACCCGGGATCAAAGAGTATCGCATTATTCAAACTAATAAGCAAACCCCTTGGCGCTCTTGCAATTGAAACCCCTTCAACATTATTTAACTTTTCTTTAACAATATTTTTAATGTTTTCAAATTCAACGGCTTCTTTATCAATCGTGGATTCAAAGCCGGAAAGCTTTTGCTTTAGTTCTTTTACAGAATTTTTCTCTGTAGATGCATCTATTTCGCTGTATGTAACAGAAGTTTGTGTTGTTTGAAATACCTGTTGCAGGTAATTTTCGTTTAACTGCATTTTTTCAGGCGAATTTTGCGTGGCAGGAAGGTTAAATTCTTTTCCCATAGATTTGGAAAATTCTTTTAAGTTGTTAATATCCATTTGCGACAAGGCATACATAACCATAAACAAAGCCAAAAGCATTGTTATAAAGTCCGCATAAGTGATTATCCAGCGGTTAATATAATTCTGATTATGCGCCAGAAGATTTTTTTTCATTTTATTCTTCCACTGCCTGATTTTTGAAATTATTATAAGGAAGTTTCTCAAGAGAATAAAGTGATTTCATAAGTTTTTCCCTTATTAAAACAGGGTTTTCGTTTTTATGAATCGCCAAAACCCCTTGCATGATGAGTTTTTTGTATAAAAGAGTTTCTCTTAGTCTGTAGCGAAGCTTTCCTGCTATAGGCAAAAAGAAAAGATTTGCCGAACCAACGCCGTATAAAGTCGCAACAAATGCCGTAGATATGCCATGCCCCAACTCTGAAGGACTTTCGAGATTTCTCATTACTTGAATAAGCCCTAGAACTGCGCCAATAATACCGAAAGTAGGCGCATAGCCTCCGAGTGTTTCATAAAAAATGGACGTAATAAGCCCTTTTTCTTCTTCAAGTTCCAGTTCCGAATTAAATATTTCTTCAAGAAGCTGATGATTATTTGTGTCTAGGGATAATTCAATGGTTTTTCTAAGATATTCATTATCAAGATCATATACTAACCGCTGAATTACAAGCGCTCCTTCCTGCCTGGCAATAGTTGCAAAGTCGCATATCTGGTCAATTGTTGAAATAAAATCAGGTGTATTTTCAAAAAAGACGTTTTTAAGATCAATAAGGGCATTTTTTAAGGTAGGTATTGAAAAATTGACCATGCCTGCTCCTAAGGTTCCGCCAATAACTATAATCGCGGCTCCAGGCTGAATAACAGCAGAAATAGAGCCTGATTCTAACGCCAATGCGCCGAATACAGCTAATATGCCAATTGTAATACCAATAATACTCGACAAATCCACTATTTTAAAACTTTCCTCCCACCCGTAAATTTTTTGTCAAAAACACAGTGATACATACATAAGGATACATTTTTACAAAAACGTTTTCCATCCGCTAAAAACATTACTTTGCCTTTAATTAAGCTATATTAAAACCTGCCTGCAAATTTCGTCATTTTCAACAAATTCTAACGCTTTTTCTATATTTTTTTTATCAGACAGGATTGTATAAAAATCCTCTTTAACGCTGGGGGCAATCCTTATAGCTTCAACAAAATCTCTTTTACACAGGGGGTTTTTAGCCGCAAAATCGAAAAAACCTGTTGATTTAAGAAAATCTTTAACTGTTTCAAATTGATTTCCCTGAAGATAACTGCAAATATATGTTGCAATCCCTACCTGAATTCCATGCATAGACGGCTTTAACGCTATTTGATCATACGCATGCGAAATTAAATGCTCACTTCCGCTTGCCGGTCTGCTGAATCCGGCTATTTCCATTGAAATACCATTCATAAGAAGCGAATTTACCAGATGATAAAGAAATTCGGAGCTTATAACGCTGAATTTCTTATAATGCAGGATATCAGACACAGTATTATTCGCTATGATATAAGCAAAATCGTTGAATCTTTCCCCTGTTATTTCTGCCGCAATTTTCCAATCGTGTCCTGCGGTGATTTTTGAAATCAAATCCCCTATCCCTGAATAAATACAAGATTCCGGACTTGTTTTTACAGCCTCAATATCAACTATTACACCGTAAGGAATTTTGGCATTAACGGATTTTCTTTTGCCCTGAACGAGCAAAGAAGAATTAGGACTACAAAAGCCATCATTTGAAGTTGAGGTAGGGATGCTTACAAACGGTAAAGCCAGTATATGAGCGCAATATTTGCTGTAATCAAGCGCTTTACCTCCGCCAATTCCGATTAAAACATCTGTTGATTTTGGAATTTCAAAAGCGGTGTGTATAACATTTTCAATATCAATATCAGAAATAACGCTTTTATGAACAATATTAATTCCTGAGGAATTCAGGCTATCATAGAGTTTTTTGCCGAAAATTTCTTCAATGCCCTCGCTAAAAAAGATTGCAGCGTTATTAAAAAGCGATTCTTTAAGGTATTTACCGGTATTATTAAGTTCGCCTTCCGATATTTTAAGTATAGATGGAATTAATATTTGTTTTTGACAGAATTTCATAATTATATACCTGTTTTACACATTATTTTTTAAATATTCCAAGATATTACGGTATGAATCAAGCTCGTAAGCGTCAATATTGTTTTTGCGACATAATTCCAGCAGGACACCTCTGGCGAAAACAACGTCAGCATGCCTTGCCGCATTGAAATCCGGAGTTCCGTCGCCCGCAAAAATAACTTTTTTATATTTTGTTTTAAGAAAACTAATTACCAGTTCTTTATCTATACCGTAATTATGAGAATAAAACAATGAATCTTCGGGCAATTTAATCATTTGAAGCCCGTTTTCTGAAGAATAGAAGCTTTCATTGGCGATTATATTTACGGAATCCTTTATGCCAAGCTGATCAAGAATAAGATTTATATAATAATCCGCTCCCGCGCTAACGATGTAAACGCTTATGTTTTTTTCCATGCAGTAATTTATTGTGTTTAAAAAGCATTCCTCAAGAGGAATTTCGTATATAAAATCGTGTAATTCTTCTATATCAAGGCGTATTTTTTGAAAAATCCTGTTAAGTCCTTCAAAATGGGTTATTTTGCCTGCTTGATAATCTTTCCAAGGCTGAAAATCGTCTTTTGTAAGCAATTTCTCGACAACTTCCCAAAAAAAATCCGTTTTAGTGATTGTTCCGTCAAAATCTGTTACTAATACGCAGGATAAGTCTTCTTTTAACATTTTAATCTCTCTTTTTGGTTTCTATTATTGTTACTGGCTTAATTTTTTCGTATAAAGTATTATTCTTAATGAATCTTAAATGATTTTCATCTGGAATATAATTAATTATTTTACCTAAAAAATATCTTGTGTTGGGGGAAATATTTGGAATACTATGCTTATAAGCAAGCATAGTATAAAAATTTATATATATAGAGATAAAAAGTAATATAACAGAATAGTATAAAACTATTGATTTTCCTAAAAACTTCTGTTTTTGGGATTCTAAGAATAAAAAAATCAAATTAAGTATAACTATCAAGAAAATAAACCCTAAAGAATAGCGAAGAGCAAGTCCTCCATAAATTAGCATTGTTGTATACTGTAATATTCCGCTTAATAAAAGCGGAATCAGATATATTATTGCTTTTTTATCAAGCTTTAAAAGCTTATAAGCTCCAATTAACGCAAAAAATAACAAGTACAAAGAACTTAATGATAATGGAACTCTTGAAGCCATTATTAAATCATAATAAGAGCGATTTTTCATTATTGTTAATTCCCTATCCACGTCAATAAAAGGAAATTGAGGTTTAAAATTTTCAGCAGAGGGAACAAAATAATATAAAAAAGAAGTCGGGAGCCTGTTAAAATTCCAGAGCCCATATTTTTTGTAACCGTCAAGCCTTTCAGGGTTTTGTATTACCTGGATATTTTTCTCAAACTGTTGAAATACCAGTGGATTTCCCCATTTTTCAAAATTAATTTTTAAAGCAAAACCGCAAAAAATAAAGCATAAAAAAATTCCGGGCAGGAGAGATTTAAGCAGGGCGGGATTTTTTTTAAAAAAATAATCAAAAAAAGCTTTAAAAACGATAAAAACAAAGGAAAAAAGAGGAATTATCGCATCAATTGCTCGTGATAAAACAGCCATAGACAAGCATAAGCCCATCAATGCTCCATTTTTAGCGTTTATTTCTGTTTGCGGCTTGAATGTCCATAATAAATACACTGAAATATAGCTTATAACCCACGCAAATCCCCATATCAACGCCTCGTTATACATCCAGCCCCACGCTGAAATATAAGCTACCGGACTTGCTAAAAACAATGCTACAAAAAACATAATGCTGAAAATGCTGGTCTTGTGGTTGAATAGGTCTAGTTTTAAAAAAGTCCTATACAAAAAGAATATAGCAATAATATGCGCCAATAAAATAGATAAGTTATTTAAATTAAATTTATATATATTATTTAAGAATATGCCAAAAAAACCTCTGATAAATGCGGGGAAAAATCCAAAATATACCGTAAATTTATTATTATCAAGGACAAAATATTCCATATAAGCGTTGGCTGGGTCTATAAAGAAATTTCCCTGCCTAAAATGCTCCCACATGTTTGCAAATAAAGTACTTCCAGCATTAATATGTTCGAAAAAATCCGGTAAATATCCGTTTGTCAAATTTAATGCAATGTAAAACAAATATATAAATATAATTGAAAAAAATATTTTGTTAAATTTCATTTAATTCACAACTTTTTTGCTTGTATGATTTATTATAAACATTTTGCTGTTTTTGGGGAAATTTTTATTGTTTAGATGTTTTATAACAACAGTTAATATAGAGGGTAAAAATTAAATGAACATCTCAAAAGTGGCAAAAACTACGATAAGACCGTCAGAAGCATTAATTTCACAACTTCCCTACGAAGGTATGGTTGTTATAGATAATGCAGGTAAAGTTGTTTTATTAAAAAAAGGCGAACGAAGCCGTGTAGTTCTTAATGCAGAGGAAGTTTACGATTTAAGCCGAAGAAAACCGCAAAGTATAATGACTCATAATCATCCTTCAGGCGGTCCACTAAGTCCTGAAGACATATATTTTGCTTTTAAGACCAAATTAAGAGAAGTTAGGGCAGTTAGTCCTGATAACACTGTATATTTAATGGAAATGCCAAAAAAATTAAACCCAAATGACTATTATAAAGGCATAAAAGAATCATTGCGTTTTGCAAAAATCCTTGAGAAAGCTAAAACAAAGGGATTAATGAAATTAGAGAAGGATTATACAACATTTTACAGGTTTATGACAATGAAACTTAAACATATAATTCCGGGACTTAAGTTTAGAACGCTTATATAAATTTTTTGATGATAATTTAAAAAGGTAATAATGATGAATATTTCAATAGCCGCAAAAAATAGTCTTAAAAACGTAGAGAGCTCAATTTGTAAATTTAAAAAAGAAGATGCAGTCTTTTTGAATGAAAAAGGCGCAACTGTTTTTGAAAAAATGGGTGTTTGTGATGGTGTTTATATCACTCCTTTAGAGCAATTAAGGATTCTTGAAAGAAAAAAACGAGATATAATGACTCATAATCATCCTTTAGGCAGTCCTTTAAGTATTCAGGATATATATATGGCATTTAAACTAAGGTTAAAAGAAGTCAGGGCTGTTACCCCGAAAAAAACAGTTAATTTAATGGAATTGCCGAAAAAATTAACGCCTGACGTTATAGAAAAAGGTTTTGAAACATCAAGAAAACTGGCAAATATTTTAAATTCACAAATTTTTCCGATATCTTTGGAAAAATACACAAAATTTTACAGATTAATGAGAAAGACTTTTGAAAAAGAAATTCCGGGAATTAAGTTTAGAACCTTGATTTAATCAATTAAAGATTATTTTTGTATGCGTCAATAAAATCTGTTAAAAGTTTAATTGTGTTATTAAAGTCTTCTTTTATTTGATGCTCCCAAATTCTTAATATGCGCCATTCATTATTAATATAATATTCTGTAATCTCTTTATCTCGATTTTTATTTCTTTGAATTTTTTTATACCAATACTCTTTATTTGATGAGGGCATTCGACAATGTTGATTGCAACCATGCCAGAAACAGGAATCAATAAATATAACAATTTTATATTTTTTAATGGCTATGTCAGGCTTTCCTAAAAGAGCATCAACATTTCTGCGAAATCTATATCCAAGTTTCCAAAGCTGTTTTATTACCATATTTTCTAGCTTTGTGTTTTTTGAGCGCACAGCCTGCATAGTTTTTCTTCTATCTTTTTTAGATAATTTATCAGTCATAATAACTTTAAATTTTTATTGTTTTAAAAATCAAACAACTTAGCAGAGTAAACTTGTAACGATTCAGGTGTTTATTTTGTTATTGCGAGCCTAAGTTTTTTAAGTTCTCTAAATTCATTCAATTTTCCCCATTTAATTATTTCAATTATTATGTATTGGAGTACATTTATAGCAACACTGTTCCCAAATTGTTTATAAGCTTGACAATTAGACTCATGGATTTTAAAATCGTCAGGAAAACCTTGAAGTCTGGCGCATTCTCTTGGCGCAAGTTTCCTGACCTTGCCATTTATTAAATAAAGACCTGTTTTAGCTCCAACGCCTCCCCCATAAGCGGATAGAGTTATAGCATGTCCATATTCATGATAAATTCTTTCTCCTTGTCCTCCTTTATTAACCGTTCCTATTCTCAAAGGCTCTAAAGGATAATTTCCAAATAAATCTTTATTTATTCTGGGATTGTCTTTTAATTTTATATCGTTTCTTTTTATAATGTAATCCGTTGTTTCTTCATCAGGCAATATAATATCTTTTAATTGAATCGGGCAATTAGTTGGGGTTGGAAATTCAAAAGAATCAACTCCTAAATCTTTTCTAAAACAAATTATATATATTCTTTTTCTTTTTTGAGGAAGACCATAATTACTAACATTTAAAACTTTGTTAAAAACTACATAATCAAGTTTTTCTAATATTTTTTTTATGGTTTTTAAGGTTTTACCGTTATCGTGAGATTCAAATTGTTTGACATTTTCTAAAAATAAAATTTTAGGCTTATGGTAACTAACTATTCTGGCTATTTCAAAAAATAAGGTTCCTCTGGCATCATTAAATCCAAGCTGTTTCCCGGAAATACTAAAAGCTTGACAAGGAAAACCTCCGCATAAAATATCATGTTTTGGAATTTCTTTTTCATTTATTTTAGTTATATCCCCTGCCGGAAATTCTCCAAAATTTTTATAATATACTTCTTGAGCGTTTTTATCCCATTCTGAAGAAAATGCGCATTTTGCCCCAAAAGATTCCAGAGCATATCTAAAACCGCCTATTCCGGCAAATAAATCAATAAATTTATACTCAGATAAACAGTTTATGTACTCATTATCAACAGTTATCATCTTTAATTTTCCTCAATTTATTTAATATAATAACAATAATAAATTTCAAATAAAAAGAAATTCCAGGAGATTAATTGAAAAAATTTTTTTAGATTGGTATAGCTATTGTAAGCAAAGCATTAGTGGTGTATTTTTTAATAAAAGAGCTTTTTACAAAATCAGGAGGAAGTTTTGGAAAATACGGAAAAACTCTTAAAAGTGGCAAAAGAAGCCGCTTATGAAGCAGGCGAAATTCAGCTCTCGTTTTTAGGGAAAAAAAAGAAAATTGAATATAAATTTAATGAGTTTGACCTTGTAACAGAAGCTGATAAGCAATCTGAAGAAAAAATACTTTCCATACTCAACACCTATTTCCCTGATCATAATGTTCTTGGAGAAGAAACAGGCAGTCATAAGGAAAAGCCTTCTGAATATCTCTGGATAATTGATCCGCTTGACGGAACTACTAATTTTACGCATAATTTCCCCCATTTTGCTGTATCAATCGGGCTTGTAAAAAACGACAAAATAATTCTGGGCGTGGTTTATGATGCATGCAAAAATGAATTATTCTGGGCAACAGAAGGAGCTGGAGCATATTTAAACTCTGATCGCATTGAAGTAAGCAAAATTGACACATTAAACAAATCGTTGCTCGCAACAGGATTTCCTCCCGGAAGATCAGAAATAATTGAAGAAAATTTTGTGTATTTTAAAGAATTTATTTGCAAGGCTCAAGCTTTAAGACGCCCTGGGTCTGCGGCTCTTGATTTGTGTTACGTGGCATGTGGAAGATTTGACGGGTTTTGGGAATTAAATCTTTCTCCATGGGATGTCACAGCCGGAACATGCATAATCAATGAAGCCGGAGGCAAAGTAACAAACTTTAATTCAGAGCAATTTGACCTGTATGGCAGAAATATAATTGCAAGTAACGGTATTATACACGCTACAATGCAAGAAACGCTTTATTCATGCAAAAACAAAGCAGATTAAAGGAGTATAAAATGAAAAAATTTTTATTGTCTTATCTAGTAATAATAACCGTTTTAATATTTTCAATAACAGCTGCCGCAACGGAAAAAGAGGAGGTTTTAATTTCAAACCTCACTAAATCCAATGCTTACACAAGAGTTGCAACGTATAAAATAAGCGCAATTGACCCTACAGGTCAAACGAACCTTGCGGCAAGCTTTTTCCCTGGGTTCAGAGGCGAAGACCAACTGATAATTTACACTCCAAATTTTGGCGAATCTACCGGAACAAATGAATTTGGCAGGGAAGCTTCGGTTGTAAACGGTCAGGTATTTGGATTTAACGGCGCTGATTCTTTTATACCGCAAGGGGGATACGTTATAAGCGGACACGGCAAAGCAAAAACCTGGATAAATCAAAATCTTATGGAAGGAGCTTATATTAAGATAGATCGCGCTTCTATGACTATAGAAAGCGTCATAACTCCGCAAAGCTACATCTATAAGGCGGATCACAAGATTAATGAAGTAAAAAAGATAATGCTGACCTATAAAAACAGCCTTCCTAACTACCAATGCAGTTCTGCTCAAAAATATTACGACGCGTCTTTTGACAGACTGCAAAGAGCTAAATATTTAATTTATTTGCAGGATTATAATAAAGCCCTAAAAGAATTAAGCTCATCGCTTTTGCTTTCTGAAGAAGCTTTTTATCAAGCTATTCCGGCAGTAAGGAATGAGCTACATGGTGTATGGATAAGACCTGTTGAAAAAAACAGGTCAGAAATTGCTAAAACCATTAAAGAACTCAAAAAAACAGGAATAGACAATATTTTTCTGGAAACGTATTATCAGGGAGGAACTATTTTCCCGAGCAATACAATGCAAAAATACGGGTTAACAGCTCAAAAAAAGGAATTTGCAGGGTGGGACCCTTTGAGAGAATGGATTAAAGAAGCCCATGAAGAGGGAATTAAAGTTCATGTGTGGTTTCAGGCTTTTTATGCCGGAAATGACAATGTTTCCAAAACACCCGGACATATTCTTTTTGTTTACCCTGAATGGGCAAACGTACAGAGAAAAAACGCCGATGAAGATATCCCAAAACCCTCTATATCAGAACATAACGGTTATTTTCTCGACCCTGCAAACCACATGGTCAGGACTTTTCTTCTTGCTTTAATAGATGAAATAGTTGTTAACTATAACATTGACGGATTAAATATTGATTATGTCCGTTATCCTAAAAGTCTTGCGACTAATTTCCCCGGTTATGTTGATTCAACTTGGGGATATACAGAATATGCCAGAAATCAATTCAAAAAAACTTACGGCAAAGACCCTGTTGCTCTTGACGAAAAAAGCCCATTATGGCAACAATGGATAATATACAGACAGGAAAAAGTTAATGAATTTGTATCAAGCTTAAAGCCTGTCTTAAAAAAGCCAAATATACCGGTTTCAGCGGTAATATTTCCTGATATAGAAAACACCTCTGAAACAAAGCTTCAAAACTGGTCAAAATGGTCTGAAAATAATTATGTAGATGCCTTTACTCCTTTAATAATGAGTAGTGATGAATATAGAGCAAGCACAACAATGAGAGAAATCAGACAAATTGCCGGTAATAATATTCAGATATACCCGGGATTATTTGAACCATTCACTCTTGGAACACCTATGAACCTGTTACAGCAGATTGTAGCGGTAAGAAAAGAGGGAGCAGCCGGAATCGTAATTTTTGACAAGGCGCATTTAAACGATAACTTCGCAAAAGCATTAAGAACAAGAGTGTTGAGGAATTAACTTGATTGAAGAACATATAATAGAAAAACTAAAAGGTTATGTTGAGCTTGAAAACGAAGCAGAGCTTCAAAACGAGCTGAATAATATGCACTCTGCGGATATTGCAGAAGTGTTCGAGCAAATTACGCCTGACGAAAGAGAAAAATATTTTGGATATTTAGACGCTGAAAATGCCGCATATCTTCTGGAAGAAGTAAGCCCACAGCTTCAGGTGGAGCTTCTTGGCAATCTGGAGGAAGAAAAAGCAGCAGAAATTGTTTCTAAGATGTCGCCTGACCTGATGGCGGATTTTTTAGGCGATTTATCTGATGAAGAAGTAAGCGGTTATCTTAATAAACTGCCTCAAAGGGTTTCCACGCAAATAAGAGAGCTTATGACATATCCTGAAGATTCAGCCGGCGGAATCATGACAACTGAATTTTTACGGGTAAACGAAAATATAACTGTTGAAGAAACGTTTGCTTATGTAAGGACCAAGGCGACTTCAAATATTGATTTTTATTATATTTACGTTGTTGATAAGCTTAACCACCTTCTTGGAGTGCTTAGTTTAAGAAGTTTAATAAGCTCTCCGCTTGATATGCAAGTCGGTAATATAATGACAGCTGACGTATTTAAGGTACATACAAGCGATGACCAGGAATATGTCGCTGACAGCATTATAAAATATGGCTATTTAGCTCTGCCTGTAGTTGATAATTACAACAGATTAAAGGGTATAGTTACTTGGGATGACGCTCATTATGTTAATGAAGAAGAAACAACGGAAGAAATTTACGCATCATCAGGTATTTCAACGGCTATATTTGATGAAGACGAGATTTTAACAGGAAAATTAATGCTTGCGGTGAGAGCAAGAGCCCCATGGCTTCTTATAACTCTGTTCGGAGAATTTATAGCCGTAAATGTAGCCAATCATTTTGACGGAACATTAAGACAACTTCCTGTAATAGCGATTTTCATACCTTTATTGGCTGGACTTGGCGGAAACATAGGCACACAAAGCGTTACTCTTATGGTAAGAGGATTATCAACCGGTCAAATAACGATGAATTCGGCATTACATCATGTATTCAGAGAACTTCGCATAGGTCTTATAATCGGTTTAACGTTTGGCTTGCTTGTTATGGTTGTAACCTGGAACTGGAAAAACAATATTGTTTTAGGAAGCGTTGTAGGAATTTCTATGGCGGCGAATATGACAATTGCGACCCTTTTAGGGGGTGTTTCACCGTTTTTATTGAAGAAACTTAAATTTGATCCCGCCGTTGCCAGCGGTCCTTTTATTGCCACAGCGATTGATGTTATAGGATTAGCGGTATATTTTATACTTGTAACCCTTTCGTTAAAGTTTTTGATTTAAAGCAAATTATATTGATCTTAAAAAGAAATCTGGAAATAAAAAAGGTGGGTTTTAAATTCTTAATTAGCGGGTGTTTTGCCGAAGGCAAAACATCCGCTATGATCTTATACCAAGTTGCAATCAAAAGAGTATTATTTTTTGATAAGGTTTTTGCCGGCTACGCCGGCAAAAACCTTATCAACTCTTCTTCCCCTCCCTTGGGGAGGGGGCAGGGGGAGGGAGAGTTAATACTACATTGATTGCAACTTGGTATTATTTCTTTCATAAAGTGTATTTGAAAAATTTTAAAAGGATTTCGAAAACTTAAATTTTCGAAACCCTTTTAAAAAAGTTAAATAAATTTAAATATTATTTTGTTACCAGAGCTTTTTGTCCTTTTTCTTCAAGAACAGCCTGAGCAGCGGCAAGTCTTGCTACAGGAACTCTGTAAGGTGAACAGCTTACATAATTAAGACCGATTCTGTGACAGAATTTGACACTTTCAGGGTCTCCGCCATGCTCGCCGCAGATTCCAAGCTTAATGCCAGGTCTTACTGATTTGCCTTTTTCTATAGCCATTTTCATTAATTGACCAACGCCTTCCTGGTCAAGTGTTTCAAATGGGTTTTCCATAAGAATTTGTTGTTCCACATAGTTATTGAGGAATTTAGCTTCCGCATCATCACGACTGAAACCAAATGTCATTTGAGTTAAGTCGTTTGTGCCGAAACTGAAGAATTCAGCGTGTTCAGCAATTTGATCAGCAGTAATTGCCGCTCTTGGAATTTCAATCATTGTGCCGAATTGATAGTCAACATCAACGCCTTTTTCATTCATTACTCTTTGCGCAACTTCTTCAAGCTGTTGTCTTACGGCTTTAAGCTCGTTAACATGTCCGACAAGAGGAATCATGATTTCCGGTTTTACTTCCATACCTTCTGTTTTAAGATCGCATGCAGCTTCAAAAATAGCTCTTACTTGCATTTCATTTATTTCAGGGTATGTAAGACCAAGTCTGCAACCTCTTAATCCCATCATAGGATTGGATTCGCTAAGATTTTCAACGGTATGAAGGAGATTTTCCTGTTGCGCATAATCTTTGCCAAGAGCTTTTAATGTTGCCACTTCGGCAATAAGTTCGTCTTTACTCGGAAGGAACTCATGAAGAGGTGGATCTAACAAACGGATAGTCATTGGATAGCCTTTTAAAGCTTTGAACATTCCTTTGAAATCCTGATATTGCATTGGAAGAAGTTTTGCGAGAGCTTCTTTTCTTGCTTCAGGCGTTCCTGCAATAATCATTTGCTGTACAACAGGCAATCTTTCCTGTTCCATGAACATATGCTCTGTTCTGCAAAGACCAATTCCTTTTGCTCCAAGCTCAACAGCTTTTTCAGCGTCTTGAGGAGTATCAGCGTTTGCTCTTACAACTAATTGTTTAATTTCATCAGTCCAATTGAAAAGTTTTTCAAAGTTTTCATCCATTTTAGGCTCAACTGTTGAAATAGAACCTTCAAATACTTCTCCGGTACCTCCATCCATAGAGATAATGTCATTTTTTCTGTATATTGCGCCATTTGATGTAGTAAGAGTTTCATTAACAACGTCAATTTTTAATGATTCACAGCCTGCAACGCATGGTTTGCCCATTCCTTTTGCAACAACAGCCGCATGGCTGGTCATGCCGCCTCTAAGCGTTAAAACGCCCTGAGAAGAGATCATTCCGTGAATATCATCAGGACATGTTTCAATTCTTACGAGTATAACTTTTTCGCCTGCGTTTCCTCTTTCTGCGGCTTCATCTGTATCAAACACGACTTTACCAACAGCGGCTCCTGGTGAAGCGTTTAATCCCTGCGCAATAAGCTTACCAGCTTTTTTAGCGACAGGATCAAAGCTTGGAAGCATTAACTGATATAATTGTGAAGGATCAACAAGTTGAATAGCTCTTTCTCTATTGATAGTTCCTTCTTCAGCCATCTCAACCGCAATTCTTACAGCCGCTGCGGCTGTTCTTTTGCCGTTTCTTGTCTGAAGAATGTATAATCTGCCTTTTTCAATCGTGAATTCCATATCCTGAATGTCTTTATAATGACGCTCAAGTCTTTGAGCAATTTCCACATATTGTTTATAAAGCTCAGGCATTTCTATTGCCAGCTCAGCGATTTGTTTTGGAGTTCTGATACCCGCAACAACATCTTCGCCCTGGGCATTTGTAAGATATTCGCCGTAAAATACGTTTTCTCCGGTGCTTGGGTTACGGGTAAATGATACGCCGGTTGCTGAATCATCGCCCATGTTTCCGAATACCATTGTTTGCACGTTTACCGCTGTACCGTATCTATGATCGATTTTATAGTGGTTTCTATATGCAACAGCTCTTGGAATGTTCCATGATCTAAATACAGCTTCTATAGCGAGCTGAAGTTGCTCAAATGGAGCTTGCGGGAAGTCTTTTCCTGAGTGCTCTTTAATAATATTTTTATAAACGGGAATAAGCTTTTTTAAGCCTTCTGTGCTTACTTCTGTGTCTAGTTTTACGCCTTCTTGTCCTTTTATAACGTCAAGTTCCTTTTCAAAGAAGTGTCTTTCTATATCAAGCACTACGCTTCCGAACATTGTAAGGAATCTACGATAGCTGTCATAGGCAAATCTCTCATTATTTGTAAGATTTATTAACCCTACCATTGTTTCATCGTTTAAGCCAAGATTTAAAATGGTTTCCATCATACCAGGCATACTAAGTCTTGCTCCTGATCTTACTGAAACCAAAAGAGGATTAGCCGCATCGCCAAATGTTTTACCTGTTTCTTTTTCTACGTTAGCTAAAGCAGTTTTTACATCTTCCATTAAGCCTGCTGGCATTTGATTTCCGTTATCAATATATTCCATACAGGTTTCGGTTGTAATTGTTAATCCTGGTGGCACAGGCAATCCGGCATTTGTCATTTCTGCAAGATTAGCTCCCTTTCCTCCAAGAAGATTTTTCATTCCTGTATTACCTTCTTTAAAAAGATAAACACGTTTTTGTGACATAAAATATTCCTCTCTGTTTACTTATTACTAAATTTTTTCCAATTTTAATATCTGGAATTGAACATTTGAGTTATAACACAAAGGAAATTCATAAACAAGATTAATTATCCTATTTACACTTATTTATTTTTTTTCGGCAAGCAGGATTGTTTCCACATGGTATGTGTAACAAAACATATCTATAGGCTGAACTTCAATCACTTTAAAGTTTTCGCCTAATATTTTTATATCTCTTGCTAATGTTGTAGGATTACAGCTTATATAAATTATAAATTTGTCTGTTATTTCAGCCGCTGCATTAATAACTTCCTCTGAACAACCTTTTCTTGGCGGATCAAGTATTATTATATCGAATTTTGCTTTATCTGCCAATAGTTTTGGGATTATAATATCTGCATTACCCTTTATATATTCTATATTTTTGATATTATTCAGCGTTATATTCTCTTTACCATCTTCAATTGAACTTATATTTTCTTCAACAGCTATAATTTTATTGGCTATATCGCTTAAAAAAACTGAAAAGCCTCCTGAGCCTGAATAAATATCCAAGATATCAGGTAAATTTGTTTTTTCCATTACCATTTTTTTAACTTCTGAAAACATTTGCAAAGCCGCAGAAGGATTTACCTGAAAAAAAGCATCATGCGAAATTCTGAATATTTTTCCTCCAAGTTCTTCTATCACAAAGTTTTTACCTTCCATGACCTGGCTTTTATCTGTAATGATAAGGTTAGTCTGTGTTGTGTTAAAATTAACGGCAATTCCTTCAAGGTTTATATAGTTTTCTTTAACCGCTTTACAATAATTTACTAGGTTTTCCGGAATTTTATCTGAATTTATTACTATTGTAAGAACAAAATTTTTGTTTGATTTACTGTATCTATAAACAAAATGCCGTATAAGCCCTTTTTTAGTCTTTTCATCATACGCTGTGAGGTTAAAGTCCTGCGCTTTATGTCTTAAAAACTCTGTTATTTCGTCTAATGCGGCTGGTTGAACAGGACAATACTTTGTATTTACTATTTCATGCGTGCTTTTTTTATAGTATCCCGCAAGAAATCTCTTGGAAACGGCGGTTTGTTGAACAGGAAGCTGAACTTTACACCTGTATTCTCTTGTTTCAGGAGCTGGCAAGGTATTTTTTACAGGAATTTCTAAGTCCGCAAACTTTTTTAAAGATTCCTCAACTATCTGTTTCTTTATTTTAAGCTGCTCTTCATAATCTATATGCTGCCATTGACAGCCTCCGCAAGCTTTTGCATAAGGACAAAACGGCTTAACTCTGTGTTGAGAAGGAACTATAATTTCTTTAAGCCGCGCTTGAGCGTAATTCTTTTTTACAGAGATTATTTCCGCTTTTATTCTATCTCCTGGAGCTGTATCAGCTACAAAAATTGTAAAATTATCATATTTACCGAGTCCTTCTCCTCCATAGACAAGCTTTTCTATCTCTAATTCTATCATTTCACTTTTTTTAAGCATATATATCCAATTAAAGCGCCCATTCAAAAATCATTCTTATTTCATCATTGCCTGGATCGATTATTTTCTCTCCTAATGTCTTAGGGTCTATGCCACAAAGCTCTACAAGTGATTCATAGCAGAAATCTAAAGCTAAAGGAGGAGTTTGAAGGTTTAAATCTTTTATTTTCTTGTCTGAAAAGGTATTTGTCTGTTCATCATATACGTTTGCATAGTTTAATCCGAGAAATACGCAGGCTGGCATATTAAATTTGTTTGGATTAAGGGCGCTTTCAAAAATTAATCCCTGAGTTCTGCATATAATCGGTCTGTATTCGTATATAGAACACTTATCTTCAGCCAAGAAAGGGCAGGTGTATTTAAAATTTAGTATATCATTACCATTAGCAACAAATAAAGCCCTTTCTATATTGATTTTTTCAGCTTTTTCAACTATTTGAGCCTTTATACAGTCCTCAATATTTTCAAAACAGGCTTTTATTAATTTGGCTTCAACGTTGGTAACAGGATAATAGCCCCGTTGACAACAGTGAGAACATCCGATTTTGCATTTAATATAATCTTTCTGTATCTCAAAAAACTGATCCAGAGTTGGCATTAAAGCAGTTAAAAGCGCTATATATCTTTCAAGCTGCATATCCATAGTTTGAAAATCCTTCTAAAAGTTCGTTAATTCTAATTGTTCTCTGATTTTTATTAAATCTGGCAATTTCTCAGCGGGAATTTCATTCCTTTTATTTAACAATTCGGTAATTAAATATATTTCGCTGGTAAATTCGACCGTTTCCATCTTATAATAGGCTTTTTCCAAGCTCTTTCCGCATACTGTAACCCCATGATTCGCCATTAATACTGCTTCATGCCCAATAAAACAATCAGCCACATTTTGCGCAAGTTCAAAACTTGACGGCGTTTCATATTTTACCAATGGGATTTCTCCAAGAGTTACTACCGCTTCTGCTATCAAAGGAGCTTTTATTTCTTTGCCCGCAACAGATAAAGCCGTGGATTTCGGCGGATGAGCGTGGATTATAGCGCTTATATCAGGTCTTCGTTTATAAATTTCAACGTGCATAAGTTTTTCAGAAGAAGGCTTGCCCTTTAAATCAACTAAATTTCCGTCCAGGTCGATCTTAACAAGATCAGAAGTTGATAATTTTCCAAGGCATGAACCTGATGGCGTTATTATAATTGTATTATCTGTTTTATGACTGATATTGCCGGAGGAGCCAGGCACAAAGCCTTTATCATAAAGCATTTTGCCAATTTGGCAAATCTGTATTTTTATTTGTTTAAACTTTTTCATTATCGCGCAATCTTTAATATTTATACATTTAATATAATATAAAAATGCAAGTTACGACTAGTACTCTGTTAAGTTAATTTTAAAGAATTTTATTTTTTTATCTGCCCATCCCCTCTCCCTTTGAAGGGAAGGGGTTTTTGTTTCTTTTTGGGTTTCGCTAGCTACGCTCGCTCAACCCAATAAATTAACTTAACAAGCCACTAAGTTAATTTCAAAAAATTGAGTTTTTAGATATGTTCGTAACAAAAATCTAAAATTATTTTTATTTAAGTATATAATGATTTTTAAAAATAATTCGGGATTTTATATGAAATTAACGGTTTTTGCGGGAACATTTAATCCAATACATATAGCTCATTTAATTCTTGCAGAATCAGTAAGAACATTACTTGATCTGGATAAAATTGTGTTTATTCCGTCATATATGCCTCCGCATAGAGAAAATGAGCTGGCTGACGCTTATCACAGGCTGAAAATGGTTAAACTTTCCGTATGCGATAACCCTAATTTTGAAGTAAGCGATATTGAATTTCAAATACCCGGAAAATCTTATACAGTAAATACGATCAAAGCTTTATATTCAAAATATCCCGATATTGAGGGGAAAATAAACTTTATAATAGGCGCAGACGCTTTTTTAAATATTGAAACCTGGCATAAACCCGACGAACTTATAGAGCTTGTAAACTTTATAATCCTTGCAAGACAAGGAACTCCCGATGCAGAAAAAATTGTGTCAGGGATTAAATTTAAAAATATTAATTGCGCTATTCTTGAAACGCCTGTTATTAATATTTCTTCTACATATATAAGAAACCGGATTATCAAAGCGAAATCAATTAAATATCTGGTAAAAAACAATGTGGAAGAATATATTTTGCAAAATAATTTGTATATACTAAACGACAAAACTAATTAACATGAATTGCTAATTAATCGAAACGCTGAAATATCTTGAAATTTTATTTTAATTTTTTATGCGGCTCGCAGGCTTTGCCTGCGAGCCGCATGCCCTTAAAACGGCGTAGCGGCTGGCTTCGCCAGCCGCTACGCCAAATATAAAATTATTTA
>JAKLDH010000029.1 GCA_022703625.1 Cyanobacteriota bacterium | reverse complement strand
CTCTTATTAAATTTTGCCGAACGAGCGAAGCGAGTGAGGCAAACAAACAACAAAAGCCCCTTCCCTTTGAAGGGAAGGGGTTGGGGTTGGGTAGATAAAAACCTGAAAACTTTTTGTTACCTACTTATCTACTTATTTAAAAAAAAATAGAAAATATAAAATATAGTGATATAATATATATTCAAATGGGTTAATTTAAGAAAACTAAAAGGTTAAAAGGAAAGAGAGGATTGCTGTGGCAAAAGTTTTAATATCCATGCCAGATGAATTTCTTCAAAAAATTGATAATGTTGCCGTTTCTGAACAACGCACAAGAAGTGAGCTTATTAGAGAAGCGTTAAGAAGTTATATTAGGAAAAACAGCTTTTTTAACGCAGAATTAAGTGAAAAAAGAGCTCAAATTCTTGAACAAATGCTCGACTGATAACTTATAAGACTGTTAAAAAAATGTCAGATGAAATAGAAAATTATTTTACAGATTTAGCAACCTTTAAAATTGAATTTTTGGACGCAAATAATGAATATCATCAATTTAATAGCCGTATTGAAAAGGTCTTTGATGATTACGTTCTTATTCAATCATCTGTTTCACAAGAAATTCCTGATAATTCCAGTGTAAATCTTATTTTTCCCAAAAAAAACGGTGTATTTATTGCTCAATGCGCGGTAATGGGGAAAGAATCAGGAACTCAATCAGGGATTAAAATTAGTTTCCCTTATGAAACAGAAACGCTTGAGCGAAGGGAATATGTAAGAGTTCCGTTAAAAATAAGATTAGGAATTACTTATTATCCTGATGAAAATTGTGTGGAAAAAATCTCCTACTTTACAGTTACCAGAAATATAAGCGCAAGCGGTCTTTGTTATTTATATTCTGAGCCGATAAAGGATTTTTATGACCTTCAGTGTAAAATATATATTGATGATGGGGATTCAAATCCGATCATAGCAAGATGTGATCTTGCGCATTCCAAAAAAGTTATGTTAAATAGACAAATATTTTATATTACAGCTCTAAAATATTTATCTATTTCTGATAAAGATGTTACAAGAATAGTAAAAGAATGTTTTAAATATCAAATTAGTCGAAAACATTTGGAAAAGGGTTGAAAAAGGAATTTGAAATGGAATTTATAGGAATAACTTTACTGCTGGCTTTTATCGATTTCTCTTTTTAAACAATTATGCCAATCATTGAAAGAAATCGGCAAATAAAAAAGATTAAAACACTTGAGTTGCTAAAGAAATAAAAAATTAAAATGAAATTTCAAGCTGTTTCAGCGTTTCGACTAATTAACGCAAATTGCTGATTAGCCGAATCCGTCATTCTGAGCGTAGCGAAGGATCCCATTGCATACATACAACAAGATTATTCGGGCTAAAGCCCTCAGAATGACGATTAAAAAAATTAATTAGCGACTCGAGTTAATTAGCAATTTAAGTTAAAACGGTAAATAAACTGTGATTTTTTCGCTGCAAAACATTACAATCAATCCTGCAATAATTAAAGGAGGTCCAAAAGGCAGGAAAGTATAATTGCGGGTTTCTCTCATCCTGCTGAATATCGCATAAACAGCAATTCCCCCAATTATAAACGCGCTTATTATTATAAAAATAGAAAGAATAAATTTTCCTGTATAAGTAAAGTATCTGCCTAACAATGAAAGTAATAACGCCAAAAATAACCCGCCCATTGCGATTAACGATTGATATTCCTTGCTTTTATAGAAATTATAAAGAATAATAGGCACTCCTACAATCATTTGGATTATTAAGCTTAATAAAAGTATCACGATTAAAGCTTTCCAGCCAAACCATGCCCCTAACGCCGCTCCAAGAATTGTATCTCCGCCGCCAAAAGCGTATTCTCCCGAAAATAAATAGCCCATTCTTGAAAAAATCTCGAAAAAAGCCGCGCCTAATAATGCTCCCAGAATAGCAGATATGAATACTTCGTTGAATGAAAACCCTAAAAGCTTTACTGCTTCCTGAGAACCGCCTCCTATATTGAAAAAATTGTACACAAGTCCAAGAGGAATAAGCGGAACGGAATTCAGGTCAAATATAACCTGTTCTTTCAAGTCTGTTATGGTTATAACAACAAAAGCTGAAATTAATATAAGAAAGAACAGCGTTTTCAGGCTAAAGCCCCAGTTATAATATGTAGAAACAAATAAAATTCCTGTTATAAGCTCTGCAAGAGGGTATTGGAAACTAATGGGGCTATTGCAGTTTCTGCATTTGCCTCTAAGGAGAATATAGCTTAATATGGGAATATTATCATACCATGCGATTTTTTTCTGGCACTTAGGGCATTTTGAGCGTTTAAAAATAAAATCTTCTTGGCTTAAAAGCCTTAAGCCGACTACATTTAAAAAACTGCCGATTACAAGCCCGATTACAAAAACTAATATAAGCATAATTATGTTTATTTCTGTCATTTTACTTTTTTCTTTTCTTTAATTAAACCGCTTTGCCGCTTTTCCAACGCTGTAATAATATTAAATAACTCTTTAGTCGCTTTTTTAAGCCTTCTGCTAACCTGCATTTGCGAAATTCCAACTTTTTGAGCGATTTCTGTCTGGTTAAGGTCTTCAAAAAATGTCATTTGAATAACTTGTTTTAAATTGGCAGGAAGAAGTTCAACCGCTTCCATAAGCATTATTCTTTCTTCCTGAATATTTTGATATTCGGTATATTTGTCATCAATAAGCCTATCTCCTAATGAAACCTCATTTTCAGAAAAAGTTGAAGACTGGTCAAGAGAAACTGTTACTTTTCTTCTGTCTACATCAAACGCTTCGTTAATGATATTAACAGGCATTTGAAGTTCATGCGCCACTTCAATTTCTGTAGGCTGTCGTCCAAGTTTTGAGCGGAGCTTTTCTATAATTAAATTCATTCTGCCTGAGAGCTCCACAAGCTCTCTTGGAGCTTTTATCACAGAAACTTTATCTCTTAGATAATGTCTTATTTCGCCTGTAATTCTGTGGGCTGCATAGGTTTTAAAGCTTGCTCCCTGATTTTGATTGAATTGTTCAATGGATTTCATTAATCCAAGACATCCCACCTGGACAATGTCTTCTATGGGATCTGATTGTCTTCTGGCAAGTCCGTGAGCGATCTTTTTTACAAGAGGCATATAATAATGCAGAATAAGATTCCTCAACTGTATTTTAGTCTTACTGTCATCAGTATTTTTGTATTCCTTTAGCCATACTTTTACTTCTTCATCTAAAAGTTCATTGGTTTCAGAATTTGTATTCAAGTCTTATCAGCTCCAAAATTAATAAATATTATTGTTTAATATAGAGGTTTATTATTACACATTATAAGTATATGACGAATTATAACATAGGTAGATAATTGGATTTAATCCTGTTTATAAAAAGATATGCTGTTTGTAGGAGGTATTAAAAGAATGAGTTTTAAGCCATCTCCCGAAGAACAGAAATGGGCTAAAAGACAGGAAATGGACATAAGGAAAAAGCTTCAGGGCTTTTTGTCAAGGCAGAAGTTTCCAGAGATAATCGGCTTGGAATCTATATGTCCTGCTGATGGAAATGGGCTTGAAAAGGTTGAAATTGATGATACGGGGATTTTTGTATATAAATGCGTTTATTGCGGGGGGATATGGATTAACAGGAGAGATATGGAAAAGCTTCTGCATTCTTCTGAAAAATCAGACAAGCTTGTCAAATATATTGCTAAAATATTGAATATTAAAACTTAACGCCGCCTCTATACTAAGCAAAATTTGGTAGTGGCTAAATTCTAAGGGATAATTTTATTGGGTTAGGGAGGGGTGATAAAAAATCACTTTATTTTTTACCACTGCCCAAAATTTTTTATTCTTTCCTTAGTAACCATATAGCCGGCATTTTGCCTTTGGCATAAATTCCCCGACTTGCTAATTTAATCTAAATTCTTTTTTGTTTTCATAAAGATATGAAAACATTGATAATATTCAGCGCCGCTTTGTTCCTTTTCGGACAAGGATTATATTTTGCTAACAACAGCTTTATTTTTAAGCCTGATAAAGTTATTTTCGTCAGGTTTAAAGAAGTTCCGCCGCTGATTAAATTGGCGGGGGATGTAAGCGTTTATTACAGAGGATATAAAGTTGGTAAAGCTACTTGTAAAAGCCTTTCAGGCGATCAGCAATATATCCTTTTTTGTCTTGATATAAATTATAAAAATCTTAAACTTCCGACAAACACAAAAGTTATATTAAAAACCCAGGACGTTTTCGGAGATCGGTATTTTGATTTGATTTATCCGGTAAATCCTTCCGGAGAATTGCTTAAAAATGGAGATATGATTGAGGGAACAGCAGTATATGAAAGAGTTGACAAATATCTTGTTGAACAAATGGAAAGCGGTGAATTAGGAGCTCTTATTTCAAATCTTAACTATCTTACCGGCAAAGCTAAAAAACTGTTAGCAGGCGAAAATAAACTTTCCGGCGATGTGTCGAAATCGGTTGAGGACCTTTCTTATATTACAAAAGAGTTAAAAATTATTTTAAGTGATCCACAGGTTAAAAACGATATTAAAACAACTATTTCATATATGCCTGAATCTTTAAAAAATCTTAGCGCGCTTCTTGCCGAAGAAGAGCTTAAAAAAACTGTTAAACAAGCGCCTAAGCTGATTAATACAACAGTTACAGCCTTGGAAGGAATCAATCAGACACTTCCGCAAATAAATCAAAACTTAAAAGAAACTAACGTACATCTTCCACAAGTAAATTGTACTTTATATAATACAAATCAAAAGCTGGACGGCTTAAACCAAAAAATCCCTGTAATTCCCGAGGAATTGATTAATCAAACTGGCAGTACGCTCAAAAGATATGACTGCATCGGTGAAGCGCTCAGTAAAACTATGAGTAAGAACTGTTTATTTTTCAGGTTTTTGTTTGGAAATCCGGGTAAGGATTTTAAAGATTGCGTAGATATACCGGAATAAGTTTATTTTGCAGGCATGTTATACAAATTCGCAATTATAAGGGCGCCTCTAACTATAAATGTTTGGCTGTCATTGAAAGGAGGGGTTTGCTTCGACGCGGCAATTTTTCCCTCTTATTATTGTTAGCCGGAAAGATTGCCACACTCGCTACGCTCCTTCGCAATGACAATCTCGGCTATTTTGTATTATGAATCGCATTTTGGCATAAACAAGAAAATTTCATATATTAATTTGAGTTTGTATATAAATGTTTTCAGTATAATAAATTTTAACTTTATCATTTAGACTAAACCTTTTTTAAAACAATAGTTTGGTTTATAATTATTTAAATGTATTATCAGTAAAACTTTAAAATATCAATTTAGCAGACTTAAGAAAGGTTAGTAATCAAAGAAATTATGAATACAAATTTAGAAAAAATAGATAATAATCAATTTAAATTAAGCATTGAAATTGACGCTGAAATTGCTTCATTGGAATATAATAAGGCATGCAAAAAATTGGGCGAAAATGTAAATATTCCAGGGTTTAGAAAAGGTAAAACTCCACGTCCAATTATAGAAAAGCATGTTGGTATGGATAGAATCAAGCAAAAAGCCATAGATGTCCTGTTGCCGCCTATTATTGCCGATGTTATAAGCGAAAATCAGCTCGATCTGATTACAGAACCTGTCTTAGAAGCCTATGACTTTCAATTAGGCAAACCGGTTGTAATAACAACTAAAATAGAAGTTAAGCCGGAAGTAAAATTGCCTGAATATAAAGGACTCACAATAGAAGTTCCTGAGTTTAAAGCAAAAGAAGATTCTGTTGAAAAGGAACTTGAGGCTGTCAGAAATAAATTTTCAAGACTGGAGCAGGTTATTGGCAGACAATCGCGCTCAAATGATATTGTATTTATAGATTTCAACGGAAGTATCAACGGTGAACCCATAAAAGGCGGCGCCGGAAAAAATCATCAGCTTGATATCGCCAACAGCCATTTTATACCAGGCTTTGCAGAACAGTTAATCGATAAAAACATTGGCGATGAATTCAAAATTAACGTTACTTTTCCTGAAGATTATCATGATAAAAATATTGCGGGAAAAGAAGCTGAATTTGCAATTAAAATCAATGAAATAAAAGAAAAAATCCTTCCTGAATTAAACGATGAATTTGCGCAAAAACTGGGACCATTTCAAACAATGGATGATTTTAAAAATCATATAAAAGGTTATGTGGATAAGTCGCAGGAAAATGAAAATCGTGTAAGAGCCGAAAAAATCCTTGTAGACAAGATTATTGATGAAACAAAGCTTGATATACCTGATACAATGATTAATCGTGAAGCTAAATATCTTATGGAAGAAATAGAAACACGTTTTAAAAATCAGGGATTATCATGGGAACAAGTTATTGAACAGCAAGGACATGAAAATATCTGGAATAACCTGAGAGAAGAAGCTGCAAGACGTGTAAAAACAAGTTTGGTATTAAGCGCAATCGCAAAAGGCGAAGGCATTACGCTTACTGAAGAAGATTTTACACTCAGAATCAAAGAACTTGCGCAAGCTTATAATACAGAAGAAAGCAAAGTTTATGAGCAAATGTCTAAAAACATAGGATTAGCGCAGGGTTTATCGCAACAAATAATGAGCCAGAAAATTATTAATTATCTTTTAGAGAATAATGAAGTAAAATATATTGAGGACATTTCAAAATAAAAATTTCTGAATTTACAATAATCAGATTCAGAAGAAAAAAGGGAATAGTTTGTTAGAGAAAGGTTAAAAACATGGGAATAATAGACGCAAGAAATTATGTGCCGGTAGTAATCGAGCAATCAAGCCGTGGAGAGAGATCATTTGATATTTTTTCAAGACTGTTAAGAGAAAGAATAATATTTCTTGGCACAGGTATAGATGACATGGTTGCAAACCTTATAGTTGCGCAGTTATTGCTTTTGGATTCCGAAAATCCTGAAAAAGATATTATGTTATATATAAATAGCCCTGGCGGAAGTGTAACAGCAGGCATGGCAATATATGACACGATGCAACATATAAGAGCCGATGTAAATACAATTTGTCTTGGACAGGCGGCAAGTATGGGCGCATTCCTGCTTGCGGCAGGAACTCCGGGAAAACGTATGGCTCTTCCTCACTCAAGAATCCTCATCCACCAGCCACTTGGCGGAGCTCAAGGTCAGGCGACTGATATAGAAATTCAGGCGGCTGAAATCGGAAGAATAAAAAGAAATCTGAATGAGCTTTTAGCTAAGCATACAGGACAAAGCTTCAAGAAAATTGAAAAAGATACAGACAGGGATTACATCATGAATCCTGAGGAAGCTGTAGAATATGGAATGGTAGATAAAGTAATTACAAAAATAGAGAAGAAAGAGAAATCTGAGGAACTCTAGTAATTTAGGAGTTATTTATGGCTAAAAGAGATGACAGCAGGCTAAAATGTTCATTTTGCGGCAAAACGCAGGATCAGGTAAAAAAATTAATTGCCGGACCCGAAGTTTATATATGCGATGAATGCGTTGATTTATGCAATGAAATACTTGACGAAGAATTTTTGGATTCAAAAGAAGGCGACGAAGAAAAACATGAGTCCCAAAAGTTTCAGGAAGTTCCAAAACCTCAGGCAATTAAGGAATATCTTGATTTGCATATAATAGGTCAGGATGACGCCAAAAAACAGCTTTCAGTTGCGGTGTATAACCATTATAAGAGAATAAATCATAATATAACCGCAAAGGAAAATAATGATAAAGACAGCGTAGAGATACAAAAAAGCAATATATTGCTTGTAGGACCGACCGGAAGCGGGAAAACGCTTCTTGCGCAAACTCTGGCTAAAATGCTTGATGTTCCGTTCGCTGTAGCAGATGCAACAACGCTTACAGAAGCGGGTTATGTCGGTGATGACGTTGAGAATATTCTTTTAAGACTTTATCAAAACGCTGATTATGATGCCGCAAAAGCAGAAAAAGGCATTATATATATTGATGAGATTGATAAAATAGCAAGAAAATCTGAAAATCCGAGCATAACAAGGGATGTCAGCGGCGAAGGAGTTCAGCAGGCTCTTTTGAAAATGATAGAAGGCACAACAGCCAATGTTCCTCCTCAAGGCGGAAGAAAACATCCTCATCAGGAGTTTATCCAGATTGACACAAGCAATATCCTTTTTGTTGTTGGCGGCGCATTTGTCGGGCTGGAAAAAATTGTTGATAACAGAGCAGGTACGGGAAAACTTGTCGGTTTTGGCGCTTCAGGACCTAAAGCTGCTTATGAAAGAGAAATTAATCAGGCTAAAATGCTTAAAAATATGGTGCCGGAAGACCTCATCAAATTTGGCTTAATCCCTGAATTTATAGGAAGAGTTCCTGTTTATGCAGTGCTAGACCCGCTTGACGAAGCCGCTCTTGTCAGAATTCTTACTGAGCCTAAAAATGCAATTATAAAACAGTATCAGGAATTACTGAATATGGATGGTGTGAAGCTTAATTTTGAAGAAGACGCAATAAAAGAAATTGCGCTGGAAGCGATAAGAAGAAAAACCGGCGCAAGAGCTTTAAGATCGATTGTGGAAGAAATTATGCTTGAAATCATGTACGAAGTGCCGTCAAGAACTGATATTAGTTTATTCACGATTACACATGAAATGGTAAAGAAAAAAGGATCGGTAGCAGAGCTTTTACATATTGATAAAGCAAAGAAGACAAGAAAGAAAACTGCGCCGCAGGAGCCGATTAAAGGAGAAGAAATAGCTTAAAGCCTAGCGTAATAAGGGACTTGGCGCAAGGTTGCGAAAGCTTGAGTTTTAGCTCATTTTAGGCATGCCACTTTTTGCAAATTTCTCACCAATAATCAGGTCAAAAAAATGCTGGAATATAAAACAAAACTGGAAAAAAAGATAATCAGCGAGCTAAAAGCAATAGCAGGAGCAAATAATGTTCTTGAGGAGTATGAGGACAGATATTGTTATGCTTATGACGCAACAGCAATCGGAGATGAGCTTTATCTTCCAGATGCTGTAATTCTTCCCGAAAATAAAGAGCAAATAAGCCTGATTTTAAAAATTGCAAACAAAAACCGCATTCCTGTAATAACCAGAGGGGCAGGCACGAATCTTGTAGGCGGATGCATTGCCTTAAAAGGCGGAATCGTTTTGCATACCTCGAAAATGAATAAAATCATACATATTGATAAAAACAACCTTTTATGTCAGGTTGAACCAGGTGTTGTAATTGAAAAATTGCAGCAGGAAGCTGAAAAGCTGGGTTTATTTTACCCTCCTGACCCTGCCAGTCTTAGAGTTTCCACAATAGGAGGAAGTATAGCTCAGTCTTCAGGCGGTCCAAGGGGCTTTAAATATGGAACAACCAAAGATTATGTACTTGGACTGGAAGCTGTTATGGCTGACGGAACCATAATTAAAACCGGCGGAAAAACAGTTAAAAACGTTACCGGTTATAATTTAACCCAGCTTTTAGTAGGCTCAGAAGGCACTTTGGGCGTTATTACAGAAGCGACATTAAGATTAATTCCGAAACCGGAAGAAAGACAGGTTCTTCTTGCGTGCTTTGAGTCTGCTGATGAGGCGGTTAACGCTGTAACAGGCATAATTTCCGCTAAAATAACACCGTCTACGCTTGATATTATGGACAAAAACACTATGCAAACAATAGAAAAATTCCACAAGACGGGCTTGCCTACAGATATGGACGCTGTTTTGGTGATTGAAGTTGATGGTTTTAAAGAATCGGTAAGCGTTCAGGCAGATCAAATCGTGAATATCTGCAATGAATTTGGCGCAAAAAACATTCGGGCTTCAAAAAACCAGCAGGAAGCGGACGAAATATGGTTTGCAAGAAGATCGGCATTTGGAGCGGTTTCACGATTAAGACCCAATGTTTTCACAGAAGATGCGGTTGTTCCAAGAGATAAAATTCCTGAAATGTTCAAAGAAATAAGAAGAATAGCGAATAAATACGACTTAACTGTTTGTATAATGGGACATATTGGAGATGGAAACATTCATCCGAATTTCTCACTGGATTTAAGAGATAAAGATGAAGCAAAAAGGTTTGAAAAAGCGGCGGAAGAGATATTTAACTCAGCTCTTTCTTTTGGAGGAACTCTTTCCGGGGAACATGGAATCGGTTATCATAAATTGGCTTTTATGAAGAAGGCTCTTGGAGAAAAAAATATTGAAATTATGCAGGCAATAAAAAATATTTTTGATCCGAATTCAATATTAAATCCTGGCAAGGTTGTTTAAATGTCTGGTTTTTTATTATTACTGTTGTCTTTTACATTAGTTATAGGGTCGTCTTATTTTATAACAGGGGTTTTTAAAAGCAAAAGAGATGAGAACTCTTTGCTGTTCTGGATTTTAATCGTTATATCTCAGGCAATAGCTTCTTTTGAGGCCCTTTCTTTATTAAAATTAATAAATATACCCGCATTTTTAATTACAAATTTTATAATTTTTATTTTTAGCTTTATCCTCTGGAATTTCAAGAATAGACCGGTTATAGATATAAAATGGATAAATACGGCGATTAAAAATATAAAAAAAGCGCTTGATAAAGATAAAATTTTATTTATATTATCAATTTTATTTATATTTTCTTCTTTAATAAGCCTTTTTCTTGCTGTATACGCGCCTGTTAACCTATGGGATTCAATGAGTTACCAAATTGCAAGAATACCTTTCTGGATTCAGCATGGCGCGCTTGCTCATTTTGAAACAAGTTCTGTAAGACAGGTAATCTTCCCGCCGAATTCCGAGTTGCTTACGCTCTGGCATATGCTTTTTATAAGAAAAGATTTTTTAATCGGCATAATTCCGTATTTTTCGTATTTAGCAAGTATTTTTCTGATATATAATTTTCTGTCATACTTAAAGCTTTCAACTGCAAGGATTTTATGGGCAATATTTGTTTTTGCGTCGCTTCCTATGGTGATAATTCATTCTTCAGGGACTCAAAACCATCTTATACTTGGATTTTTGTTGTTAACGTCATTATATTTATATATTTATGGAGTTTTTGAAGAGGAAAAGAGATCATTAATCTTTTCTGCTTTAGCTCTTGCAATTTCTGTCGGCGTTAAAAGCTCAATATGTTTCTTTTTGCCTGGAATTTTTATTGCATATCTTTTAATAGCAATTAAAAAGCATGGTAGAAATTTTTATAAGACTTGTTTTCAATATTTTCTTTATTTTTTGCCTGCTTTTATTCTTTTAAGTTCTTATTTTTACGTTATGAATTTCGTGGAATTCGGTCATGTATTGGGAGTTAAGTCATATATTTATGAGCATACCTATATGAACAAAGGGATTAAGTCTTTTGTGGCAAATTTAATAAGATATATAACTGTGTTCATTGATTTTACAGGAATTGAATCATCGTTGCAACTGATTTTAAGCTTTTCGATACAGTTTATGCGGCTTATTTTGTTTCAATTGTTGGGTTTCGATCAAAATGAGGGGTTAACGCATGCCGGAAATTTAATTAATGATTTAATTCTTGTAAACGCAAGTACGCATGAAAACCGATCAGGCGTGGGCATTTTAGGATTTATACTATTTTTGCCGCTTATAATTTTATGTGTAAAAAAATATATTTTTTCAAAATCCCAAAGAATGTTTTTAATCGGGGTTTGCGGATTTATGTTTGCGGCATTTATCCTGATGTTATCCGGCATTATGGGTTATGAAATATGGAATAACAGATATTTCCTTACAGCGGCTGTGATAAGCTCTCCTATTTTGGCTTTAAGTTATTATCCGGGTAGCGGGGTTAATTTCAAAAAATTATTTATTTTTAGCGTATGTGTTTTTAGTTTTATAAAAATTCCGCTTTTTAACGAATTACGTCCGATAATTCCGGTAAACGGAAAGAGCCTTTTAACTAATACGAGAGAGGAAATAAGGTATAATACGGGGACAATTTATGACAATATTTTCAGAGATCCGATTAAATATCTTGAAAAAAGAGCTGAAATAAATTCAAAAATAGGACTTATTTTTTCAGGAGAGATTTGGTTTTACCAATTTTTTGCGCAAGATCAGGGATGGGAAATTTATCCTTTAAATCTGGAGTTTTTAACTGATGAAAAACTGAAAGCTTTAGATTTTCTTGTTGTTTATGGAGAAAAACAGAAATTGCGCAGTATAAAGGAAGAAAAAAATTATGAGAAAAAAATTGATATAGATTTCTCAAGAATTTCAAAATATTTTGATTTGGAATATTTGATAAAAACAGAATTACATCAAGAGCAATATAAAGATGGCGAGTTGGGAAATACTTTTAAATTTTATATTTTTAAAAAAATTGGGAAATAAAAATGAAAACTTATTTGAATTGGTATAATTTTGTCGTTTAGTATAGCATATAATTGTTTTTTGGATAGATTCCGAAACAAGTTCGGAATGGCTGAATTATCAGGGCGCTGAGCAGTTATCTGGTATAGTATAAAAAAGATAGTTTCAAAAAAAATTTTTATTTTAAAATATATATTATGAAAATAAATTATAAAATCTTCTTAATTTCTTTTATTACAGCATTATTGCTTCTTTTTGCATGGTTTTTTTTCGTGGGTGTTAATTGCATTGCTCTTAAAATAAAAAAACAAAATGCAATTAAAGGCATAACGGTTACCGGGAATGTTAAATCAACTGAAGATACTGCAATAACAACAGATATAACTGCTAAAATAGAAAAGATTACAATAAATGAGGGTGATTTTGTTAATAAAGGACAAATACTTGCTTATTTAAATAGAGAAGAAATTGTCGGAGAGGTTGAAACATCGCAGGCAAAGCTTTTAGTCGCGCAGGCAGAGTTGAAAAGAAATCATATTGATTATCTTGACGCCGCTTCTGATGAAAAAAGATATAAAGAACTTTATAAACAAGGCGCTGTAAGCAAAAGGGATTTAGAGGAAAGAACGCTTAAACGTCAGGAAATTGAAGCGTCTATCGATCAAAAAAAACAGGAAATTAAAGCAGCTCAAGGCGAAATTAAATCTACGCAAGGAAAACTTAATAAATATATAATAAAAGCTCCGTTTTCAGGTTATATTACTGATTCATTTGTAAGCACAGGCGAAGTTATTTCGTCAACAAATCCGCTTTTTCGTATTATTGCGCCGGAAAATATTTATCTTGACGCAGATATTGAAGAAAATGAAATTTCCGGAGTTCAATCAGGTCAAAAAGTTCTTGTAATCTTTGACGCATATCCTGAAAAAATTTTTGAACAAAAATTATATTTAATATCAAAAGAAGTAAATCCTGTTACCGGAACTTTTAAAGCCAGAATAAGCAGACCTGATAAGCCTAATTTAAAAGCGCTGGTTGGAATGACCTTTGACGCAACGATAATTATTGAAGAATATTCTAATATTTTAATAATACCGGACGATTTTGTTCAATTAGAAGATAATAAAGCTTATGTTTTCAAGAAAAGAAACCTTTGGGCGCAAAAAACACCTGTAGAAATAAACTTTTTTAATAATAACAGAGTGAAAATCCTGAAAGGGATTAAAGAAAACGATATTATTCTTAAAAAAGCCGAAAAAGGAAAGCTTACAGATAAGCAAAAAATTAAAATCATAGAAGCCCGTGAGCAATAAAGAGATAAAATCACTATAATTTGTTCAAATAAAAAGGCTTTAAGGAATTGCCGCGGAATGCGTGGCAATTCCTTTCCGAAGCCAAATTTATTTTGAGAAACGACTAACTTCAATTATGACTTTTTCAATAGCTTCAGCCGCATCGGACGGAAGTATGTCGATTCCGCCTTTTTCTGTTTCCCTTGATTTAATAAAGCTAAGTCTGTCATTTAATCTGGCAATGAATTGATTTTTGTATTCTTCATTACTTAAATCAACGTTAAAATCGTCTAATTCCAGAATTTGAATGTCTGAAAAACTTGCCCACTGTTTAAACTCAGCCGTACCCTCAATAATAGATTCTATAATTCCAAGAGTATGCTTTGGCTGGACCTTTTTGCCCATGAAAGTTCCGGTATTTAGAATATAACAATCTACGCCGTCTTCAATAAGTGTTTTAAACCTGTTATAGTCCAATTGAAGAGGATATGTTCTGAAGGGGTTTGCGTACGGCTCAACTACCAGCGCATTAGGGTCAACGCCTTTTGCAAGTCTTTCTGCGGAAGTTCTTTTTGTTGCAAGAGTTGCGCCCATTGCAGAGCCGAGAGATGCGCCGCTAAGTTTTAATACCGGCGGAATCGTAGGATCCTGCATTAACCAAAAAATAGCGTTAATAGGTTCGTCTACTCGATCCACCCTGTTTGGCGACCAGAGTTTTGATTTAACCGCGCGCCCGTTTCCGTTTCTTAAGTCTTCTGTTACTACAAACAAATTGCCTTGCTCATCAGCAATAGCTGAATTATTTTGAACTGTAATCAGGTATTTATTATCTTCGCAACCCATCGGGTAATCCTGAGTTTTGTCAAAGTAAGCAGGCTCAAGAGCTATGGAATATTTTTCCTTAACATTGATTATAAACGCATCATCATGCAATACTGTTATGTCATATTTATCGTCATGCCTTGCATGAGTGATTGTTGATTTGCCTGAACCCGACAATCCAAATACCGCAACTGAGAATTTTTTATTGTTTGTAAGGTCATATCTTTTTAAACCGCCGTGGCATGCGGCATAACCGTTTCTGCCAGCCATTCCCCAGCCTAAAGTTAATGTTCCTTTTTTGTGTTCCCCAAAATAACGCATGCCAAGAATTGCCGCGCAATTATATTGAGGATCAAAGAAAGTTAATCCGTAAGGGAAGTCAGGATGTGTCCAATCAGGGTCGGAGAAAATATAAATATCTCCTTCAGCGATTTGTCTTGATTCTTTATACATTTGACTGTAGATTTCGTTAATATGCTGGAAATTTAACATCCAACTGTACAGTACATTTTCAAAATCTTCAGGGATTAAAAGATGGGCTTTAACCATGAAATCTTTATCAAGCCCTACAATTGTTTCAGCATGATACATTATTCTGAATCTTGTTCCGTAAACAGCTTCTCTGATGATAGGAAGTAATTGCGCAAGATCACAATCCGGCTCTCCAACTATTATTCTTGCCGCCGAGCATCTGCCTACGACTGTTCCGTCGTTAAAAAGAAGTACATTGGCGTCTTTTGGAAGTCCAAGTTCTTCAGGTTTATAAACAGGCATTCCTGTAAGTTCAACTGTTCCCGGGCTTTCTAACGCCATTTCATAGGCTTCTTCTAATGAAGTAATTTTTTCGACGTTATTTCCGAAAAAAGCAGTTTGAATTGTTAATCTGGCCGCTGAACTGATCTTTTTCAGTTCTTCCGAGTTTGTAAAATACTCTGATGTGGTCATTTTTTTAATTCTCCTTTTAATAATGCCTTGCAAATCCTGATATAAGACTTACAAAAAACCGATTTTTTAAATTATACCGCTTAAATATATAATTTCCCATATTAAGTGTTAATTATACATTAAAATTTTTTTTTACTATCAAAATTTACTGGACATCTTAAAAAAAATTAAACATTTTTGATTTTATGATTGGCATAGTCTTGTTAAAACTGCTCAAGAAACCTTACATCGTTATTAAAGAAAAGCCTGATGTCATTAATTGCAAATTTAAGCATCGTAAGCCTTTCTACTCCCATGCCAAACGCAAATCCCGAGTAAACTTCAGGGTCAATATTTACGCCTTTTAGCACGTTGGGATCAATCATGCCCGCTCCAAGAATTTCAAGCCAGCCGGTTCCTGAACACGTTCTACAACCTTTGCCCGAGCACATAATGCATTGAACATCAATTTCAGCGCTGGGTTCAGTAAAAGGGAAATAGCTTGTTCTAAATCTTGTGGGTCTTGCCTGACCGAAAAAATGTCTGGTAAACTCGTTCAGAACGCCTTTTAAATCTCCAAAAGTTACTTCTTTATCAACCAGGAAGCCTTCTACCTGATGGAAAAGATTATTTTTTCTGCTGCTGACGGCTTCAGACCTGTAAACCCTGCCAGGGCTTATTACTCTAAGAGGCGGTCTTTTTTTCTCCATCTCTCTAATTTGGGAATTTGATGTTTGGCTTCTTAAAAGTAGATTTGAAGCGTTGATTGTATAAAAAGTATCCTGCATATCTTTTGCCGGATGATCTTTTGGGAAATTTAACGCGTCGAAATTGTAATATTCCGTTTCAACTTCAGGACTGTTTGATTCCTCAACCAGCGTAAACCCCATTTTATTAAAGATAAAGACGATTTCATTTATCGTAGACGTTAGAGGATGTTGTTTTCCATATGGAATATAGTCCCCGGGAAGTGTTATATCTATTTTTTCAGCTTCAAGTTTTATTGAAATATTTTCTTTATTTAATAATTCATATTTTTGATTTAGAATTTCTTCAATTTCTTCAGCGGTTTTGTTTGCAATTTCTCCGATTACAGGTCTTTCTTCCGGCGAAATATCTTTTAAGCCTCTTTTAATTGTATTTAATTCCCCTTTTCTTGAAAGATATTTAATTTTAAGTTCCTGTAATGCGTTTAAGTCCGAAGCGTTATTTATTTCTTGGAGCGCCTGAGTTTTTAACTCTTCCAGTTTTGTTTTCATATTTATTTTGCCTTTATCTATTACAGGATTACATAAAATTAAATTATACAGGCTAATATTTTTAAATAAAGCGTAAGTTGCAAGACAAATTTAAAAACCATTGCATAACCTCGGCTTACTCTTGAAAAACGGCTTGTATAATTAATTATACCAATTCATACCAAGTTGCAATCAAAAGAGTATTGTTTTTTGATAAGGGTTTTGCCGGCATAGCCGGCAAAACCCTTATCAACTCTTCTTCCCCTCCCTTGGGGAGGGGGTAGGGGGAGGGAGATTTAATGCTATACCGCCCCCAAAATGAATTTCGGATTTTTTCTTAAAACGTTAGGGGCGGTATGGCGAAGCAGGAGTGATGAAGTTGGGAAAATCCGGCTTTGCCGGTTTTCCTAAATTCAAACTCATTTTAGTATACATTGACTGCAACTTAGTATCAAATTCAATTTGCTGAATAAAAGTATAGCGGGTGTTTTGGCGAAGCCAAAACACCCGCTATTTAATAATTTATAAAATTTATTATTGCTCTACAACAACACCCATGCTGCGGGCTGAACCTTTTACCATTTCCATTGCCGCTTCAATGGTCGGAGAATTAAGGTCAGGCATTTTTGCTTTTGCTATTTCTTCTACATTTTTCATGGTTATTGAGCCCACTTTGTTTTTATTAGGGGTTGGCGAGCCTTTTTCAACTTTTGCCGCTTTTTTTATAAGCTCAGAAACAGGCGGAGTTTTTGTAATAAATGAAAATGATCTGTCTTCATAAACCGTAATTATAACAGGTATTATGCTTCCAACCTGATCGGCTGTTTGAGCATTGTACTGTTTACAGAATTCCATTATATTAACCCCATGCTGACCCAAAGCCGGACCTATCGGAGGCGATGGATTCGCTTTTCCGGCTTTTATCTGGAGTTTTATTGAAGCCATAACTTTTTTTGCCATTTTAATTTACCTTTTTATTTTTAACTTTACTGAATTACTACTGTTTTTGTATTTGGTTATATTCAAGTTCCACGGGAGTATCTCTTCCGAAAATCGAAACCATTGCCCGCAATTTCTCTTTATCAGGATATACTTCCATAACATCTCCGACAAAGTCGGCAAATGGTCCGTTAATAATGTTAACTTTATCGCCGATTTTAATGTCAAATTCGACTTTTGTAGGCATAACCTGAGCTTTGCGAAGAATTTTATTTATTTCAGAATCTCTTGCCGGAATAGGTTTTCTTTCTGCTCCCACGAATTTTGTAACTCCGGGAGTATGTCTGACAACATACCAGCTGTCATCATCCATTATCATTTCAACAAGCACATAACCCGGAAATATTTTTTCCTCTTTATCCTGACGTTTTCCGTCTTTTAGTTTGGTTACAGCTTTTTGAGGCACTTCCACCTTAAAAATTTTATGCCCAAGATTCATGTAATCAACACGTTTTTCAAGGTTTACTTTAACCTTGTTTTCGTGTCCTGAATATGTATGGACTATGTACCATCTTTTTTTCTTTTCCTGTTGATTCATAAATTTATCCACCGGGTATTAATCTAAACACAAACTCAAAAAGGACGTCATAAATAAAAACCAGAGCAGTAAAGAAAAACACGACACCAATAACTATAAACGTTTCAACGGTAATCTGCCTTTTATCGGGCCAGGTTACTTTATCCCATTCAGTTCTGACTCCTTTAAGATAAGTTATGACGTTATCTTTAAGACTTGGTTCATTTTTTCTGATCTCGTTCATTTTTATTCCTTTTATATAATTAACCTCATACGAAAGAGGCATTTATTTTAGAAAGCGCGCCCTGTAGGACTTGAACCCACGACATCCGGTTTTGGAGACCGACGTTCTACCAACTGAACTAAGGACGCAGGATAGCGGGAGTTCACTATACTTTTAGTTTCTTCTCGCTTTCTTTCATTTCTTTTATTTTGTTTCTTTATGTAGAGTATGTTTTTGACAGAACGGGCAATATTTTTTAAGTTCTATTCTGCCTGCTGTATTTTTTTTGTTTTTAGTTGTAGTGTAATTACGACGTTTGCAGCTACTTTCGCCGCATGCCATTATTACAAGTCTGTCGTTTTTTTTAAGTCCCATTTTTTTTTACCTTTACATTGTTTTTCAGGGTTTTGATGTTAACTTAACCTTTTAAAAATCAAACATTTTAAAACAGGGTATTATCCCTGCTGAATTTATTTTATAATAAAAAAAATTTTTTAAAAGCATTTTTTTTAAAACCATTTATTTTTTTAAACGCAAGTTAATGAAATTTGGCAGACAATCAATGCGGTCGGTGATATCCACCCCCTACCCCTTCCTTTATATTAGGGTAAGATCACTATAGTATAAATAAATTTAACCAAATAATACAATGAATTTTATCTAATCCGGCTTTAAAATATTTAGACAACGGCATTTTTAAAAACAGATAAAACTATTCCCATTCATTTTACAGAAGGGAATTTTTATTATGAACAAAAGAGAATTTTATCTAATTTCAATTATTGCTATGTATATTTATCTTGCATTCATTTTTCATGTAAATCTAACAAATTTTTTAAATACGCAAAAAAATCCTTCTGCGAAATTTACTATTAATATATTTCAATAATGGGCATTGGTCAGGTATGCGCTGATAAATAAATTATTTATCGCCCAAAATTTATTTATTATCAATTTTTTCAAATATAATTTATGACCGATAATATTTTTTATGTAAAAAGCGAAGAAAAAACAAAAAGTGAACATTTGAATACGAGGGGGTTCGGGGGCTTGCCCCTGACAGTCTTGTCCCCTTGGGGTTCAGTTTTTCTTTCTTTTGCGCGCCTAAGGCGCATTAATAGGGAAATGTTACTTGGATTGTGTCCCAAGCTTCCCGCTTTGCGGGTTCTTTCTTTTTGAACGCAAAAAGAAAAAAAATGAAGAAACGGTAAGCATTCTATTGAATGCTGGAAAGATGCTGCCTGCCCCCGCTATGGCGGGAGCTGGAGTTCAGCATGACGTTTTTTGTTTTTTAGGATTGAACTGCCGTGTTTTATGATATTTGGGAAGAAGGGTTAATTTTTATGTTAAAATAAAAAATTATAAATTTCTGGGTCAAGAAAAATGAAAAGACTTTTGATTTTAACATTATTATTAACCTCAACAGCCTGTTTTGCCAAAAACGGATACTATAACAGCTATAACAACGGCAATACTTACAGTTCTTATGGTTCAAGCGTAAGAGGTAATAACTACAATACAGGAAGTTCCTGGAATACAAATTATAATAGCTCTGGTTCTTCTGGTAGAGATAGTAATGGGAATTATTGGAATTATAATAAAAGCGCTGGTAATTATTATAATTATGGGACAGGTGAAATGAGGCATAGAGGCAAAAAATATTAATAATTACTGGTTATTATATATTATATCGGGGTAAGAGGAAGTATAACGATGATTAAATCCTTTAAATGCAAGGAAACAGAAAAAATCTGGAATGAAACATTTTCTAAAAAATTTCCTGCCGATATTCAAAAAAGAGCTTTAAATAAACTTATGATGATAAATCGGTACAAAAATTTATCTGACTTTAAAACCCCGCTTAAAAACTGCTTTGAAGCTCTAAAAGGCGACAGGCAGGGACAATATTCCATAAGAATAAATGACCGGTGGCGTATTTGTTTTAGCTGGCTTGATAATAATGCCTATAATATAGAAATAGTCGATTATCATTAAAAATTATTAAAAAATAAATTTTAAGACTTGAATTTATGTGATACGTATCATATACTATTAGTAGTTAGAAATATAGGATTTTAATATGACTGAATATATTGAATTAACCACAGCAGGCGAAATGCTGAAAGAAGATTTTATAAATGCTTTTGAAATATCTCAAAACGCTCTTGCTAAGGCGATAAATGTGCCTCCTAACCGCATTCATCAAATAGTAAAAGGCCATAGAAGAATAACAGCAGATACAGATTTAAGATTATGCAAGTATTTTGGAATGTCAGAAGGATTTTTTCTACATTATCAGGAAGATGTAGAACTTAGGCAGACAAAACGCAATATTTTGCCGGAAATTAACAACATAAAACCAATTCAGCAAAAGGCATAAATGATGCTCAAAGACGGAAAAGCAGGCTATGAGAACAAAAAGCCCTTTGACATATTAGCCGAAGGACTTGCTTGTTCTAAAAGTCTGGGGCGGAAGGATTCGAACCCTCGGATGGCGAGACCAAAACCCGCTGCCTTACCGCTTGGCTACACCCCATTAATTTAAAATTATTGGATTATTACTATTCTATTAAAGCTTGGGCTTTCTTGTCAAGCAAGATGGGTTTAATAAATGGGAATTTTTTTTCCCGCTGAGTTTATTTTGAGATTATTGACGAATATGCCAATTCAAATTTGTTAAAAATCTGATATCTACCGCCCGAGCCGCCTGTAAGGCGGCTCGGGCTGAGTAAAGGGTACAGTTAGGTTTTCGGCTTCGCCGAAAACCTAACTAATTAAAGATTTACAAAAATTGTCTTTTTATTTCCCGTTTTCTTTTTAAGAGAATTATAGTCAACAATCTCTTTTTGCCATATAAAAAGTTCTTTTTTCCGGTGAAAGTTTTTCTATCGCATATCGCAACATTGTTCTCGGCATTGATTTATGGAATTCGTCGAGAAAGGCATAAAGAACGTTAACATCGCTTTTCCCGACCTCCCGAAGCATCCAGCCGGCAGCTTTATGCATTAAATCATGCTTATGAGCAAGAAAAAGCTTCGCAAGCTTAATTGTGTATAGGCATTCGTTTTGTTTAATAAAATAAAGCGTTGCTACCATTGCAATCCGCTCACTCCAGAGGTGTTTTGAACATGCTAATTCCAAGAGTTTATCCGGTTTGTTTTTATGCAAAAACGCTCCAACTATATGCGCAGCTGATATGTCAACTAAATCCCAACTGTTTATATAGTTAACATTACTGACATAAAGATTATAAATATTCTCTTTTTCGGCAATATCAGCTTTTTGATACTTTAAAACAAGCATTATAATTGCAGTTAAACGCGCTTCATGATAGGGGTTTGGCAGAAGCTTATTAATTTCGCTTAAATCAATTATTTTAAAATATTTTTTGGCAATTTTTCTTATATCAGGAACTTTTATTCCATAAAACAAGTCGCCTTCGCCATATTCGCCCTTGCCTGTTTTAAAAAACCGCTTATTCTGTTCTGCAATCTTTAAATCAGCAAGATTTTTTATTTCATTTAATATTTTTTCAGCGCTCAATACAGTTTCCTCTTAAGTAACAACTAAGGCTTCTATTCTGTCATTGCGAGCGATAGCGAAGCAATCCACCCCGTTGCAATGACGGTAAATGTACGGGTTATTTGTTTACAATCCCTAAATATCTTACCGGACTGTATTTTTTCATTTTTTTAGACCAGCCTTTGGGGTCAGGAATTAAAGTCGATAAAAATTCATAAAATTTGGGGCTATGATTTTTTTCCCGAATATGAGCGAGTTCGTGAAGGATCACATAATCAATAAGCTCATCAGGAAGCCGCATTAAATGGACATTA
>JAKLDH010000028.1 GCA_022703625.1 Cyanobacteriota bacterium | reverse complement strand
TAGGGGCTTCGCCCCTATATCCCCAATAAAATTTATTTCTGATTTTCAAAAACATTTTTTAATTTAAATAAGTTATGCAGCAGTCTTAATTAGCGGGTGTTTTGCCGAAGGCAAAACACCCGCTATGCCCTTACCCAGCCCGCGCCGCCCGCAGGGCGGCGCGGGCTGTAAATATCAGCTTTTTACCAATTAACGAAAACTTATTTAGGTTGGTATAGAGGCGCGCCCTATATCATATTATTTTCTCAAAATGTTTTTTACCATTCTAAGACCGTATTTTGAATAATTTAAAAACTCTTTTAAACTTTTTATATTTTTTAAACTTTGTAAAATATAAGCCGGACTTAAACAAATCTCTTTTAATGCGCGGTTTTTAAGCTCGAGAATTTCCTCTGAAGTTAAAAAATCAGTTCTTATCGCCGGATTAAGATATGAATCATGCCCTATAGCTTGAGCTTCAAGAAATTTTGTGCCTTTAATCCGGTTGTAATACTCTGTTCCCTCAAAAGGAACTGCAATGTGGAATTCGATAAATTCACAGTTTAACTGTTTTGCGAATTTTATTGTTTCTTCAATATGCTGTCTGGTTTCCCACGGAAAACCGATCATATAATAGCCGTAGATTTTAATTCCGGCTTTATGTATCATTTTAACCGCATTAACCGCATCCTGTTTTGTAGCGCCTTTTTTAATTTCTTTAAGAGTTTCGTCGTTAGCTGATTCAATTCCAAGAGCCATAAGCCAGCAACCCGCCTGTTTCATAATTTTCAGCATTTCTTCGTCCAGAGGTTTAACTCTCGCGCTTGTTCCCCAGGAAATTTTCAGATTTCGCCTTGTAATTTCACGGCAAACTTCAATTACCCAGTTTCTGTCAACAGTAAATGTGTCAGCTTTAAAAAAGAAATCTTTTATACCGTGTTTTTCAACGCATTCCTGAAGTTCATCCACAATATTTTGAGAAGTTCTTTTTCTGAGCTTCTTTCCTGAAACTATCGGCGTAAGACAATAAAAGCATGGGAAAGGACAGCCCCTTGAAACGCTTATTGTCGCCATAGGCTTGCCTGAATCCGGCCTTTGGTACAATTTATTGTTCATTAAATCTCTGGCAGGAAACGGCAAATCGTCCAGATTTTCTACATATTCATAGTCCCGGGTTTTGACTATATTATTTTGATTTCGGTAAAAAATCCCTTTTACTTCATTAACAGGTTGCTTTTCAAGCAAAGCTTTGAGTAAATCAGCGATTATAAACTCTGCCTCGCCAGAAATAGCGTAGTCCATTACGTTATAGATATTTTTATTAAGTTCTTCGGGCTTACAGCTATAAAAATGAGCGCCTTTTGCGATGGATATAACTTCCGGCAGAAGCTCTTTTGCTATTTTAAAAGCTTCCATGTCTTTTTCTATAGTTGCGGTTGTAATGCTCATAACTATAAAATCAGGTTTAAATTGTTTAATATCGTTTATATAATTATCCCAGCGCATGCTTTCTGCGGGATAATCCATAAGTTTTGGCTCAAATCCGAGTTTTCTTGCGACAGACGCCATATATCCAAGATCATTGCAAGCTCTGACAGAGCCTGACGCGCTGCCTTCCATGTTTGCCTGGCAGCGATCTTCGCCTCTTTGATATAAACCTATCGGGGGATAAAATAAAAGAATTCGTTTCATTTTAATTACATCATAACTTATTTTTTAATACTATAACAAAAATCTGAAATTTTTTTTAATTTATGCCAATCAATAAAAGGAACCGGCATTTGGCAATTGGTTGCGATCCTTCGCTCTGCTCAGGATGACGATTTCGGCTAATTAGCAATGCGCATTACAAGTAATTTAAATATTAATTGATATATCCTTCATTTTTCCTTGACTTAGAACTATGCTGTTGGTATTTTAATGATACGGAAAAAATAATTTAAATTATTATAAAAAATATAGATGCGCTATTAGCTCAGCCGGTAGAGCAATCCCCTTTTAAGGGAGAGGTCCCGCGTTCGAATCGCGGATAGCGCATTTTTTTTTAATTTTTATAACTTATACCAATCAATTTTAAAAACCGTTAAATAAAAAGATGGTTTTTGTAAATCCTTAATTAGCGGGCGTTTCGGCTTTGCCGAAACGCCCGCCAAACCCTTACTCAGCCCATGCCGCCCTGCGGGCGGCATGGGCTGTAAATATTAGCTTTTTTACCAATTAACGAAAACTTATTTGTATTGGTATAGCAACTCAAGTTTTTTAATAGCGCTTATTAATTTTTTAGAGTCGCTTATAGGCAATTTTTTTTTTCAGCTATGTTTATAAATTTAACAGCAGTAATTGTATTTATGCTCAACTAAAAGTAAATTCCGGATTTTTATTATAGTATAGCTTATTTTATTAAAGTAAAGGGGAAACGTGTATGTTAAATAATATTCAAAAAATGCAATATTCTCCAATAAATTCATCTTTCCAAAACAAAAAGCGTACTCCTGAATTATCATCAGCAAATAAGTCCAATTTAATTAAAAAAAATGAAAATTTATACACTCTTTCCTTTAGCGGAAATCCTCATCAAATTTTATTAATATCGCTTGAATGCAGACCTTTTGCTAAAACAGGAGGAATGGCAGATGTAAACAGCGAATTCCCCGGAGTATACAATTCTGTTTACAAGGAAAAAGATGAAATAAGAGTAATGATTCCCCTTTTTAATGCGCCTGAGGGACCTTCTACGGAAAATAACAAACTGTATTTTACCAATCATAACGGCGTAAAATTTCCTCTTGAAAAAACCGGCATAGAAACAGAGTTTACTTATGGAGCAAATACGTCCAAAGCGGTTCTTTATAAATCCCAAAATCCTGAAAACCAGGTTACAACATATTTTGTTTATTCGCCGATAATTTCAAAAGATGTAAAAGAATATACGCAGCCTTATAGTAATATGTATGAAACGAATTCAGCATTTAGCGCGGCTTGTGTGGCGCTTATATCAAAACTAAAGGAAAAAGAAAATTTTGATCCTGGATTTTTACATACAACAGACTGGCATACAGCTTTTGCAATCCATGACCTTCATGAATATCAAAAGAAAAATCATTTACATTATGATATAAAAACTGTACATACTTTTCATAACGCAGGATATGGTTATCAGGGAGCTCAACAGCCAATTCAGGCGGCTCTAATTAATTTTAATTCACAGGAAATTTTAAAACTTATTAATAATAAAGAAATTACTACAGAATTTTCAAAATTAGGAATAAAAAATAGCCCACAAGAAATAAAAAGTTATTTAAATGACCCTGAAAAGTTTAATAGTCCTAATGCCAAGTTGTCATTAAAAAAAATAAACAATAAAGTTATAGAACTTTTCCCTGATAAACCCTGGGACGAAAGAGGAAATTATAACCCTTCATTGCGGGCGATAAAGGAAGCTGATCTTTTGACGCTTGTTTCAAGCGGATTCATGAAAGAAACGATAAAGCATTTTAGCCTGGCGCCTGTTATTCAGCCGTATTTAAAAGAAAAAGCCAAGGAAGGCAAACTTGTAGGAATTGTAAACGGGCTTGTTTCCGGCGACTTTGATTCAAAAAAAGCAAAATTCCCTTATGATATTACAAATTTTGAAACCGAAAAGATTAAAAATAAAATTTATTTACAAGAACAATTATCTTTAAATGGAGATAAAGAAATTATTAAAAATGGGACTCAGGCAAAAGTTGAAGGATATCTTGATGTTAATCCCGACGCAATGGTTTGTTTTATGGCGTCAAGATTTGATACAAACCAAAAAGGCATTGATATAGCGATGAAAGCGGCTGAAAAGATTTTGGAAAAAAACAAAAATATTCAGTTAATAATAGGCGGAGCGGCAAACTGTCCGGAAAAGTCAGAGCTTGTAGATAATTTTAGAAAAAATGTAATTGATAAATATCCCGGGCGAGCAATTTTTATCAAGGAATGGCTTACTATGCCGCAATTTATGGCTGGCGCAGACGCTTTTATGGTTCCAAGCCGATGGGAGCCCTGCGGACTTACCCAGCTTCAGGCAATGAAAATGGGCGTGATCCCTATAGTTTCAAATACAGGCGGGCTTATGGACACTGTAACCAGTTGTAATCAAAATTCTAACAAAGCAACAGGATTTAAAACAGCTAAGAGTCTTTTATTTGAAGAAAAACCAGAAGAAGAATTTGCAAAAGTTGTAGAACAAGCTTATAACGTTTTTGAGAACAGAAAAACTGATGATATCTGGAATAAAATGATTAAAAACTCTTTAAACTACAATTCCAGCTGGAACAAATCGGTTATCAGATATCATAATAATGTATATAATTTGGGCAATAAATAACCTGATACCAAGTTGCAGTCAATGTAGCATTAAATCTCCCTCCCCCTGCCCCCTTGCTCCCCTACATTTTTTAAATTTAGTCTAAAATCCCCTCTCCCCCAACCCCCTCTCCCATTGAGAGAGGGGGCTAAAGATTGTTTTTGGTCGAGCGAACCGCCGTTGGCGGTTCGCTCGACCCATTAAATTTACTAAAAAATCTCTCAAAAATAAATTTTGTAGGGGACTAAGGGTTAGGTATGGGTAGACATAAATAATAAAATTCTTTTGTTTTTAGAGGCGTTCTGTATTTTAATTCAGCCCTAAACATCGTTTTTGAATTTGAATAATGTTCTTAATCCCTTTTTCAGCCATATCCGCAATTTCCAGAAACTTTCTTCTATCCATAGGATTCTTTTCGCTTGTTGCCTGAAATTCAAGAATTTTACCGGATTCTGTCATAACAATATTAGCGTCGGCATCAGCCTTAGAATCCTCTGAATAATCGACGTCAAGAAGTGTCTGACCGTTAAGAATCCCTACGCTTATTGCGGCAACAGGTTCTAAAATCGGAAAATCCTTAATTAATCCCTCACGTTGCAGTTTTAACATAGCGTCATATAGAGCTACAAACCCGCCAGAAATGCTTGCAGTCCGAGTTCCGCCATCTGCCTGAATAACATCTGCGTCAACATAAATAGTTCTTTCTCCGATTTTGGAAAGGTCTATTGCTGATCTTAAACATCTTCCTATAAGCCTCTGAATTTCCTGTGTCCTGCCGGAAATCATTGCGCCTCTATCTCTTTGAACCCTTTTGTCCGTTGAGCCCGGAAGAAGCGAATATTCCGCAGTAAGCCAGCCTTTGCCGCTTTCAGCCATAAATCTTGGGACTTTATCTTCTATCATTACAGTTGTAATGACTTTTGTTCCTCCAAATTCAACTAATACAGACCCATCGGCATTTTTGGTAAAATCCCTCGTGAATTTTACGGGTCTTATCTCGTCAAAACTTCTATTGTCCTTGCGTTGAAGCATTTTTACCCCCTTTTTTGTAAATAATATATGACTCTCTCTCAATTAAACCATAGTTCAACTTAATCGCTTTTTATGATAATTTATAAGTAATAGTTTAATTTAATAGTAGCAAAAATAATTAAAAGGTTTATAAAATAGTGGAAAAATTTTACATCGCGACAGCGATAGATTATGTAAATGCCCCGCCGCACATAGGGCATGCTTATGAAAAAATTGCTTCGGATGTTATTTACAGACATTTTAAACAAAGAGGCGTTTCGTCTTATTTCCTTACAGGCACTGATGAACACGGAATTAAAATCCAAAAATCAGCTCTGGATAAAGGAATTGATCCACAGGCATTTTGCGATGAAATAGTTGAAAAATTCAAAAATGAATGGGCGTTACTCGATGTTAAATACGACAGATTCATAAGAACAACGGAAAAAGATCACGAAAATGTAGTCCAGCATATCTTTAAAACCCTTTTTAACAAGGGGGATATTTATAAAGCCTCATATACAGGGTTGTATTGCGCCGGATGCGAATGTTTTTTAAACGAAAGAGAACTTGATCAAAACGGATTTTGCCCTGATCATAAGGCTAAGCCGCAAGAAATTATGGAAGAAAACTATTTTTTCAGGCTTTCTAAATATAAAAATAAAATAATCGAGCATATAAAAGCTAATCCACGTTTTATTATGCCGGATTATAGAGTTAATGAGGTTTTAAACCAACTTAAGGATATAGAAGATATTAGCGTATCAAGATCAAAAGAATCTGTAAGCTGGGGAATTCCTGTGCCTGATGATGAAAGTCAGGTTATTTACGTCTGGATTGACGCTCTGTCAAACTATTTAACAGGAGTTGGATATTTAAATAACGACGAATTGTTTAAAAAATTCTGGTCTGCTAACATTCATATGATTGGAAAAGACATTTTAAAATTCCATTCTATTTACTGGATAGGCATTTTAATGGCAATGGAAATCGAATTGCCTGAAACCATCTATGCTCACGGATGGATAACAGTTGATCAATCCAAAATGAGCAAGTCTTTAGGAAACGTAATTGCTCCTAACGCTATTTTAACGGCATATCAGCTTGAAAGCCCTGATGCTCTCAGATATTTCCTCATGACAACTACTCCTTTCGGCAGGGATGGAAATTACAGCGATGAAGATTTTAAAAACAAAGTAAACGCTGATCTTGCGAACAATTTAGGCAATCTTCTTAATCGTACATTAACTATGTTGGTTAAATATTTTGACGGAAATATCCTGCCGGAAGCGATTACAAGTTCTGAAAATAACAATCAGGCTGATATGACTGAAAAAACAGTGTTATCGGTTATTGAAAATTTTAATGATTATGAAATTTCAAATGCCGCTGAAAACATAATTAAATTGGTTGATAACGCAAATAAATATGTGAATGAACAAGCTCCATGGGCTCTTGCAAAAGAGGAAGAAACAAAATTGCAATGCGCGCAGGTTTTATACAATGTTTTAGAAACTTTAAGGCAGGTTAGCGTTCTTATTTATCCTTTTACTCCGAATATTTCACGGGAAATGTGGGTTCAGCTCGGGCAGGAAGATAATCTTTCAGATGTTTTGCTTTCTGATTTAAAATGGGGCGGGCTTAAAGAAGGCAAAATAACTTCAGCGGAACAGGTTAAACCTGTATTTTTGCGCATGGATTCGGAGCTTGCAGGCGATAAAAAGAAGAAATAAAAAATATATTAATCAAAAATGACAGAGAAAAAACAAATAAATAATCTCGAAATTATAAAAAAAGCTGTTGAAGTTGAAGCAAAACATAACTATATCAACATTCCCGGGAAAACCTGCTCTTTTTCCCGATTTATGCTTGAAGAACTGTATAAAATAAGTAAAGATTTCCCTGAAAACCCCGCCTGGAAAAATCTTTACGAAATTTTTCAGTCATATCCCACGTCAGATGTATCAACAAGGATGAAAATTATCAAACAACTGGCGAAAAATCTAAAAAATCCCGACGGAAAAACCGATGATTCTCAAACAAAAGAAACAAAAGTTTTTATAAAACCCGAAAAAAATCCTGAAGACGTTGACGTAATGTATGTAAAGGGTGTTGGACCAAAAGTCAGCGGTTTACTCAATAAAATGGGGATTTTTACCGCAAATGACCTGCTGCATTATTACCCCAGAAAGCATATTAACTATGCAAACACTACTTTAATCAAGGATTTAGAGCCTGGAGAGGATGTTACGATTTTAGGGAAAATTATTTCCACAACTTATTTCACAAGCAAAAAAAACTCAAACCTCACGATTTTTACTTTAACGATTTCCGATAATACAGGCGTATTGTCAATAAGCAGATTTTTTGGCAAGACAAACAGGGCTTTCATTGAAAAATACAAGTCCCAATTCCAAAAAGGGTCAAATATAATGGTTTCCGGCACGGTCAAAGTCGATGATTACCATGGCAGACTTACCATAGACAGCCCTGAAATGGAAGTCGTAAGTGGCAGTATTGAAGAAGTGGACTCCCTGCACCTTAACAGAATCGTGCCTGTCTATACTGTAACCGAATATTTAAATGTAAAAACCTTAAGAACCGCTATTAATAATGTCTTAGAGGTTTATGGGAATTTCGTTGAGGACTTTTTGCCTGAAAATATAAGAAAAAAACATGATTTAATAGAGAAAAAAGAAGCTCTTAAGCATATTCACTACCCTGATTCAAACAATCTTCTTGAGCAATCAAGGAAACGGCTTGTTTTTGAGGAATTTTTCCTTATGCAGTTGAAACTTGCCCTAATTAGAAAGAAATTCAAAACAGATGTTAAAGGGCTTAATTTAAAGCTTAAAGAAAATGGTCTTGTTGAAAAATTCAGAAAATCCCTGCCATTTGAGCTTACAAACGGTCAAAAAGAAGCTTTTGAAGAACTTGTTGCAGATATCCAAAGCCCTGAGCCAATGAGAAGACTTCTACAGGGAGATGTAGGAAGCGGAAAGACAGTTGTTGCGTGCATGGCGCTTCTTGCGGCGGTGGACAACGGATACCAGGGGGCGATAATGGCGCCGACAGAGATTCTTGCGGAACAGCATTATAAAAATTTTATTAACTGGTTAACCCCTCTTGGCTTAAGCGTCGGGCTTTTTGTAGGCAAGCATGGGGTTAAAACCAGAAGAGAAATGCAGCAGAATCTAAAAAACGGGCAGATAAACGTTGCAGTAGGCACACATGCGCTAATTCAAGAGGCAATAGAATTTAATAAACTCGGACTTGTGGTAATTGACGAGCAACATAGATTTGGCGTAAAACAGCGGACGGAGCTAAAAAACAAAGGATTAAACCCTGAACTTCTTACTATGACGGCAACTCCTATTCCCAGAACGCTTGCGCTCACTCTTCATGGAGATATGGATTTAACCCTTATAAATGAACTTCCTCCCGGACGAAAACCTGTTCAAACTGCCTTAATAGGCTCTTCTGAAAGAAAAAAAGCTTATACTCTTATATCCAGAGAGGTTGAAAAAGGGCATCAGGCTTATGTTGTTTTTCCTTTAATAGAGGAATCGGAAACATTGTCCGCAAAAGCCGCTACAAAAGAAGCTGTAAGACTTCAGGAATCCATATTTCCTAATTTAAACGTTGGTCTTGTTCATGGGAAAATGTCTTCTGCCGAGAAGGATCAGGCGATGGACAATTTCAGAAAAGGGGAATTCCATATTTTGGTAAGCACAACGGTTATTGAAGTTGGTGTGGATGTGCCAAATGCAACTGTAATGATGATAGAAAACAGCGAAAGATTCGGCTTATCACAGCTTCACCAGCTACGAGGTCGTGTAGGCAGGGGTAAAGATCAATCTTATTGTGTTCTTGTTGCTGATACCCGTTCTGTTGAAACCAGAGAGCGTCTTAATGTTATGGTTCAGACAAATAACGGCTTTGTTATAGCGGAAAGCGATCTTAAAATCAGAGGTCCCGGCGAGGTTATGGGGACAAGACAAAGCGGATTGCCTGAGCTTATGCTTGCTGATCTTATTCATGATGCAGGAATCCTTGAAATTGCAAGGGAAGCCGCTTTTGAGTTTGTTAAAAATGAAGATACAGAAAATTATCCTTTGTTAAATAAAAAAATAAACAAGGGTTCTCTTGAAATTGAGCTTTAATAGCGCTATTAAAAAGAAATCGTTAAATAAAAAAGATGGTTTTTGTAAATCCTTAATTAGCGGGTGTTTTGGCTTCGCAGAAACGCCAGCTATACCCTTATTAAACTTTTTAACCAATTAACGAAAACTTGTTTGGATTGGTATAACAAGCCAAACTGTTATATCTGTCAGGGGCAAGCTCCCGAATCCCCTTGTAGTCAAATGCTCACTTTTTATTTTTTACATAAAAAATATTATCGATCTATTTTTTAAAAACTCTTCTTCTTGCCTTAACAAAACATTGGCATATTATCTTCTTATAATAATATCCAGTTTCCCTTTTTTGTTAAAAACATCTATCGTCAATCCTTTATTGGTTTTTTTAAATTCAATGCTTACAGAAGCATTTCCAACTTTTAAATCGTGGATTTCCAGTGTATTTAACCATTCAGGAAGTTGTGGATTAAGAATTTTAAGCTTGTTATGCGGCGCGTCCGGTTCAATATTTAAAGCTGACTGAATCAATAAAAATATGCTTGCGCTTGCCCAAGCCTGAGGAGAACACGCCACAGGATAACTCACAGGAGGGTCCTGGCGTTCAGGTTTTCTTGTAAAGCCGCAAAAAAGCTCGGGAAGCCTTTTATAATACATCAATCTCGCCGCTTCAAATATGGCGGATGTTATTTTAATCACAAGATCGGAATTGCCTGTTTTAGAAAGCCCGTATGCTATTATGCTGTTGTCATGGGGCCAAATAGAACCGTTATGATAGCTCATTGGATTATAAACCCTGGAATCATAGCTTAATGTTCTGATTCCCCAGCCGTTAAACATATCATTTTGTAAAATTCTGTCAGCAACTTTGCTTGCATATTCCGTTTCTAAAATTCCGGTTTCGAGAAGATGTCCGGGATTGGAAGAGATCACCTGAAGCTGATTTCCATTTTTATCAAGCCCCAGCGCATAATACTGCTCATGTTCCATCCAGAAAGCTCTATGGAAATTACGTTTAAAATCGCCGGTTTTTGAATAAAGTTCAGAAGCCAGCTTTGTTTCTCCTCTATAATTTGCCAGACTTGCCATTTTCATTTTTGCCGAATAAAAATAACCCTGAACTTCAACCGGAGAAATGGGCGGTTCCGCTAAATCGCCGTTAATATGCTTATAAGAGTCCCATGAGTCTTTCCATGCCTGATTATCCAGTCCCTTTTCGCTTTTCTTTTTATAGCTTGCAAAACCGTTATATAATGGGTAATTATCCATCCAGTTTAAACATTCTAAAGCATTTACCCAGAGTTTATCCACTGTTTCCATATCATTTGTCCATTTAAAATATTCATAAAGAAGTATTATCCATAAAGGAGTAGAATCAATAGAGCCATAATACGGGCTATGAGGGATTTTATTGCTTCTTGCCAATTCGCCGAATCTTATTTCATGAAGAATTTTACCCGGTTCTTCTTCTCGCCATGCGTCTTGTTTTGTTCCTTGAAATTTAGCCAGAGCTTCGAGAACATTTTTTGCAATATCAGGACATAAAAGAAGCGCCTGTTTTGCCGCTATAATTGAATCTCTGCCAAAAAGAGCGGTAAACCATGGAATTCCCGCTGAAATATACTCTCCATAAACAGTTTTTGTTTGAAGCATATTTAAATCTTTTTGACTTCTATATAACATTTCCCTAAAATCGTTGTTATCAGTATAAAATTTAGTTATTTTATCAGACCATTTTTTTGATTCTTCCGTATTTTTTTCAAGAGCTTCTTTAAAATTAAAGGCGGTTGTTTCATGCAGTAATGCGGTTGATTTAAGATTTATTTTGCATTTTAATTCTTTTTTACTTGCCGGCGGCAGAATAAATTCGTATGTAACCTTATTTTCTTCAATTTTTTGCGGATTTTCAGACGTAAAAATTATATTAGTCGACTGAAAAGCTCCTGTTATATCGGCATATTGAAAATTCAGAGAATTCGATTCAATCAAAACAGTTTTTTCATGGGGCGCAGATAGTGTTTCCAGATTTCTTACTTCAAAAATATCCAGAAAATCCGCATCAAAAAACAATTCCAGTTTTATTCCAACCTTAAACAAATTATAATTTGCAATAGTTATTGTTTTAAAATAAGCTCCGCAGATTATCCCTTCTCTTTTAATCTGTATAGTTTCCTGCGGTATAAATTCCTCGGGGTTAAAATGATCTGCAATTTTCAAATTTGTTCCAATAATAATTGAAGAATCGCCCGTTTCAGTTGAAGAGGAAAGAAGCAAGGGATATGAATCATTTATGCGAATTTCAAATTTGCTTAAAAATCTTGTATCTCCAAGATATAAACCATATCCTGAAAGACTGCCGCCTAAAATATTACCTTCCTCATTGGTAACAAGAAAGATATTATTATGTTTAATCGTTCTTCGGATGGGATTGTATTTATCGCCGTATAAAATTACAGACATTTTTCACCCTTGCGCGCCTATTTTTAATTTTTGAAAAAAGTTCAATTTAATATGTTTTTCTATGAATAAAGCGCTTTGCAACTATACTGGAATGAGTTTAGGTTATCCTAAGCAGGTAATAAAAAGTTTTCAGGTTTTTATCTACCCAACCCCAACCCCTTCCCTTCAAAGGGAAGGGGCTTTTGTTGTTTGTTTGCCTCACTCGCTTCGCTCGTTCGGCAAAATTTAATAAGAGCTGAAAATTGTTTGTCTGTTACTTATAATTATTATAAAAAAATAATGACTATTTATAATTACCCAAAATAATTATGGGAGCCTCTAAAAACATAAGAATCTGCTCTTAAATCAGCTGAAAGCTTATGCGCGTATAAACCCTCCGTGTTTGCTAAATTTGAGGCGATTTTTGATAAATTTGTCGCCGCTTCAGGATAAATTTCCTGATATGTCTGAATTTTTACAAAATCAAAAACGCTTAAGCCGCCTGAATACTTAGCTACGCCGTTTGTGGGCAAAATATGATTAGTTCCGCTACAATAATCTCCGAATACTTCCGCTGAATAGTTGCCTATAAAAAGCGATCCGTAGTTTGTGTATTTATCCAGGTCGTTTTGACAATCTTTATAGCAAATTTCAAGGTGCTCAGGGGCTTTTTTATTGGCGATTTCTACTCCCTGACCTATGTTCTCTATAATTATAACAATGCTTTCTCTTATAGCTTTAGACGCAATTTCAGAGGTGGTAAGCGTTTTTAAAAAATATTCTGTCTTTTGAATAACTTTTTCGGCTAAATCTGCGGAAGTTGTAATTAAATAAGCTCTTGCATCAGGATCATGCTCACATTGAGCCAGCATATCCGCCGCTATAAATTCATAATCAGCGGTTTGATCTGCTATAATCATAACTTCACTTGGTCCTGCAAGAAAATCTATGCCGCAGATACCGTATACTTCTTTTTTTGCCGCTGTTACATATTTATTTCCGGGTCCAACAATCTTATTTACAGCCGGAACAGACTCAGTGCCGTAAGCCATAGCCGCAACAGCCTGTACCCCGCCGATTCGGAAAATCCTGTCAGCTCCTGCCAGCTTACATGCAACGATTGTTGCAGGCTGTATTCTGGGACTGCAAACAATAACTTCTTTCACTCCCGCAACTTTTGCAGGCACTATTGACATAATCGCAGACGAAGGCAACGGATAATTTCCACCCGGAACATAAGCCCCTATTCTTTCCAGCGGAATAACCCTATGACCAAGTCTTATGCCGTCTTTAACAGTTTCAATATTTTTTAAAACGGAAAATTGGGCTTCCGCAAAATTTTTAACGTTATTTATAGCTAATTTTATGTAGTTTTTTGTATCTTCAGAGATTTTTTCGCATGCGTTTTCAATTTCTTCAGCAGTTAACTCGATTGAGCTTATTTCTCCATCTCCAAACTGTCTGCTGTATTTTTTTACAGCCTCATCACCATGAATTTTTACATATCTTATTATCTCTTTAACACTTTCTATCCCTATAAATTCCTGATATTCAAAAAAATCTTTTTTTAAATCGCTGTATTTAATTATTTTCATTATTTTAACCTTAATTATAAATGATACAAACGCTTTTTTAAGTTAATTTTGATGTTTCTTCATTTTCTTTCTTTTTGAACGCAAAAAGAAAGAAAACGAAGCAAAAGAAAGAAAAACTAACATGTCAAACTGTCATATCTGTCAGGGGAGAGCCCCTGAACCCCCCTTGTAATTTGCATTTGTTAACTATTGCCAGTCGATGTATAAGTGAAGCCTCCTTTACAAGTTCTCTTCCATCATTTGAGCTGTTTGATTCGTTATCAACATAATAACCCTTAAAATTAACTTAACTAAACATTAGATTGATTTCATTCCTAATTTAATGAATCTTTCGGTTATAACTTGCGGTCTTGTGATTGCAGAACCTATTACAACACAAAAAGCTCCTGATTCAAACGCTTTTTTTGCATGCTCCGGTGTCCAAATTCTTCCTTCAAGTATTACAGGTTTGTTTAAATTGTTAACAAGTGTTTCAAGAAGCTCAAAGTCAGGCTCCCCGTTATTTTTATCAAGAGTATATGACGTATAGCCTGAAAGCGTCGTTGAAATAATGTCAGCGCCGAGTTCCGCGCAGATTAATGCTTCTTCATAAGTAGAAATATCCGCCATAACGGGTTTTTGTAACTTTTTTTTAATATTAAAAATTAATTCTTCAAGTTTTTCATTTGGTCTTTGCCTTAAAGTCCCGTCTATAGCTATAATATCAGCTCCGGCATCTGATATTTGTTTTGCGTCTTTAAAAGATGGAGTTATATATACTATTTCTTTCCAATTTTGTGGTAATATATCGGGTTTTGTAATCCCTATTATAGGGATAGTGGAGAATTTTCTTGTTTTTTTAATGCTTTCTCTTCCCGCAAGTCTTAATCCGAGAGCTCCTCCGTTAATTACTGACTTTATTACTGAAATTAAGCCGTTTTTTTCGGCTAAAGGGTCATTTTTCGAAGCTTGGCAGGAAACTATTATTTGTTTTTCTATATTTTTCAATAATTTATTCATATAATTAACCTATAAATTGTACATCTTTTTTATTAAATTTTTAGTAGCATTGTTTTTCGACTTTTATAAAATTAGTAAATTTTTGTTATTTTAATTTTAATACAAGGCTTGTATTTTTACTGTTTTTTTATTAAGGTTATTATAACTTGTATAAAGATTTTAAAGGAAAAATAGTTCTCTAATAAAATAAACAAATAAACTAACTCTGATTTCGCAAACGTATTAGACACAAGGACTGTTTTAAATTTAATCAAGTCGATGTATATCTAAAAATAGCGCAAATTTAAAGAAAATAATCAGCATTTATTCTAAATATAAATGTATTTTAAATAAAAACTTAATTAAATTGGAGGAAAAATAAAAAATGTCAGTAGGATCTTTCGTATTTATGCTTCATGGGCACTTGCCTTTTTATAGAAAAGCCGGTATGTGGCCTTTTGGAGAAGAAAATCTTTATGAATGCATGGCTCATTCATATATTCCTCTTTTAGACGCTATAAATGAATTATTGGAAGAAGGAATAAAAGCTAAATTAACAGTGGGATTAACTCCTGTTCTTGCGGAACAATTAAATGACGAACATTTAAAAGCAGGTTTTGAGAGTTATATAGATGCGCGACTTAAAGCGGTATATGATGATTTGAACCGCTATCCCAACGACAGTGTGGCTCATTCTCAACATATAGAGTATTTAACAAAGTTTTATAACGATTGGTTTAATAAAATTAAAAACAATTTTGTCAATAAATACAACAGGGACCTGATAGGCGAATTTAGAAGGCTTCAGGATTTAGGTTGCATTGAAATTACCACATCATGCGCAACTCACGGTTTTATGCCTTTATTGTCAAAAGATTCTTCAATAAATGCGCAGTTAAAAACCGGCGTTGACGCTTATAAACAGCTTTTTGGAAGAAAACCGAGAGGCGCCTGGATGCCTGAATGCGCTTACAGACCGGGATATGAAGCCACTGCTCCTGACGGAAGCAAGCATTATAGACCTGCCATTGAAGTTTCTCTTCAAAATAATGAAATTGAATATGTTTTTGTTGAATCACACCAGATAGAAGGCGGAGTATCAGTCGGAAGCAGACGTTCAGTGGGTATTTACGGAAATATCGAGTATATTCCGTTACCGCCAAGACAAGCTACCGGCTTAACAACTTATGAAGCATACTGGATGCCTGAAGCTCAGGTAGCAGTTATGGGAAGAAATCATGAGGGCGGATATCAGGTATGGTCAGCCGCTGATGGATATCCAGGCGACGGCTGTTATAGAGAATTCCATAAAAAAGACGATAAATCAGGTCTGCATTACTGGAGAATAACAAGTCCCACCTGTGAACTCGGCGACAAAATGCTTTATGATCCGGTTCTTGCAATGTCAAGAATTAACGAAAACACTGATCATTATACAAACATTATTTATCACAAATTAAATGACTATAAAAAAGCCACCGGTAAAGAAGGACTATTTATGGTTGCTTTTGACGCTGAATTGTTCGGACATTGGTGGTTTGAAGGCGTTGAATTTATTAAGCAGACAATTAAAAAACTTCATACTCATCTTCCTGAAGTCGGCAGACAAACAGCAGGTGAATATCTTGACGATCACCAGCCTACAGCGGCTGTTAAGCTTCCGGAAAGCTCATGGGGACAAGGCGGACATTTCTGGGTATGGCAGAATCATCAGACTGAGTGGATGTGGCCTATAATTCACTCTGCTGAAAGAAGAACCGCAGATATAGTCAGTAAATATCCTCAAATACCTTCAAATAAAGTGTTACATCGAGCATTAAATCAGATGGTAAGAGAAAATCTGCTCCTTCAAAGCAGTGATTGGCCTTTCCTGGTAACAACATGGCAGGCTCGTGATTATGCAGTCGAAAGATTTAGAAAACATCAGGAGAACTTCGAAGCTCTTGCCGCAATGATTGAAAACAATAACATTGATGACGGTTATTTACAGTATCTTGAATCTATTGATAATTTATTCAGTAATATAGATTATCGAGTTTTCACGGATATTTGCCTGGGAAAGCTTCCACAGGAGATTGAAGAGCTAATGCCTTTGTATAAATAAGTCAAAGCAAATTATTAAATCATAAAAAAAGAGTCGTCTGATTTTTAAGGCGGCTCTTTTTGCAATATACTATACCAATCATTAACAGAAATTGGCAAATAAAAAAGATGATTTTTGTAAGTCCTTAATTGGCTGGCGTTTCGGCTTCGCCGAAACGCCAGCTATGCCCTTGAATAGCCCGCGCCGCCCTGCGGGCGGCGCGGGCTATAGATATTAGCTTTTTAACAAATTAACGAAAACTTATTGGGATTGATATAGTATAAATAACTCGAATTGCTAATTAGTCGAAACGCTGAAATAGATTGAAATTTTATTTTAATTTTTTATGCGGCTGGCTTCGCCAGCCGCTACGCCAAATATAAAATTATTTATTTAGCAATTCAAGTTAAATAATTTACAAATTATGCTTAAAAACTTTTTCTTCTTTTCTTATTCATCGCTAATTCTTTTTACAAACTGGCATTATTTAACTTCATTGGTTAAAATAAAATTGTTAAAAACCTTTTGAGTTAAATATTTTTTAAAAATGAACTATCATAAAAAAAATCTTAAAAATTATTTTGTATTAACAATACTAAGCTTTATTTTTCTCTGGTCAGCTTATGCATTGTGCGTGAACTTTTTCTCAAATCCGATCTATGATTTTTTAATAAGAATAACATGCCCTCAAAAAACGTCTAAAGAAATAATTGTCGTTGCAATTGACGACCAGTCCATAAAAAAAATAGGAAGATGGCCCTGGAAAAGAACTTATTATGCGGATATTTTTGAATACCTGGAAAACGTCGCCGAAAGTAAATTAATCGCTTTTGATTCAGTAATAGTTTCATACGGACAGGAAAAATACGATAAAGAATTTTTTAAAAGGTTTTCCAGCTTGAATAAAATAATACCAGGAGTCTTTTTTAGCAAAGAAACAGACCATTTTGAGCATATAAACGAACAAAAATTGAATGAGCTGTTCAGCGAAAAGTTTTCTGTTGAGGTGAAAGACTTAAGATCAGTGTATTTAAAAGAAAAATCCGGATATTCCAGCTCTTCTTATTCTGTTGAAGAAATTATAAATACGTCAAAAAGCTTCGGGTCAGTGCTTTCATTCCCTGATAACGACGGAATCATCAGAAAAACAGAGCATTTATTCCTTTACAAAGACAGTTATTACCCTTCTCTGGCAGTAGCCGTCTTTAAACAGCTTTATCCCGACGCAAAATTTGTATTAAAGGAAAATTTGCTTGAAATTAACTCTGAAGAAAAGAATTTTAAAATTCCGATTTTTTCCAATGAAAACGGAAGTTTTAGCTTTATAAAATGGTATAAATCAAATGATAATAAACATTCTTACCCTTATAAAACCATTAGCGCCTGGAAGATCATTGAATCTTATAAAAATATTCGGCAAAACAAGCCACCTTTAATAGACAGCTCGATATTTAAAGACAAGATTGTTGTATTAGGGGCAACTTCAACTGCGCTTAAGGATATAAAGTCTACACCACTTAAATTTGACTATCCGGGAATCTATATTCAGGCATCCATTATAGATAATTTGATTAATAACGACTTTATAACAAGATTTTCAAAGGCTCAGGATATTTTAATTTTATTTTTTTCAATAATTATAGGATTTTCAGCTATATTTTATTTGCCGCCAATATATAGTTCAATATCCTTGACGTTTTTATCGGTAGGATACTTCTATGCCTGCTTATTTTTCTTTTATCCAAACAACTACGCTCCTGATCCTGTAACGCCTGTGGTTTTTATTATCTGCACAATGTTTATTGGTTACGGCTATGAGTATTTTATAGAAGATGCTCAAAAAAGAAAAACTAAAAATTTAATCGCAAAATATGTTTCAAAAGACATTATGGAAGAAATCCTGAAAAATCCTGACAGTGTGAAACTGAAAGGGAAACGCTCGGATATAACCGTATTATTTGTTGACATAAGAAATTTCACCTCTATTTCTGAAACAACAGACCCTCAAAAGGTAAGCGAGCTTTTAAACGAATATTTTAACGAACTGATCCCTGTAATTTTCAAATATCACGGCACTGTCAACAAATTTATAGGCGATGCTGTAATGGCAATCTTCGGCGCGCCGATTGAATGTTCCGATCATCCCGAAAATGCGGTCAGATGCGCTATTGAAATGTATGAACGCATACAGGATTTAAAACTAAAATGGGAGAAGGAAAACAAGCCTGAAATAAACGTCGGAATAGGAATAAGCACCGGCGAAGCCTTTGTGGGCAATGTCGGAGCTAAAGAAAGATTTGAATACAGCGCAATTGGCAACACGGTAAACATCGCAAACCGTCTGGAATCCTTTAATAAGCTTTATAAAACCTCAATTTTAATAAGCGAAACCACTTATAATAGAGTTAAAGACAAAATTGAAGCTGAAGAGATAGATTCTGTGTGTGTAACTCAAAGTTCCGAACCCATAAAAATCTTTGAGCTTAAAGCATTAAGGCAGGTAAATTAGCGCTATGTTAAATTAATTTTTAGTTTTTAAAGAATTATTATAAATAAGGCTAATAGTATAGAAAACATGTAATCCAAAATGCGCGACACCCGCCCCGATTCAGAAAAGCAACATAGAAGATCAATAAGACTTAAAGGATACGATTATTCTTCAGCAGGTTCTTATTTTTTTACAATTTGCGCTCAAGGCAGAGAAAAGATTTTAGGAGAAATCAATAATAATCGAATAATTTTAAATAACGCAGGTAAAATGGTTGAACAATGGTTAATTGCCACTACCAATAAATTTAATAACATCTCTATAAATGAATATGTAATAATGCCAAACCATTTACATTGCATAATCTCCCTAATAGACGTAGGGGCAGACACATGGGTCTGCCCTGATGAAAATAAAGAACCGCACGGGGCGAACACACAGGTTCGCCCCTACAAATTATTTGAAATTATCCAATGGTTTAAAACAATGACAACAAATGAATATATTAAAGGCGTTAAAAATGGAATTTACCCTGCATTTAATAAACGAATCTGGCAAAGAAATTATTATGAAAGAATTATAAGAAACCAAGAGGAATTTAATACAATTTCAGAATATATTATAAACAATCCTGCTAATTGGCTAATTGATGAAAATAATATATATATCAGCTTTTTAACCAATTAACGAAAACTTATTTGGATTGGTATAAAAAAGATAAAAGAATTACAACATAGCAAGAGCTGACTGTTGTTGCTGCATTTGGCTAATATATTGATCCATCTGGTTGAATTTTTTGAGAAGATACTGTCTTCTCGTTTCAAGACGCTCTTCTTCTCTGGTTATTGAATCATTAATGGTTTTAATGCTGGCATCGTAAGAGTCTTCTCTTGCCGCAAAATAACCGTTAACAGGATCAATAGAGCTTTCAACCTTGGCTTCAAGTTTTTCCAAAATACCTTTGATGCCTTTTGATTTATCTCCAACAAGCAAAGCCTTTACTTCGTCAGGTCTGGTTTGAAGAGCCTCAAGAAAAGCGTCGGCATCAAATTCCAGAGTTTTGGTGTCTTCTTCAACGCTTGCGCCAACATCTCCGGTTGATATTCCGATCATGCCAAAACTGTTATATTTTGTAAGTCCGCCAACCATATCGGTTGCCATTGATCTTAAGCTGTTTCTTAAGGAAATAACCGATTGTTCACCCGCTAATTTTTGTCCGGACTTTGTTTCTTTATCTATTTCATTAATTACAGCGTTAAATTTTTCCACAAATGAAGTCATTGCTGTTGTTAATGGTTCTGTATCCTGATCAATACTTATTTTAATTGATTCACCGGCTTCTGTTACATCGAGAAGCTTTATAGTAACTCCTGTAATACCGCTTATATCAGCAGAAAGAGTATTTGAATTAACTTCAAGAGCTTGAGCTGAACCGTTAATCTTTACTAAGGCATTATCGCCAAGTGTTTGAGAAGAAATAGAATCTCCGGTTGGGGTTATTAATCCCATTTGTTCAAGAAAATCTCCAGAGGTGTCTTCAAAATTAATAGCCGTTTCACCAGCTGTTTCAGAGGTTATTTTAAGTTTATTTTCTCTCATGTCAAAACTAACAAGAACTCCGGCGTCATCATCGTTATTTATCGAGCTTATTAAATCCTGAAAAGTGGTGTTAGCGTCTATCGTAAACTCAGAACCGCCAATTTTAAATTTATATGAAGCTTCATTGAAAGTTCCCGCAAGATTTGCTTCGTTTCCGATGATTTTTTTTGTAATATCAACTTTAGTTATGCTATTTACGCTTGTATACAAAGTTTCATAAGGATCATCAGATATAACTTGCGCTTCAGCGGTAGCCAGACGCATTACATTAAGAAAATTGCTTGTATCCGAACTTGCGCCCATATTAAAACTGCTTATTTCGTCATCATCAATTTTTATTTCAAATTTTCCGGCATTAATGCCGACTTCAAGTCCTGTAATCCCTGCATTATTTATTGTATCCGCGATATCTTGCAAAGTATCGTCAGCTTCTATTTCAAATTCCTGTTTTACTCCGTCTATATAGAAACTGAAAGAGCCTTCTTTTGCCGCTCCGTTTGCAAGAGTGGTAAATGTTTCAGAGCCGTCTATTATTTGACCGACTTCAGAAAGACTTTTTGCAGTTGTTGCGGTTGCAAGTCTTTCAACTTGCAGATCAATTTTTTGTACAGCCGCATTATTCGCAACTCTTGCCGTTGCGATTGTATCGTCAGAACTTGCTCCTGCTTTTTTTACAAAAAGGTCCATTGTAGAAGCAAGATTAGCGTCTGTAAGTTTTTCCAGAGCTGATCTTAAAGAAGAAAATTTGGATTCTACGGAGTTTAAAACCGTTTTAGAAGATTGATACTTGGTTTTATTAGTATTATATTTCTCAAGCCTTAAGCTTTCAGCCTGAATCAAAGAATCGACCCATTCCTGAATAGGCAATCCTGACCCTAATCCGCTAAACTGCATTGACATATCGTTACTCTCCTTGTATCGATCTTATTTTATATTAAATTAGTCTATCTTAAATATAATCCTTTAAAGATATTAATTATACCGCTCCTATAATGAATTTGGGCTTTTAATTTGAAACGCCGTGAGCGGTATGGCGGAGCGGGAGTGTGTTTTTGGTAAAATCCGGCTTTGCCGGTTTTTCCGAAAACTAAACTCATTCTAGTATACAATTGAATTTAATGATATATTCCTTTAATTTCGCTTTTTTAAACCTTAAAGACCGTTATTGTAAAGTATTATTTTATTATCTATTATATTAACAAAAATACATAATGTCATTTAATTTTATTTTTCAGAATTGAATTACCCTGTCTTTATATAGATTTTGGAAAAATTATTTTTTTATTGTAATATTTTAAATATGCTGATCGCTTGACAGTGAGTTATGTAGCAAATATGATAGTTACTTACATGTTATGTTATATAAACATGCCCATGTAGCGCAGAGGTAGCGCATCCCCTTGGTAAGGGGAAGGTCACGAGTTCAATTCTCGTCATGGGCTAAAACAAGTGAAAATAGAAAAATATGGTAATGGTACAACAGAAATAAGTATCAAAGAGATTATAGAAATCATTAAATTAAAGAAGGAGAGTTGACAATGGCTCGCGAAACTTTTGTAAGAACAAAACCACACGTAAACGTAGGAACAATCGGACACGTTGATCACGGCAAAACAACATTAACAGCTGCTATTACATTTAGTTTAGCGGCAATGGGACAAGCTGCCGCTAAAAAATTCGATGAAATTGATGCGGCTCCTGAAGAAAAAGCAAGCGGTATT
>JAKLDH010000027.1 GCA_022703625.1 Cyanobacteriota bacterium | reverse complement strand
CATATTGTAGTATTTAAAAACAACTTTCTTGTTCATGCCGGCTTAGCTCCCCTGTTTACAATGCTTTCAGTATAATTATTTTACCAAAATTTAAAGGAGCTGTCCATTCTTTTGGGACAGCCCCAATCTTAATCTTATTTTTCGTTATTATTACAACATTTTAGTATAATTGCTTAAAAAGCTAATATCTATAGCCCGCGCCGCCCTGCGGGCGGCGCGGGCTGAGTAAGAGTATAGCTGGTGTTTTGGCAAAGCCAAAACACCAGCTAATTAAGGATTTACAAAAACCATCTTTTTTATTTAACGGTTTTTTAAATTGATTGGTATACTTAATTGCGACTTAGCATCACACGGTCTGACTTGGCATAACAACTGTTATCAGCGTATCTCCGTATGTTTTTGTTTTATAAACTTTAAATCCATGTCTGATTGCAATATCTGCCGCATTAATTTCTTTAGCATGCTCAATAATAATAATTCCGTTATTTTTTAAAATGCCTGTTTCTTTAATTTTTTTTAAAACAGGTTCATATAAACCGGATTTATATGGCGGATCGATAAATATAAAATTAAATTCATTTTCATTGAATTTATTAAGAATTTTTAGAGAATCCCCCGCAAAAAACTGAATTTTATCCTGGTTTTCAAATTGAGAAATATTTTGTTTAAGAATTTTTATTGTTTCAGGATTTTTTTCAACAAAAACAACTTTATTTGCGCCCCTGCTTAAAGCTTCCAGCCCCATAATCCCGCTACCGGCAAAGAGATCAAGAAATCTTGTTTCTTCTTCATAAAAAACAGTTCCGGTTTCTTTTAGCATGACAATATTAAAAACGCTTTCCCGCGCCTTAGAAGAAGTAGGGCGCAGCGTTTGCGCTTTATTAGTTTTGATTTTTTTCCCCTTATATTTGCCTGCTGTAATTATCATAATTAAAAATTCTTCGGCTTCATCAGTTTTCACAGAATACTAATTTAAATTAATGTCATTATATAAATTTCTTTGTATATTTATAAAAATTTCGCTGACTAATTCTTTTGAAAGGTTATAACGCCCGTCAGCAGGAGTAATCCTGACGTGAGTAAGTTTTTCTCGAGAAGGAAGAAGTAAAATAAAGATTTCTTTTCCTGAAATTAATTTCGCTTTTATTTGCCCTTTTGAACTGTCATAAAACAAAGGCTCTATATTAAACTGCGCTAACGTCGTCATTGTTGATTCCAGGGTTTTTGAATAGCTGTCATTAAAATTTTGTATAAGATCAGTCAGAGAAATGTTTGCAACAACAGCGTTTTTTTTAATAAGCGTAACCTGCTTAATATTTTGAGGAGTTTGTGAAGCGGATTTTACAGTTATATTTATTTGCTGCGCAGGTTTTTGTGAACTTAAATCTTCTAAAGAAATTGTCGATTTTTCGATTGAAAAAGATTTTGGAAGCATATATTCTTCTGCAAATGTCTTTTGACTGCTTAAAATTAAAATTCCAACTAAAATTACAAGATATAATGCCGATTTGCATAATTTCATGAAAACTTTTTCCTCTCTATATTTAGTTTTTATTTATATCGCTCCTTTTTCATAATATTTTTCCAGAAGAGCCGCTCCGGTCATGCCCGCAAAATCTTTCAGACCTGTTCTGATAATTTTAGTCTGAGCTGATGGAATTGCAAGAGCCTTGGCATGAGCTTTTTTAACGGTTATATCAAAGAAAAAGTCTACAGCTTCAATAAGTCCGCCGCCTAAAATAATTATTTCAGGGTTGAAAAAGTTAATTACAGAGGCTATGCCGCTGCTTAAATATTCCGCCGCTTCTGTTATTGCGTTAAATACCACTTCATCGTTTAATTCCAACGCTCTTTTTATATGTTTTGATTTTATAGAGCCGTTTTCCTGCAATAAGCTTTGAATTATGGAATTATGACCTTTTTTTATGACACCGACGATTTTTTTCTCAATAGCGGTTCTTGAGGCATAGGCTTCAAGGCAACCGTTTTCGCCGCATCCACAAAGCCTGCCGCCGGTTGATACGATTATATGCCCTACTTCACCAGCTGTTCCGGTTGCGCCGCTGTATAATTTGCCATCACAAACTATTGCAGAGCCAACGCCTGTGCCGACAAATATACACACAAGATTTTTATATCCGATTCCGTTGCCGAATTTAATTTCGCCAATAGTTGCCACTTCCACGTCATTGCCTACAAAAACAGGTATTTTAAAATGGTTTTCAATAATTTTTTTTAATTCAAGATCAAAACAATCAAGGTTTGGGGCGGAAACAAGGATGCCTTTTTCTCTGTCCACCTGTCCTGCCGCTCCAATGCCGATTGATGAAATTTCAGAAATTGCTATATCTGATTCAGCAACTGTTTTTTCAATCGAATCAATTATTTTTTGAATGACAGATTCACCTTCTACGTTGCGGGATTTCTTTTTTGTGGAGTTTATAACTTCTCCTGTTTCCGTATTAACAACGCCCGCTAATATTTTTGTGCCGCCAAGATCAACTCCAACAGAATATTTTTTCATAATTTAATTTATCCTTAACAGTTTATTTTAAACTTTAAATTAATATTACTCTATTATAATAATTTTACTAACTATACTCAAATAAAAATAATCTTCTCGGGGTAAATTTTATTTTTATATAACTCAAATTGCTAATTAACCGAAACCGTCATGTTGAGCGAAGCGAAACATCTAATGGCTTATATACAACAAGATTCTTCGGGCTGAAGCCCTCAGAATGACGATTAAAAAAATAATTAGCAATTTGAGTTAAGTAGGTAACAAAAAGTTTTCAGGTTTTTATCTACCCAACCCCAACCCCTTCCCTTCAAAGGGAAGGGGCTTTTGTTGTTTGTTTGCCCCACTCGCTTCGCTCGTTCGGCAAAATTTAATAAGAGTTGAAAATTTTTTGTCTGTTACTTATATAGCAGGGTAATTCAATTCTATCGTATGTTAAACAGGAACAAAACGTCACCCTGAACTCGTTTCAGGGTCTATCCAGATTGCATTTATTTGTAATTTAGCCAAATTGGATAGATGCTGAAATGCGTTAGCGGACAGCAACGCCTGCTTCGCGCAATAAATTTAGCATGACGTCTTTTTTAACTCGAATTGCTAATTAGTCGAAACGCTGAAATAGATTGAAATTTTATTTTAATTTTTTATGCGGCTCGCAGGCAAAGCCTGCGAGCCGCATGCCCTTAAAACGGCGTAGCGGCTGGCGAAGCCAGCCGCTACGCCAAATATAAAATTATTTATTTAGCAATTCAAGTTATTTAATTTTTAGAATTGAATTGCCCTAAGTTATATAGTGATCTAAAAAAGTTTTTAGAATTTTGTAAAAAATTATTTAAACAAGTCGGCGGGTCGCTTTGCGACCCGCCGACTTTGAGTTAAAACTCCCGCTTGCGCTACGGAGAAACGCCCGCAAATTAAGGATTTATAAAAACTGTTAATATTAAGCCACTCCGCAACTTCCGATGATTTTCTCGGAAATCATTGAAGGCACTTGCTCATATCTTGCAAACTCCATTGAGAAAGTTCCTCTGCCTTGAGTTTTGCTTCTTATATCAGTCGCATAACCGAACATCTCAGCTAAAGGAACAAAAGCGTTAACTTTCTGCAATCCTGTTCCTTCAATCGCTTCCATTCCGTCGACACGACCTCTTCTGCTTGAAAGATCGCCGATTACATCGCCGAGGTAATCTTCAGGAACTTCAATTTCAACCTTCATTATCGGCTCAAGAATTATAGGAGAAGCTTTCTTAACGCCGTCTTTTACAGCAATGCTTCCTGCCGCTTTAAACGCAAGTTCACTACTGTCAACTTCGTGATAGCTTCCGTCATAAACAGCAACTTTTAAATCTATAACTTCATATCCGGCTATAATTCCTCCGGCAAGAGCTTCTGTTACACCTTTTTGTACCGCAGGTATATATTCTTTCGGAATTACTCCGCCTACAATTTTATTTTCAAAAACAAAGCCTGATCCGGGTTCTAACGGCTCAATATTAAGCCATACATGTCCGTATTGACCACGACCGCCCGATTGACGAACAAATTTGCCTTCGACTTTAATTGCTTTAGTGATGGTTTCTCTGTATGCAACCTGAGGTTTGCCGACATTTGCGCCGACTTTGAATTCTCTAAGAAGCCTGTCAACGATAATTTCAAGGTGAAGTTCGCCCATACCTGAAATAATGGTCTGTCCGGTTTCTGCATCAATCTTAACTCTGAACGTCGGGTCTTCTTCCGCAAGCTTGTTAAGGGCTATAGAAAGTTTATCCTGATCCGCTTTTGTTTTTGGCTCAATTGCAATAGAAATAACCGGTTCAGGGAATTCTATTGACTCAAGAATAACCGGTGATTTTTCATCACAAAGGGTATCGCCTGTTGTAGTATCTTTTAAGCCTACTACAGCGGCAAGATCGCCTGATCTGACAGCGGGAACTTCTGTTCTCGCATCGGCTTGCATCTGCACGATTCTGCTTATACGTTCTTTTTTATTGTTTTTTGTATTTAAAACATAACTGCCTGAATTTAAAACGCCGCTATAAACTCTTATGAAAGTTAATCTGCCTACATAAGGGTCTGTCATAATTTTGAAAGCCAAAGCCGAAAAAGGTTCTGAGTCATCACTGTTTCTGATTATATTTTCTCCATCTAAAGACACGCCTTCAACAGGAGGAACATCAAGCGGTGAAGGCAAATAATCCACTACAGCATCAAGCAGAAGCTGAACGCCTTTGTTTTTAAAGGCTGTTCCGCAAATTACAGGGATTATTTTGTTTGCTACAGTTGCTTTTCTAAGAGCCGTGATAATTTCCTCTTCGGATAAAGTTTCTCCTTCAAGGTATTTCATCATTAATTCATCTTCATGCTCTGCAACGGCTTCAATAAGCGTTTCTCTATATTCTGCAAGCTGAGCCTGGAATTCTTCCGGAACATCAATTTCTTTTATATCTGTTCCTAAATCGTTTTCATAAATATAAGCTTTTTGTCTTACTACGTCTATAATTCCTTTAAAAGTATCTTCGCTTCCTATTGGTAATTGGATCGGAACAGCATTTCCCTGTAGTCGATCTCTTACCTGGGAAACAACTTTAAAGAAATTAGCGCCGACTCTGTCCATTTTATTAACAAATACAATTCTTGGAACCTGATATTTGTTTGCCTGACGCCATACAGTTTCTGACTGGGACTGAACGCCGCCTACAGCGCAAAAAACAGCAACCATGCCATCAAGAACACGAAGTGATCTTTCAACTTCAACAGTAAAATCAACGTGTCCGGGAGTATCGATAATGTTTATCTGGTGATTTTTCCAGAAACTTGTAACAGCCGCAGAGGTTATTGTAATTCCTCTTTCTCTTTCCTGTTCCATAAAGTCTGTTACGGAAGTTCCGTCGTGCACTTCACCGATTTTATGGCTAAAACCTGTATAAAACAGGATTCTTTCTGTAGTTGTCGTTTTGCCGGCATCTATATGGGCTGCTATACCGATATTTCTCAATTTACTTAGTTCATATTTTCTGCTCATGTTATTTTTCCTTATTTTTTTCTTTTTTCAATAATTTTACATTTATATTAAAACTGATAAATTTTATTCTTGCGTATACATATTAAGACTGTATTAATTTAAACTTGTTCAATTTAAAGATTTTAATTTAAAGTATAAAATACAACAGTACAAAGAGATATACTACTTTGTACTGAAATTTTAAAACAAAAAATCATTTTTTTATCTGTAATGCGCGAACGCTTTATTTGCTTCTGCCATTTTGTGAGTATCTTCACGTTTTTTAACGGCAGCGCCTTCACCATTAGCCGCGCTTAATATTTCAGTCGCCAATTTTTCTTCCATCGGCTTGCTGGTTTTTGATTTCGCTATATCTATAATCCATTTTGAACCTAAAGCCACGCCTCTGTCAGGTCTTACTTCTGTAGGAACCTGATAAGTGGATCCGCCGATTCTTTTTGCTTTTACTTCAACAAGCGGAACTATATTTTTTAAAGCTTTCTGGAAAACTTCCAAAGGCTCTTCTTTTGTTTTTTCTTTTACTATATTCATTGCGTTATAAAATATTTTTTGCGCAATGCTTTTTTTACCGCGTCGCATAAGCCTGTTAATAAATTTAGCAACATCGGCGCTGCCGTATATTGCGTCTTGAACGGGCATTCTTTTAGGCGGTTTATTTCTGCGTGACATTAATTATGTTCCTCCAATAATTATTATTTTAATTTACTTTTTTTTAGGCACTTTTGCGCCGTATTTACTTCTTGCCTGATTTCTTTTTTGAACGCCGGCTGAATCCAGAGTTCCACGAACAATATGGTATCTTACTCCGGGCAGGTCTTTTACTCTTCCGCCACGAATCAACACCACAGAGTGTTCCTGTAAATTATGTCCTATTCCCGGAATATATGCTGTTACTTCAAATCCGTTTGTAAGCCTTATCCTGGCAACTTTTCTCAGAGCCGAGTTAGGTTTTTTCGGGGTTGTTGTATAAACCCTTGTGCAAACCCCTCTTCTTTGAGGGCAGGATACTAATGCCGGCGATTTGGTTTTATCTATGATTTTTTTACGTTCATTTGACACTAATTGATTAATTGTTGGCACTTATTTTTCTCCTTGGAATTACATTTGTAATTTTAAATTTTATTTAAATTACAATATTTGACACTTATTAATAACATGTAAAACAACAATGATCTAAAGTCAAGTAATATCAACTTTTGGTCAGGGAAAAAATGGCATAGTGTTGTAATGCCAAGTTACATTAAATGCAGCGCTCAGCTATACCAATCTCAATAAGTTTTCGTTAATTGGTTAAAAAGCTGATACTTACAGCCCGCGCCGCCCTGCGGGCGGCGCGGGCTGGGTAAGGGTATAGCGGGTGTTTTGCCTTCGGCAAAACACCCGCTAATTAAGGATTTATAAAAACCATCTTTTTTATTTACCGGTTTTTAAAATTGATTGGTATAAGTTAATTTTATGGAATTTATGACCTATAATATTTTTTATATAAAAAGCCAAGAAAAGCCAAAAAGCGCGCATTTGAATACAAGGGGGTTCGGGGGCTTGCCCCTGACAGTCTTGTCCCCTTGGGGTTCAGTTTTTCTTTTCTTTTGCGCGCCTAAGGCGCATTAATAGGGAACTGTTACTTGGATTGAGTCCCAAGTGTCCCGCTTTGCGGGTTCTTTTCTTTTTGCGTTCAAAAAGAAAAGAAAATGAAGAAAAGGCAAGCATTGCATTGTATGCTGAATTCCCGCCCCCGCTCTGGAGGGAGCTGGTTGAGCAAGATTATTAAGGGCGTTTTGCCAAAGGCAAAACGCCCTTAATTTAATATTTTATAATTATAAACCAATATGCCCTATTGCAGAAGCCTTAAAGCGTCTTCGAGAAGCTGTTTGTTTGTTGTAATAAGCTTACTTGCCATTTCCATCTGCATTCTTGCTTGCTGATAATAAGTGACGTTTGCCTTGAAATCGGTGTTTGCCATCTCGATAAGTCCGCTTCTTATTTCACCCCGACCGACTACAGCTTCCCCTGATTCCTCGTTTTCTATATAATATCCCGGGGTTACCTGAGTCATAGCCGCGGCATTATGAAAATTTAAAACAGCAAGTTTATATAAAGGAACTTTTATTTTTCCGTCATCGGCTTTACCGTATAAAACACCATCGCCTTCAATCTTGAATTCTTCGTATTTTCCAAGATATTTTCCGTTGCTCGGATCAATCCAAAGCTTTATTTCAGTAGTGGGAACCATTGCCAGATTATCTTCCGCTTTAGACATTGCAGGATCAGCGAAAGAAGGAACTCCTGCCTGAATTTCTCCTTTATCATTAAGAAGATACCCCTGAACGGCATAACCCTCTTTTGTCCGGTATGTTCCTTCTTTATCAAATGTAAATTCGCCAAGTCTTGTGTATAAAGTTTTGTTGTCAGGTCTTTTTGCCACAAAAAATCCCTGCCCTTCCAGATATACATTCTCGTCTGATGTTCCGGGATAAGCTTTGCCCTGACCTATTTTTACCCTTAAGTCATCAAGAGTTGTGCCGTCAAGAAAATTTTTAAATGTTGAATTTATTTCTCTATAACCCGGCGTATAAATATTAGTCAGGTTAACAGCAATCTGATCTATCCATTCCTTCGTGATCTGTTGGGTATTAACCGCTGTAATAAAGGAATCTCTCATTTTTTATCTCCTTGATTATCTTTTTTTCTATTATTTTTTTCTGAATTTTCTTTGTAAAAAATTTCTTCATAAGGAATTCCCTCTGCATCCAACTTGTTTTTCAGGTTTGGAATACTGCTTCTTAAAATATATTCCATTGCCGCATCATTTGAAATAAATTGAGCAGTCAATTTACCGTTCTGATTCATTTTTAGTATTACAGAAGAATTCCCTGTAAAATCAAGTCTTACAGGCTTTTGCTTTTGAAAAGAATATTCTATAAGGTTAAAAAGACCTTTTGAAAAGTTTAAACTTTTATAAGAAATCTGATTTGAATTATCAACAACCATTAAATTAACCTGAGAATTTTGAGTATTTATATCATTTAATATAATTTCTTTTTTTTCAGCGCGCAGCTTAAAAAATTCAAAATCATCCTTTGAAAAGGAATCCGGCTTTAATGCATAATCCTTATCGAGATCAGATAATTTTCCCGATTTTACAAAAAACCTTATCTCTTCAAGACTGCTTAATTTAACGGGAACATTATCTTTTTCAGCCAGCTCTAAAAGACTTTTTACAAGATCGGCTCTTGCCTGGCTTAAACTTGCTTGCGCAGGTATATTTCCTGCTTGCAAAGCTTCTTTGCTGTCCAGCATTTCTGAAAACTCTTCATTTTCCTTAATTTCCTTAAGAAAATCTTTAAACTTAGGCAAAGCCAGCTCAAAAGAAAACGTTTTGGCTGAATTAGGGTATATATTATTATCCAAATTTAAACTATTGGAATTAACTTCTTTACTGTTGATTATCATTTAAAAGCAACCTTTCTTCTTCGGAGAGCTCTTCTTCGATTTTTTCTTTCATTTTCGCAAAATATTTCTGGATTGCAACTTCGTCTAACCTTTTCATTTCAGCTCTTTTTTCTTCTTCTTTATATTGATCGTAGGCTTTTTCCTTGTGTTTTTCAAGAACGTTTACAGCTTTTTCAAGTTCTTTCAGTTTTTCTTTTTCTTCTTCAAGTCGTTCTATAGCTTTTTGTTTTTCTTCTTCCAGCTCTTCTATAATCGTATACAGGTGTTTGATATAAACGTCATAGCTTTCCATCATGGAATAAGGAGCTGAGCGCATACTTTTTCTTAATAAATTAACCGTATTTATATTTTTATTTATTTCAGCCTGAATCCTTAAAACTTCGTTCTGAGCTTCTCTGACTACATTAAACTGCTCATCTCTTTTCTGAATTCTGTATTTCAGGACTTTTTCAAGCCTATACCGAAACGGCACTCTTAAACCTCATATTTATACACCATTATAATTTTGCGGGAATTTTTTAAAGAACATAACCTCCATGAAGATGAATAATATTTTTATACCAACTTGCAATCAAAAGAGTAATATTTTTTGATAAGGTTTTTGCCGGCTGCGCCGGCAAAAACCTTATCAATTCTTCTTCCCCTCCCTTCGGGAGGGGGCAGGGGGAGGGTGATTTAATACTACATTGATTGCAACTTGGTATTAAATGGTTAAAAGAGGTCATTAGCTTCTTTTAAGCAATATTAATAATTATTTAAAAAAAAACAAAAATTTTTAAAAAAAATAGCAATTTTTTCAAACAATTTGTTTTTATAAAAATATAGAGGTATAGAGGAAAGATAACTGATTTTTACAATTAAATAAGTTAATTTTTTCATAGAAATTTCCATAGGGATTAATTTAAAAACAGGTAGAGGTTATATATTAAGGTATATTGGGAGGAAAAATTATGGCAGTTGGTTTTCAAAATTATTCTTTAGGTCAGGACGGAAAATGGAACCGCACAGTAGGCTTAACAAATGGACAAACCACTAAATACGCGCAATTTGACGCGCAATCAGGCAGTCTTGAAGCATTCGGAATCAGAAAAGAATTAAATCAGGGACTGGCTCCTACCGGCGGATTTGGAACGTATCCCGGCATGGGAATCGGCATGAATTCTGGAATGAACAATATGATGTATGGAAATGATCCATTTATGGCTAATATGAACATGAACAATATTTTTGGCGGAGGAATGGGCGGAAAAGGCTTTGGATTAGGCTTAAGAGGAATGGCGCTGCAATTTATGGGAAACGCGCTTGGTCTTAATCGCCCTATGGAAATGCCTTTTATAAGCAACGGCCAGGAAGCGTATATGGCAAAAACAAGAGTAGGACCTTTAGGTGGCACTCACACCGCAATTAGAGAGGCTGACGGCGATTTTACAGGGGTTCATTGCGGTCCTGGCGGTGGAGTTGTTATAAAACATGTTGATAAAGCTCCTGATGGATTTTATAATTACGGCTGGAACGACAAATAATATAGGAATCTTAAAAAGAAATCGGAAAATAAAAATATAATTTTTATAAAACATTAAATAACTTGAATTGCTAAATAAATAATTTTATATTTGGCGTAGCGGCTGGCTTCGCCAGCCGCTACGCATTCTTAAGGCATGCGGCTCGCAGGCTTTGCCTGCGAGCCGCATAAAAAATTAAAATAAAATTTCAATCTATTTCAGCGTTTCGACTAATTAGCAATTCGAGTTAAATAGCGGGCGTTTCGATTTTACCGAAACGCCCGCTATATTTTTACGCAGGACGGCGCGGGCTGTAGATATCAGCTTTTTAACAAATCAACGATTATTTTCTCAAAAATTCTTTTGTTTTTATAAGCGCCCTTAACAGAGGTTCATCGTATTTTTTTGTGAAATTCAATGCCAATAAGCGTGGAGCTGTCATTGCGAGGCATAAAATTAGGAGTATAAACGGTTAACCTGTTCCGAAGCAATCTTCCATTGATGAATTTTAGCTAAAATTCATCAATGGAAGATTGCTTCGTTAGTTATATTAAAGTATTTTAGAGGCATTATAACGCCTCGCAATGACAGCGCCTCGTTTTTGGACTACATGCTGCGCTGTAACTTAATAATATTATTATTTCACAACAATCCACATTGAACCCTTAACATATATTAAAAAATTCAGTATAATTGAAAATGTCTGGAATTAATCAGGATTTTATTATAAATTTTGTGATTTATGGTTATTAAAATTATTGAAAAAGCCGATTGGCATTTTATAAACGGTCAACATATAAAAGCGGTGGAGTTTTATCAGAAAGCTCTAAGTTGCGGTGAAATTACAGAAATTTTAAAAGCGAAAATTCATTGTAATATCGGGATAATTTTTTCAATTCAGGGGGAACTTAAACAAGCGGAACAGCAATACCTTGTTGCGCTTGAATTAAACGAAAAAATTGACCGAAAAGAAGGTCTTTCAAACATATATTGCAATTTAGGCGTGATTTATACAGGCTGGGGCGAATTAAACAGAGCTGAGGAAATGTATAAAAAATCTCTGGAAATAGATGAAGCTCTTGGAAATATGGAAGGGGTCGCCGGAATTTGCATAAATATGGGCAATTTTTATTATATTCAGGGAAACCTTGAAGAATCAGAAGGCATGTTCCGAAAAGCTCTTATAATAACAAAACATATTAATAATAAAGAAAATTTGCCGATTATTTTTTCCAACCTGGGCAATATAAACTATTTTCTTGGAAATATGGAAAAAGCCGAGTCTATATTTAAAGAAACAATTGAAATAAGTAAACTTCTTGGAAATAATGAGGCTCTTGCGACTACTTACGCAAATTTAGCCTCACTATACCAGAAATGGGGCAAGCTTCAGTGGGCAAAACAGCTTTATGACATGACAATGACCCTTTGCAAAACTTGCAAAATGAAAGAAGGCGAAGCTAACGCTTTTGCCGTAATGGGCGAAATACTTAAAACAGAAGGAAATTATGTTTCCTCAAAAGAAATGTTCAAACGAGCATTGGAAATAGACAAAACGCTTGATCGAAAAATAGGTCTGTCTGATGATCTTTGCGGATTGGCAAGTATTCTTATAAAAGAAGAGCGACTTGAAGAAGCTGAAATTTATTTACAGGAATCCTTGCAAATAAATGAAAATCTCGATAATTTTAGCGGAATTGCTGAAAATTATTATGAATACGGAAACTTTTATCTTGCAAATAAAGACTATAAGGAAGCAGAAAACTGTTTTAAAACCTCTCTTGATATCGCAGAAAGAATACAGGATAAATTAAGAATAGCAAAGCTTTTCTGTAAACTCGGAGAGCTATATATTTTAACTGAAAACCTTGATAAAGCAAGAAAATATAACGAGCAATCGTTTGAAATTAATGATGAAATTGGCTATAAAGAAATGATTGCCGACACATGCAAAAATTTTGGCGATTATTACCTTAAAACGACCGATATACTACAAGCCGAAGAATATTATGAAAAAGCTTACGGACTATATCAGGAGCTTTTTAACGGGGATAAAGCGGGGATTCTTTCGGAACTAATAACGAATATCAACCGGATAAAATAATATACTAATGAATAAATTATCGTCAAATATAATTGAAATATTCCCGTCAATTCAGGGAGAAGGATGCTATATCGGGCAAAAACAGCTTTTTATAAGGCTTGCGGGTTGTAATCTTGAATGCAATTATTGTGACACAAATAGTTCAGCTCAGGAATTCTGCAAAATATACGCTGATATGAAAAATTTTAAAGAAATTAAAAATCCGTTCACCTGCGAAAATTTAATTGAAGAGATTGAAAAATTTAACCTGTCTTCATTTCACGGCATAAGTTTTACAGGCGGTGAACCTCTTGTTCATGCGGAATTTCTGAAAAATTTTCTGGAAAATTTTAGACATAAGTATAATAAACCAAAAATTTTCTTGGAAACAAACGGCACACTTGTTTCTGAAATGAAAAAAATTGCTCCGTATGTTGATATTGTGTCGATGGACATAAAAATAGAGTCTTCTACCGCTCAGCTTATGCCTTTTGAAGAACATGAGAAATTTATCGAAATTTTAAATTTATTTGAGATAGAATTTTTTGCAAAAGTTGTAATAAATCAGAATATAAAAAAGACTGAAATTGAGCTTGTCAAAAAGCTTTTAAAGACATCTAAACGGTCAATGCCTCTTATTTTACAACCGATGAGCGAAAAAACTTCTGAAAAAGCAGACTGGGCAGAAAAACTAATGTATATTCAGGACGAATTTCTTAAAGAAATAAAGGATACGCGGGTAATTGCGCAAATGCATAAATATCTTGGGTTGCAGTAAACAGGGTTATACAGATGAAAACAATAAAAATTACAGTCAACGGCGGCGAAACAGAAATTCAGGACGGCTTAACAATAAAAGGACTGCTGGATTCAATGGAAATAAAAAGTAAAATGCTTGTAGTTGAAAAGAATTTGGAAATTATTAACAAGCAGGATTATGAATCAAGCAGGATATCCGAAGGAGATCGCCTGGAGATTGTCAGTTTCTGCGGCGGCGGCTGATTTTTATGGGAGCCGCTAAAAACATTCGATTGGTATAAATCTTCTTCCCCTCCCCCTGCCCCCTCCCCAAGGGAGGGGAAGAAGATTTGATAATACTCTTTGGATTCCAACTTCAGACTGCGCGAGAAATAAAACCTGAATAAAAAGACAAAAGCAAAAAGTGAGCATTTAAATACGAGGGGGTTCGGGGGCTTGCCCCTGATGGATATGTCAGTTTGTCATGTTCGTTTTTCTTTTCTTTTGCTTCGTTTTCTTTTCTTTTTGCGTTCAAAAAGAAAAGAAAATGAAGAAACGGTAAGTATTGTATTGTATGCTGAAAAGATGCTGAAACAAATTCAGCATAACACTTTAATGACGATTTCCACGTTAATTTTAAAATTACATAAAAAATATTATAAGTAATTTTCACACAGTCTGACTTGGCATAAGCTTGCCAAAGCTTATTTTAATCTTCCAAAAAAGCCCGCTATTTCTTTTGTGGAAATTATATGACTAATTTTTCTGCCATGAGGACAAGTTTTTGGATAATTTGTTTTTTGCCAGTTAATTATTAATTCCTCCATTTGCCGTAAAGAAAGCCTTTCTCCGGCTTTAACAGAGGCTCTACAGGCGATTCTCATTAATAATTCATCTTCAATAATATCCGGAGAGGCTTCTAATGCCTCTAAAAGATCATTAATGATCTTTTGCGGGTCTTTTTGAGCCAGTATTTGCGGTACCCGCTTTAATTTTACCGCTGTATCGCCAGAAACAAATTCCAGCTCATATCCATATTTTAACAGCGCGTTAACATTTTCTTTCAGTAAAAAAATCTGCTCCTCATCAGGCATTACGCTTTCAGAAATCAATAACATCTGTGAAGCAGGCGTTTTTTCCTGTTTAAGTTTTTCATAAAGATATCTTTCGTGAGCTATATGTTGATCAACAACCTGAAGTCCTTCAGGCGCCTGTAAAAGAATATATGTGTTGTCTAACTGCCCTATTATTAAAGGCTTTTGGACGAAATCTTCCTTATAATCAGACATAAGTTCAAATTTGCTTTGCATAGGTTCTTTAATAACGACTTCTCTTATATCATCAGGCTCAATCTCATTAAATACCTCTGTTTTAGAGTGAGAATGCTTATTAAAATCCGTAAAATTAATAACTTTAAGCTCATGGTTTTTGTTATGTTGTTTTGATATCTCATTATTAAAAGAAATTGTTTCTGCTTGTTCACGATCTGTATCTGTTTGAACAGGCGCAAAAGCTTTACTGTCAAGTCCGGCTTTGATTGCGGAATATATAAAATTGAAAATCAGGTTTGGATTTCTGTATTTAACTTCTCGTTTTGCGGGATGAACATTGACATCTATTTCTTCCGGAGAAATTAAAATGTTTAAAACAGCGTAAGGATATTTTCCGGAAGCAATCATGTCCTTATAAGCCATATCAATCGCTTTTAAAATAATCGGACATTTAACTGTTCTGTGGTTTACAAAGGTATAAATCGCTTTTTTGTTTGACCTTGTAAAGTCAGGGTTACTTATAAAGCCGGTTACTTTTAATTTAAAAGGCGGATCTTCCTTATAAACTTCGGAAAATTCGCTTATAATGTTTTTTGAGTAAATTTCACCTATAGTTGCCTTAATATCATTACTTCCTAAGGTTTTTAATATTGAATTTTTATTATTTATAAGGTTAAATGCGACTTCAGGATTTGCAAGAGCTAAACTCTGCAAGGTTTCCGAGATTAAAGCAAGTTCTGTATGCTGTTTTTTCAGGAATTTTAGTCTTGCGGGAATATTATAGAAAAGGTCTGTAATTTCCATAATGGTTCCTTTTGCGCAGCCGGTTTCAGAAACTTTAATTTCCGAATTTTCACATTCAACTTTTATTCCGACGTTGGAATCCTGAGTTTTTGTTATGCAGGTAACTTTTGCGACAGAAATTATGCTTGCAAGAGCTTCTCCTCTAAATCCAAGAGTCGAAATATTCCATAAATCATTTTGGTCAATGATTTTACTTGTGGCGTGCCTGGAAAACGCAAGGCTGACGTCTTCTTTATCAATGCCATGCCCATTATCAGCGATTCTGACATTTCTGCATCCGTTTGATATTTCAACTTCAATTCTTGTTGCTCCGGCGTCTATAGAGTTTTCCACGAGTTCTTTCACTACAGAAGCTGGTCTTTCAATCACTTCGCCGGCGGCAATCTGGTTTATAAGGTTTTCAGGAAGGAGTTTTATTTTTTTCATGGCTTATCGCTTTATAAATAAAAAGCTGGAAAGATAAAATCCGGCAAAAACAAGAGCAATTCCGAGAATATTATTTATCGCAATATTAAAAGTTAACAGTTGAATATCTCCGCTTCTAAAAAGGTTAAAATTTTCAAGAGCAAAAGATGAAAAGGTGGTAAAAGCGCCTAATATTCCTGTAAAAACAAACAATCTCGCATTATTCCCCGGCTCAAAGTCATTAAATATGCCCCATAATAAACCTATCACAAAGCATCCTGCAAGGTTTACCAAGATTGTTCCCCATGGAAAAGCTATTCCGGTAAGCTTAGTCGTTAATTCTGTTACAATAAACCTTAAAAGCGCTCCAATCGCTCCGCCCAGGGCTATCAAAAAAAATGTTCGCATATAATTATTCCTGATTTTTCATTTTTTGTTCAATTTGATTTATATAAGAAACCATTGTCGTGAGCTTTTCATCGCTTAATTTAAGCTCTTCATCCGTTTTGGCAAGTACCCAGTAGCCTTTTTCTCCTAAAACATCCGTAATTTCACCGGAAAATATGTTTTCAGAAAGCTGAGCATTAAACCTAAGAAATAATTTTTCGGTTCCAAACGGCTTAAACATAAATGTAAAATAGTTATTAACAATTTTTATGTCTGAAATCATAACATGATGAGCAATTCCATCAATATCCATGCTTGCGGTCAAATCATCTTTAACTCTCAACATTATATCATGTTTTTCATTATCGGGATTAATAAGAATTCCCTGCCAAACACCCAGAAGATCATTGATTTCATTAAATAAAGGTTTGCTTTCAGGGTAATTTGTGAAGTATTCAGTAATACTTGCAAGATTCTTTTTAAGCAAAACCAAATCAGACTGAGTAATATAAAGCTTATCAAGCATATCAACCGCAATCAGGTTTTCATTTATGCTGTCAGGAACGCTGAAAGTCCTTCTGCTTATTATTTTTTTAAACCCTGAAAGAAGTATTTTTTCCTCTCTGTCTGAATTTATAGACTCTAACTGGAACGAAGCATAAAAACCAAGAGTTAAAAACCAACTTCCATTGTCGGAATATGCGCTGTTAATATCCTGAATGAGATTTTCGTAGAATACAACGAACAAATCACGGACAAAAGAAATTTTTGTTTCGCTTAAATCCTGATCCTGCAAGGCTGAATAGAAATTTATTCTTGCCTTATTCAAATTTTGTCTTGATTTTCCTTGAATATTAAGGTCATCTAGAATAATATCAATTATATTCAATGTTTGAAAAGCGTTATTATACTCCTGCTTAAGCTCTTTATAGGGTTTATCTCTTAATTTATCCGATAAATCTATAAGATGATAATATGAAGCCCCGACTCCTCTTCCCAAAGAGAAGATTTTTTGATTTATTTCAGGACAACCATTATTTACAGGCGCATTAACATCGATTGCAGACGATTTAATTTGATTTTCCAAGCTTTCTAATGCTGTATCCGGAGCATTTCCAGCATCTGCAAACGCTTTTGAAGCAAAACACACGCATATAAAACTTAAAAGAATTAATTTTTTAAAAAAAAGTCTAACCATGCTTAACCATATATTCCTTAATTATTTTTTCCGGAAATCAGCCATTCAAGCGTTTTCCCAAGCGCCTTAGCCCTGTGGCTTAATTTATTTTTTTCCTCCATCGTTAATTCTGCCATAGTAGCATTTTTTTCCGGCAAATAAAAGATGGGGTCATAACCGAAGCCTTCACTGCCGGAAGGCAAAAAAGCAATTTCTCCTTCGCAATTTTGAGTTGTTGAGAAAACTTTTTCTCCTGAAGGCAGCGCAATTACCATAGAACAGACAAACCTTGCCGATCTTGCCGCTTGTTTTGTGTGTTCCAGCTCCTGCAAGAGCTTATTAATCCGTTTTTCATCGGTTTTTTCATATCTGGAGGAATAAACCCCGGGTCTACCGTCGAGAGCATCCACCATAAGCCCTGAATCATCTCCCAAGGCAGGCAGGTTTGTAATCTTAGCCGCCTCAAACGCTTTTATGAAGGCATTTTCCTCAAATGTAGCGCCTGTTTCTTCAGGATCAAACTCTCCTTCAATTCCCACAATCTCAATATTGGAATTTTCCAGCATGTTTTTTACTTCTGAAAGTTTATTTTTGTTTTTTGTCGCAAAAACAAGTTTTGTAAGATTTATCGTCATAAACATTGTCTAATCCTTGCCATATCTTCTGTTTCGGTTTGCAAATATCTGTATAGCTTCTCCAAGAGTGTTTTCATCAAAATCGGGCCAAAAAGTTTCCGTTATATAAATTTCTGTATAAGCCAACTGCCACAGAAGATAATTACTGATGCGCTGTTCTCCTCCTGTTCGGATTAAAAGATCAGGATCGGGAATTCCGGCTGTATACAAGTAGTTTTCTATAAGTTTATCGGTTATTTCTTCTGAATCAGCGATAATGCCGGTTTTTACGTCTTCGCAAATTTTTCTGACCGCGCTTGTTATTTCGTTTCTTGACCCGTAATTTATTGCTATTTGCAGATTTAATCCGGTATTTTCTTGTGTAAGCTCTTCTGTTTCTTCTAAAACAGTTTTTAAATCACTGCTTAGGGGAGCTGTATCTCCTATTATCCTTATCTTTACATTGTTTTTATGTAAAGCTTTTAATTTATTTTGCACTGTTTCTTTTAACAATTTCATGAGGAATTCCACCTCGTCATGCTTTCTTCCCCAATTTTCCGTAGAAAAAGCGTAGACTGTAAGATATTTTACGTTGAATTTATCGGCGGCTTTTATTGCTCTTTGGAGCGCGTTAACTCCTTCTTTATGCCCAACCATTGACGGCAGATGTTTTTTTGTTGACCATCTTCTGTTCCCGTCCATTATTATTGCAATATGCTTTAATCCTGTATCCAAAACAGCCTGTTCTGTTGAATGATCCGCTAAAATAATATTTATAGTCATTATTATAATCTCTGAATTATATTTAAATTCTTTTTAAAGGTTATCGCAAACTATATTTTAATAGCAATAATTAAGTTAAAAAACTTATACTAAACTTAAACTAGAGTAATTTATACCAATCGAAATAAATTTTCGTTAATTTGTTAAAAAGCTGATACCTACAGCCTGCGCCGCCCTGCGGGCGGCACGGGCTCTAAATATCAGCTTTTTAATAAATTAGCCGGAATAACACAAAAGCTAAAAAGTTTTATATCAAAACTTTTTAGCTTTATAAATTTTGTAAGACCATAAAAGATAAGTTATTGCGGTTTCTCAAAAGTTTCTTGAAGGGATAAGAAAATGTTTTCCTGTTCTAATGTCTGATTTCGCGAATTATCAAGATTAGATTTTGCTTCATTTCTCAGAAAACTTCTGATTTCATACATTTCCTGATAAGTATCGGTTTGAGAAGCTTTATTTTCATACTCATCTTTAATTTCGGCAAAAGAATCTTTCTTTCTTGCTTTTTCAGGGTTAATGCCAACGCCTGTTTGCTCATTACCTATAAGAATATTGTTAAAAAAGTTTGCTACTGAGGTGTATTTTACGAGCTCAGGGTCTTTTTTAATTCTTAAATCAACAAGATCAGAAGTTTGTTTTATTAATTCTTCAAGTTCCAGTTGTAAAGTTTCGTTTTCATCAACGCCTGTGGCGTTTTCATCTTCAGAAGAGTTAAATTTTGTTTGGTTATCGTCTAATTGTGTTTCTTTATTTTTAATTTGATTTTTTGTACTGCTTAATTGATCTTCTTTCTGACCCAGAAGTCCTTCAAGAGCTTGTATAATAGTATTTTTAATTTGATTTTCAATTTCTTTCTGAGCTTTATGAGATTGCTCACTTGTTACTGACTTTAATAAATCCTGAAAACCTTTGTCTTCGGAAATCTGCTGACTGCCTAAAGCCGCTGTCAAGGAAGAGCTTGAGCCTGAATTTTTGCTTATATCAACAGCAGAAGTTGAAATTGAACCTGTTACGCTTTTTTGAAGATCAGAAATAGAAAATTTACCGCTTTTAATTTGTTGAATTTGATCTTTTATTGAATCAATATCGCTAACAAGACTGAATTCAACGTTTCTAAGCTGAACAACGTCATTTTTTAATAATGAATTTCTTGACAAAATGTTTTCATTACGAGATTGCGTTTTTGTTCTGTTGCCTAAAACTTGTTGTTTTTTCTGAATTTCCTGTTGGTTACTGCGGATTTCGTTTTCAATCCCCATAACTTCAGGATTCGATTTAAGATTATTTTCGTGATCAACAATTTTTTTCTCTGAAAGACTTTGTGTTGTAGTCAGCGCTTTTTCTTGAAAACGTAATAAGCTCAAATCTTTTTGCATACTTTGATAAGCTTTTTCAGTCAATGTTTTTTCAAAAAGTTTTTCAAAAAATACTGTTTCTGTTGATGAAAAATCAGTTTGTTTCAGACTAAAAATGCTTTCACCGCTGTTAATTTTAGAATTTGCTTCCGCAAGGCTTTGCTGAACAGACATTTTTTTCAGATCTGAAATAATCTGATTTTCATTTTTTGTCAAAGATTTTGGAATGGAATATCCTGTAAATATTTCACTCATCTTTATTCACCACTTTTACCTTAATCTACCTTGTATTAGAAATACACAAGCAAGCCTGTATGTTTCTAATATATCTTTGCTATATACTATTACCCTACATCTATATAAAATATAAATACTTAAAAAAAATTCAATTCGTATTATTTTCGTAACATTTTTTTACATTAATTTGTTAAAAGTAACTGTTCAGGTGTCATTGCGAGGAGGGGCGAAGCCCCGACGCGGCAATCTTTCAAATGTTGCTTGCAAGCTATGAGCCCTTGGCTCATTCAGATAGATTCCCACGTCGGGCAAGATAAAAACGACCTGCTTTTATACTGTTTTATAAGTCTTGCCCTCCTCGGAATGACATGCGAGCATGACCTGAGCAGTTATGGAATAATTAAGATGATAGTTTATTATTTGATTGAATACGAATTGGTATTGCATAATCAGCAAAAACTTTTTTAAAATGCGCATAATATATAGACATTGCTATAAATTTTGTAAATGCCCGCGGATATTTTATAAGACTTATAAAAAATGTTTTCCAGTAATAAAACCTATTTTTATCAAGTATTCCCATATAAAATATCGACTTAAACAAAGCAAATAAGTATTCCGATTTAAAATATTCATCAACGTAATGATTGTAATTTTTTACAAAAACAAGCGCCCTTTCGTAATATTCTTTTTTTGAATATACGGTATTTACAATATGTTTATAGCCTTCAATAAGTTCGTCATAGCCAATTTTAGGGATGAAATTAATTGAAAAATCCGTATTATTTCCCGAACTATCCGTTAAAAGCCGATTTTCTTTTTTTAATCTTTCATAAAGTCTTGTGCCGGGTAATGCCTGCAAAAGCCCTATCATCGCAATTACAACACCTGTTTTTTGTATAAAATCAATTTGTCTTTTAAAAATATTCAGGTCGTCATTGTCAAATCCAACAATAAACCCTGCTGACACAAGAAATCCATTTTTATAAAGGGTTAAAACCGAATCTATAATATTACGGTTTTTATTCTGATATTTCCCGCATTCAGCCAGACTTTCCTGTGATGGGGTTTCAAGACCTATAAACAGACTGTTAAAACCAGCTTCTCTAAGATAAAACATTAATTCTTCATCATCAGCAACATTTAGGGAAACTTCTGTCATAAAAGTCATTTTGCATTTTTTTTCTTTTCTCCAATCAATAAGTTTCTTTAAAAGAAGCTTAGTTTCATTTTTGTTTCCTATAAAATTATCGTCTACAAAAAACACAGAGCCTTTCCAGCCTGAATCAAAGAGGACTTCAAGTTCCCGGATAATATTTTCAGGAGTTTTTGTTCTTGGAATTTTACCGTTTAATCTTACTACATCGCAAAATTCGCAATCATACGGACATCCTCGTGAATATTGAACCGGCATGCGCGCGTAAGCATCCTGTTTTATGAGTTCCCATCTTGGAACAGGCGTATTTTTCATATCAGGTTTTTTATCTGATCTGTAATATTTTTTTAAATCATTGTTTTTTAAATCTTCAAGAAACATCGGGAAGGTAATTTCGCCTTCGTCCATAACAAAATGATCAATTTCAGGAAATTCATAGTCTAAACCGGAAAAAAGAGGTCCGCCCGCAACAGTTTTTGTATTTAATTCAACGCATTTTTTAACTATTTTATAAGCAGAATCCTTTTGGGTAATCATTGCGCTGATAAACACAAAATCCGCCCATAAGATATCTTTGTCTTCAAGATTTTCAATGTTAAGATCAACAAGTTTTGTTTCAAAATCCTCAGGAAACATTGACGCAATCGTGATAAGACCTAATGGAGGCAATAAAGCTTTTTTTTTGATAAAATTCAATGAATATTTAAAACTCCAGAAAGTTTCAGGGTATTGAGGATAAACTAATAATATTTTCAAAAAATTTTCTCCGGTTATTATAATTAATATATTTGCATTTAAAGAGTTTTCCCCGTTATTCGCAAAAATTTTATGTTAATTAGTTTTTAAGTTCGATTTGTTTTAATTGCATTATGATATACATAAAATTTAATAACCATACAATAAAGGTTATTAATTAATTAGCTGTATAGGCAAATAAATTAATAACCTTTATTTCTTAGTAATGGTCAGGTATATACTAATAAATTATCTAAGAAGTTATACCAATCGAAATATACTAAAATGAGTTTGAATTTAGGAAAACCGGCAAAGCCGGATTTTCCCAACTTCATCACTCCTGCTTCGCCATACCGCCCCTAACGTTTTAAGAAAAAATCCGAAATTCAT
>JAKLDH010000026.1 GCA_022703625.1 Cyanobacteriota bacterium | reverse complement strand
GCTCGCAGGCAAAGCCTGCGAGCCGCATAAAAAATTAAAATAAAATTTCAATCTATTTCAGCGTTTCGACTAATTAGCAATTCGAGTTAATTAGCGGGTGTTTTGCCTTCGGCAAAACACCCGCTAATACCCTTACTCAGCCCGAGCCGCCCGCAGGGCGGCTCGGGCTGTAGATATGAGTTTGTATAAATCTTATACTTTTGCTTCCTGCAAATGTTGAAATAGGGCGGTGCTAAGATATCTTTCTCCAAAATCAGGCAAAATTACCACTATAAGCTTATTTGTGTTCTCCGGTCTTTTTGCTGCCTGAATAGCGGCATACATTGCGGCTCCACATGAAATTCCGGAAAGTATACCTTCTTTTTGCGCCAATTGTTTTGCCGTTTCTATTGCCTGATCGTCTGTAACCTGTAAAATTTCATCAATCATGGCTATATTTAATACATCAGGCGCAAAACCGGCGCCAATTCCCTGAATTTTATGAGGAGCAGGCTTTCCTCCAGAAAGAACAGGACTTTCAGAAGGCTCTACGGCTATAATTTTCAAGCAGGGTCTTCTTGGCTTCAATGTTTCAGCCACTCCTGTAAGTGTTCCGCCAGTGCCCACGCCGAATACAATTATATCAACCTGCCCGTTTGTATCGTTCCAAATTTCTTCAGCGGTGGTTTTTCTGTGAATTTCCGGGTTAGCTTTATTTGAAAACTGCATAAGCATGTAAGAATCCTCAATTTCTTGAGTAAGCTCCCTTGCTTTATCTATTGCGCCTTTCATTCCAAGATTTCCCGGAGTTAGAACAACCTCTGCGCCATAAGCCTTAAGCAACATTCTTCTTTCAATGCTCATTGTTTCCGGCATAGTAAGTATAAGCCTGTAGCCTTTTACCGCAGAAACAAAAGCTAAGCCAATTCCTGTATTTCCGCTGGTAGGCTCGATTAAAGTAGTTCTACCAGGCGTTATTTGCTTTTCTTTTTCTGCTGATTCAATCATGCTAAGAGCAATCCTGTCTTTAACTGAATTTGCCGGATTAAAACTTTCAAGTTTTACTGCTATTTTCGCAAAACAACCTTCTGAAAGTCTGTTTATATAGACAAGAGGCGTATTCCCTATTAATTCCGTTATGTTTTTTGCTATTTTCATATTAAATCCCTATTAAAATACTTTACATTAATTTTAATATAATATACTAAACGACAAAACTAATTATACCAATCCAAACAAGTTTTCGTTAATTGGTTGAAAGACTGATATTTACGCCTGCTATAACCCTACATAGGGCGAGCGGGCTACAGATATATTTTATAAACTTTTAATTTGCGGAAAAATATTTTGAAATTTCTTCAAAATATTTTTCAAGAATTACATGACCGTTATAAACATTATTTGTGATTTTTACATACTTTGTCGCAATTAAATATTTTAATTCTTTAGCCCTGATTTTTATTATATTGTCAGCCGCTTCCTGAAGTTCCCGATCTCTTGAATAGCTCCATCTTTTAAGATAAACAATTTCATCTTCAATTTGTTTTGAAGTTGAATATTCAAGAAGATTAAAATCATATTTTGCAAGCAATTCTGACTCTTGAGAAGTGATTTCAGGCTGTACCACAGGATGACCAAATATTTTTTTAATGATCATTATGTTATCAGCAACCCTTCTATGAGATTCAGGGACGCCTCTTCTAAGATAAAAATTATTTCTTCTTAAAAAACCATGCCTTATTGTTTCAAGCGGCAGGTTTTCAAAACAGGTATCTGAGCCTGTTTCAATTGGATTTGTCATTCTGTTATTGTCTAAAACAGGATTTTGTTGTTCCAGAAAATCTTTAGTTGCATTCATAACCTGGTCCGCCTTTTGTTCCACTGTTTTTATAAATTACAGTTTTTTATTTTAATTAATATCGTGTAGTTTCTATTAAATCATGATTTAAGTTTAATTTATAATTTTTAAACACTTTTTATAAATTTTATGAAGTTTTTGCAACACTGGTTAAAAAACGAGTAGCGCTTTGTTAAATTAATTCATTGGGCTTCGTTCGAATTTATTTTGGGAGCGGTATACAAAAATCGTCTTTTAAATATTGTAAAAAACTTGCTATAAGTATAATAAATAAATTAAACTATTTAAATTAATGCGTGTTAAGTATTTTATAAACTTATTTAAAGTTAGTTAGAAGTTTGACAGATGGAATTTATTAAGAATTTTGCCAAAAAATTTAGTACTATTTCTCCTGAAAGGATAGGAATATATATATCCGCTGATTCTAAAATGGAAGCGGTTTATTATAACTCTGATTCACGGGAAATATTTCAATGCAAAAAAATTGATTTTCAATATAATCATGTGCTTAGAGAAATTAATCTGACGGATTTTGAAACATCCCTGCTGGCTTTAATAAAATCGATTGAAGCTCCTCCTTCAACCCCGATATGCATTTGTCTGCCAAACATTTTAACGTCATTAAAATCTTTCCCTTCTGATCTTGAAGACGCTGAAATTGAAGTTGCTTTAGCTTCTGAATCGGAAAAATCTTATATCTTTAAAAAAACTGAACCAAAACCAAGCTGGGTTTTAATTGATGAAAATGAACAAACGCTTAATAATCTCTATCTTTATTCAATAATTCAAAAAAATCAGGCTGAAAAAATTGATGAAATTTGCGCAAAAAATAATCTTACACTTCTTGCGATTGACGTTTCATTTACTTCGTTATTAAGAGGGCTCGAAACCGCAGGTTTAATAAATCAGAATATTGATGAAAATTTAAAATGGTGCCTCATAACAATATCTGTTAATAATTACCTGATAGCTAAGTTTGAAGGTCCAAAACTGCTTAATATTCTAGAAAGTCCCTTGGCTCTAAGATCAATTGAGCCGGATGTTTTATATCAAACTTTAAATAATACTATTTTTGAAAAATTGCAATATGAAAAATTGAGTAATCTTTATATTGTTAGTCAAACACAGGATTTTGTGGCGGCAAAATTGGCTGAATATTTAAAACTTATGTGTAATATTCATACAATAGACAGAAATAAATTTAATAAAAACCCTTTATTTGTAAGCAAAATGCCTTCAGTAGACACTATTAGCCTCGAAAGCGTCGGCGCCGCAAGCTGGAATCTTTCAAAGATAAATTTGAACTTTAATTTTAGCAGTCTGGACACTAAAAATGAATTTCAGGGCATTCTCGGCAAAATCGGGATTAAAAAAACTCTTCACCTTTATTTATTTAGCGGCATTATTTTAACGCTATTTTTACTGATTAGTCTTAATTTAATTTTATTTGGTTTAAATAATTATTTTATTTTTCAAATAGCAAGTAAGGTTTCTAAAATTGACGAACTTAAAAAATTAAACGTTACTTCAGCAAAGAAATTTGACTTGAACGAAACAATGAGTTTTATATATTCAAAAAATTCAGACTTTTTATCTTCTTATGACGCCCTCGGCGCAGTTATTCCGGAGAAACTCTGGCTGGAATCTTTTCTTGTAAATGATGACCTTAATATTCAACTAAAAGGCAAATCTTATAATATAGAAGATATTTTTACTTATTACGAAAACCTTAAAAATATGGCTAAATTTAATAATTTAAAAATCAAAAGCATAGAAACGATATCTTCCGGCGGTTCTTCAAAAAGTCCTGCGACCAGCCCCGATCAAACTATACAGATGAACCTTGCCGCAGGTTCAAGCGATATAAGTTTACCGCCGCCGCCAATACCGGGTTCAGAAACTTCTCCGGCATCCGGTATAAATAGTTTTGATAATGTTTTAATTCCCAAAAAAAATTATTATCAATTTACTTTTAGCAATTATGAAGTAGCCGGAAAAGAAGACCCGGGCATAAAAAACTTGCCTGATTTTGTAAAAAATATCATTGTTGGAAAATAATATTAAAAACGGGAAAGCTAATTAAAAAACATGAAAATTGATGCCGAGAAAATAAAAGAAAAACTACTGAAAATAAAAGCTTCTTTTGATAAAGAAGCCGTTATTTATTTGGTTTTATTATTAGCGATATTAATATATGGCGTTTTTAGGTTCTTAGTTCCGGGAATATCTTCTTTGGCAAAAAACATTGAGGAATATCTTAAAAAAAGTGAATCCGTCGAAAATATGGAAAAAAGATTTGCGGCAAGGGCTCTGGAATCCAAGAATTCTATCAATAAAAAAGCTTTGGCAATTAAAATATACAAAATACCTTATAAAAACATGGAACTGGAAGATGCGGCGGCTGAATTAATAAATGAAATTATTTCAATTATTAATAAAAATGGAGAAAATCAAATTTCAGCGCTTGAATTTGAAAAAAAGCCTTTAACTGACAGAATGGGCGTGGAGTCAAAAAATCACAATATCTTAAGCCTAAAACTGGAACTTGTAAGCTCTTACGATGTTGTTCAAAATATCCTGAACGATGTATTTTTAATGGATTATATGGCGCGAATTCATACCGTTTCTCTTACAGGACTTGAACAGTACAATTTCAAGAAAGTACAGGTTTATCTTGTTTTAGACCTTCTGGTAGAAACTTCAGAAGACGCGACTTTATAAATTCCATTCGTTATTGAATAATTTTTTGTTAGCCTGCTGGCATGAAAAACATGCATTAAGCTCCAGGAAAAATTTATTTGCGGAATCAGCGAGAGTTTCCCCCGTTTTTCCTCTGGGGTCATTGACCAGGGCAGGACATGCATATACACCGTCATCGGTAATTACTCGAGTATTATAACAGTCAAAGTTTTTTAAACTACAGTTATTTTTTTTCAGGGATTCAACTGTAACAAGATCGTTTTCGTTGTAAACCGAGAAATTTTTTGCAAATTCTCCTGTTTTAACCGGCGGAGTTATTTTTAAATTTATTTCAGACGGTTCAAAATTAAACTGTGATAAAAAATCAAAAAATCCTTCTCTAAATTGGGATTCGTCTTCCTGCCACAAATTCACCGCATTTATTACCGGATTGAAACCATTATTTATCAAGCTTTTAATTCCGCTCAAAGTCTTTCTATAAGAACCTTTACCTCTTATGTCATCATTTTTTTGTTCTTTATAATGATCAAGACTTATTCTGAAAATAATTTCATAATCATTGTCTATTTCAATTTGCCTTAAAAAACGAGCTTTTTTATCATTAATAAGTGTTCCGTTTGTTATAATATTTACATCAGCATATTTTATGCAATATCTTATTATATTGTTTATATCTCTGTGTAAAAGAGGCTCACCGCCGGTTAAATATATTTCTTCCAAAGTCTTTTTATTTACCTGATCAAGAGTTTTACGAATTTTATCCAGATTAAGAAAATTTCTTGTTTTATTCGTGGAATTACAGCTTAAATAGCAGTGTTTGCATTTCAAATTACAGATAAATCCGGTAATTTGAAACCACAGGTTATTAAGATTTGTCATTTCTATATATGGCGCTTGAAAATTCAAATTTGTAAGCATTTTATTTTCTCCTTTATTAAAATTAATGCGGTTATATTTATTCTATGAAATAAATAATACTTTGATATAACTCTCCTGGCTGATGTTAAGGGATTAGAGGATCATTGATTTTAAAGGAGCAGGAGTAATGTTTAACCTAAACAGTTCAACTATCAATTTATTAAAATACAAAAAAACAATTACACAGTTGTGTAGCGCTCAGTTAAATTAAAGGATTTTATTTTTTTATCTACCCATCCCCAACCCCTTCCCTTCAAAGGGAAGGGGCTTCTGTTTGTTTTTGGGTTTCGCTCGCTACGCTCGCTCAACCCAATGAATTAAATTAACAAAGCGTTATAGTGATATTAAAAAGAAATCGTTAAATAAAAAAGACTGTTTTTGTAAAGTCTTAATTAGCGACTCAAGTTAATTAGCCGAAACGCTAGAATAGCTTGAAATTTTATTTTAATTTTTTATGGGGCTCGCAGGCTTTGCCTGCGAGCCCCATGCCCTCAAGAAGGCGTAGCGGCTGGCTTCGCCAGCCGCTACGCCAAATATAAAATTATTTATTTAGCGACTCAAATTAATTGGTTTTTTTGCTTCGCTTACAATTCATCAGGCGAGGCGATTTTTCCAAGAATTGCGCTGGCGGCGGCTATTGCAGGGTTTGACAGGTAAACTTCGCTTTTTGGGTGTCCCATTCTTCCCACAAAATTTCTATTAGTTGTTGAAATAGCTCTTTCTCCTGCCGCAAGAATTCCCATATGCCCGCCAAGACAAGGTCCGCAGGTTGGAGTGCTTACAGCTCCGCCGGCTTTAATGATTTTTTCAACGTAGCCGAGTTTCATCGCTTCAAGCAAGATTTCCTGAGTTCCCGGAAGAACTATTAATCTTACATCGGGATGAACTTTATTGCCGTCAAGTATTTCCGCCGCTTCTTTAAGATCAGAAAGCCTGCCGTTTGTGCAACTTCCGATTACAGCCTGATCTATTCTGACATTTCCAACTTGAGAAATCGGTCTTGTGTTCTCCGGCAAATGCGGGAATGCGACGGTAGGTTCTATATCCGCTGTATTATATTCAATCACTCTGCAATACAGGGCATTATCATCACTTTTATAGAATTTATATGGTCTTTGACATCTATTTTTAACGTATTCTTCTGTAATAGCGTCAGGAGGAATGATTCCGTTTTTGCCGCCGGCTTCTATTGCCATATTGCAGATAGTAAATCTGCCGTCAATCGGGAGATTATCAATTGTTGAGCCTGTTATTTCAAGTGATTTATATAAAGCTCCGTCTACGCCAATATCTCCTATAAGATGTAAAATAAGATCTTTTCCCGATACCCATTTGTTTAAATTGCCGTTAAAAACCACTTTTATGGATTCAGGAACTTTAAACCAGGTTTCTCCTGACGCCATAGCGCATGCAAGGTCTGTTGAGCCAACGCCTGTAGAGAATGCGCCGATTGCTCCGTATGTGCATGTATGGCTGTCTGCTCCTATCACTAAATCTCCGGGACCCACAATGCCCTGATCCGGTAAAAGGGTGTGTTCTATGCCAAGTCTGCCTACTTCAAAATAGTTTTTCAAATTTTGTTCTTTTGCAAATTCTCTTAAAAGCTTGGCGTTTTCTGCGGATTTTATGTCTTTGTTGGGAGTAAAATGATCCGGCACAAAGACTACTCTTTCAGAGTCAAAAACTTTTTTTGCTCCAATTTTTCTGAACTCATTTACCGCTACAGGACCTGTTATGTCGTTAGCGAGTGTTATATCGACTTTTGCCGTAATTAAATCTCCCGGCTTAACTTCATCAAGCCCGGCATGGTCTGCTAATATTTTTTCTGTTATTGTCATTGAGCCTGTCATTTATAAACCCTTTCATTCTCATAAGCTTTGATACTATATATTTTATATCAAAGAATCTATAGAGCAATTCAATTCTAAAAACCCCAAATACGTCATTCTGAATTTATTTCAGAAGCTGTCTTGTTATAGTAATGAGGTAATAAAAATTTTTTATGTAAAATTTTTCAAATACAACTTGCGACCGATAATATTTTTTATGTAAAAAACAAAAAAAAACAAAAAGCGGACATTTTAATACAAGGGGGTTCGGGGGCTTGCCCCTGACCGTCTTGTCCCCTTGGGGTTCAGTTTTTCTTTTCTTTTGCTTCGTTTTCTTTTCTTTTTGCGTTCAAAAAGAAAGAAAATGAAGAAACGGGAAGCATTCTATTGTATGCTAAAAAGATGCTGAAACAAGTTTAGCATGACGTCTTTCTGTTAATTTTAGAATTGAATTACCCTGGGTCTATAGCTTGCTCCCCTACATTTTTATAAATTCAGTCCAAAATCCCCTCACCCCCAACCCCCTCTCCCAATGGGAGAGGGGGCTAAAGATTGTTTTTGGTCGAGCGAACCGCCAACGGCGGTTCGCTCGACCCATTGAATTTACTAAAAAATCTCGCAAAAATAAATTTTGTAGGGGACTAAGGGGTCTATAGGTATCTACATAATTAAAGATTTATGCGCTATAACAAACATATTTTAAGATAAATTATACAGGGTAGGCAAAGAACCAGATAAGCTGTTATACTATACGATAGAATAGAATAACATAAAACGCTTATGAAAAAATGCCTGAAAACATAACTGAAATACTGAATAACGCAAGCAAGGTTAAACATAATTTTTATACTGCGATTAAAGTGTCCCAAATGCTGGATGACTTTAATGTAAATATTACCAACCTTTCTAAGGTCATTAGCGCTGATTATGCTCTTACTGCGACAATTTTAAAACATTGTAATTCTGCTCAATACAGCTTTGCAAGAAAAATTACAACAATTAATGACGCTATTTCAGTAATAGGATTTAAAATTTTAAAAACTATTATTTTTACAATAGTTACAAAAGCTTCTTTTATGGAAGAAATTAGCGGTTACGGAATGATGAAAGGCGATCTGTGGAAAAATTCCATCAGCTGCGCTGTTTATTCCAAATATATTGCCGGTCTTATTAATTATGACGACCCCGATCAGGCATTTACCGCTGGATTATTAAAAGATATCGGCAAAACAATGCTTAATGACTATGTAAAAAAGCATTTTAAACAAATTATGGACTTATGTATAAATGAAAAAATTGCTTTTTCTGATGCGGAAGAAAAAATTATAGGTTACAGTCATTCTCAAATCGGCGGATTAGTCGCAGAGAAATGGAAATTCCCTAAAATACTTATAGATACAATTAAATATCATCATAACCCCGAAGAAGCGGAAAATAATGATTGTGAAGATTTGGATTTAATTAGAATTGTCCATATAAGCGATTCGATATCCTCAATGATGGGGCATGGAATTGGTCTGGACAGCCTGATGTATAATGTTGACGCGAGCTGTTTTAAAAAATTAGGATTGAAATCAAAATCTGAAAATATAGAATCACTTATTTCAGAAATGGTTAATTTAAATCCTGAAATAAGCCTTTTAAATTCAAGTATTTAAACAAATAGGACTTTTTATGAATGAAATCAAGTTAAAAATAGGAGAATTGCAAATAACTACAAAGCATGGATTAATGCTGGTTATTGAAGGACTTAGTTCCTGTATTGGCTTGGCTGTTTATGATAAAAGAGCAAAAATGGCTGGAATGGCTCATATAGTATTGCCTAGCAGCAGCATAAGCAATGAAAAGGATATTAATGAAGAATTCGGCAAATATGCTGACACAGCTGTTCCCGGAATATTAGAGCGGATGCTTTCATTAGGTTCAAAAAAGGAAGATTTAATCATTAAAATTGCCGGCGGAACCAGTATGCTTAGCCTTGAAAATGAGGACAATCCTCTTAATATAGGAGAAAGAAACATAATTGCAGTAAAAAAAGCTATTAATAGCTTGGGTCTTCACATCACAAAAGCTGATGTTGGAGGATATAAAAAGAGAACGCTTAAATTAAATGTTATTAACGGCGCATTTTATATAAAAACGATAGGTCAGGAAGAAATAGAATTTTAATGAGGAAAAGAAAAAGATGCCAAAGGTCCTAATTGCTGATGATGCAGCTTTTATGAGAACAATGTTAAAGGATATACTTATAAAGGGCGGCTATGAGATTGCTGGAGAAGCTAGTAACGGGAATGAGGCTATAGAATTATATAAATTATTTAAGCCTGACCTGGTTACAATGGATATTACAATGCCAGAAATGAATGGAATAGCTGCGCTTAAGCAAATTATGAAACTTGATCCTGATGCCAGAATAATTATGTGTTCTGCGATGGGTCAGCAAAGTATTGTTATAGAAACGATACAAGCTGGAGCAAAAGACTTTATCATAAAGCCTTTTGAGCCTTATAGAGTTCTTGATGCGATTAAAAAGCATATTCGCAAGTGAATTTCAAATCAGATAGAATTTTATATTATAGTGATACTAATGCTTTGTTAAGTTAATTTTAGAGATATCTATAGACCGATAATATTTTTTATGTAAAAAGGCAAGAATAAACAAAAAATGAACATTTGAATACTTGGGGGTTTCAGGGGCTTGCCCCTGACCGTCTTGTCCCCTTGGGGTTCAGTTTTTCTTTTCTTTTGCTTCGTTTTCTTTTCTTTTTGCGTTCAAAAAGAAAAGAAAATGAAGAAACGGTAAACATTATATTGCATGCTGGAAAGATGCTGAAACAATTTCAGCATGACGCTTTTAGCGTCGTTAATCAGTTAATTAAAAAATTACATAAAAAATATTATCGGTCCATAGATAATTCTGCAAAATTAACTTAACAAAGCGCTTGTATAAAAACCTGTCCCAACTTGCATTTGGGACAGGTTAATTTTAAAATAAAAATTTATACAGCGTCAGGTCCTCTTTCGCCGGTTCTGATTCTGACAACTTCTTCAACATTGAGGACAAATATTTTTCCGTCGCCAATATTCTCGGTCTGCGCGCTTTGTTGTATTGCGGATATAGCTTTTTCAAGCATTTCGTCAAGCACTACAATTTCAAGTTTAATTTTATTTATAAAGGGAATATGATATTCAGCGCCTCGATAGACTTCAGTAATCCCTTTTTGTCGTCCGCAGCCTTTAACGTCAGAAATAGTAATGCCGCAAACGCCGATTTCATCTAAAGCCGCTTTAACTTCGTTTATTTTAAAAGGCTTTATTATCGCTTCAATTTTTTTCATGTTTATCTCCTTATAATTTTATAAAATATAACGCTAATATTGTCATGCTGAGCTTATTAAAGATTAGCTATACCCTCTTTCGCCGTGTTCACTAAGGTCAAGACCAAGGGTTTCGCCTTCTTCAGTTACTCTTAAGCCCATAGTCATATCCAGAACTTTTAATATTATAGCAGTAACGGTGAAAGCAAAAAGCCATGCCGCAATGACGCTTATAATTTGAGCTGTAAGGGCTTGAGGATTTCCAAAGAAAAGCCCGCTGACGCCTCCGACAGACGCGCTTGCAAAAAGTCCCGTGGCAATTGCGCCCCAAGTTCCTCCGACACCGTGAACGCCTACAACGTCAAGGGAATCATCGTAACTCAGCAATGATTTCAAGTTTACCGCAAAATAGCATAATATGCCTGCAATTGCGCCGATGGCTATTGAAGAAAGGGGTCCGACAAATCCAGCGGCGGGAGTAATTGCGACAAGTCCGGCAACAGCTCCTGAAGCGGCGCCTAAGGCTGTAGGCTTGCTTTTATGTATCCACTCAACAGCGAGCCAGCCTAATATAGCGGCGGCGGATGCAATGTGAGTAACGACAAAAGCGTTTGCGGCAGAACCGTTAGAAGCCAAAGCGCTTCCTGCGTTGAATCCAAACCATCCAAACCACAGCAATGCCGCGCCTAAAAGAGTTAGCACAAGGTTGTGAGGAGGCATCGCCACTTGTCCATATCCTTTTCTTTTGCCTACAATCAATGCCGCCGCAAGAGCCGCAGCTCCTGATGAAATGTGAACAACCAGTCCGCCGGCAAAATCAAGAGCTTTCAGCTTTGCTCCGATCCACCCGCCGCCCCATACCCAATGAGCAAGCGGGCAATATACGATTGTTATCCAGATCACAAGAAAAACCAGGTATGAACTGAACTTAAACCTTTCTGCAAAGGCTCCTGTAATAAGAGCAGGAGTGATAATTGCGAACATAAGCTGAAAAGCCATAAATAAATAATGTGGAATTGTTGTTCCATAAGGACCAGACTCCATTCCTACGTTTCTAAGCCCGATATAATCGAAACCTCCGATCAAAAAGTTGATATCCGTACCGAATGAAAGGCTATAACCCCATAAGACCCAGACAATTGTAACGACCGCAAGCGCTACAAAGCTTTGCATAACCGTGCCAAGAATGTTTTTGCTTCTGACCATTCCCCCGTAGAATAAAGCTAATCCAGGGGTCATAAGCATAACCAAAGCGGTTGAGATCAATATCCAGGCGGTATCGCCCTTGTCAATTTGCGAAACTGCCGCTTCCGCTTCCTGCGCAAAGGCTCCGGCATTCATAATAAACATCGCTAAAAGCGATAAAGTCGATGATTTCAGGATTTTATCCTTAAAGCCATACCTTTTTTCGTTGTTAAAGTTTCTCATAATGTTGTTTCTCCTTGTTTTTAAACTGTTTAATCATGTGTATTAGTTGAAATAATTTAATATTTTAAAATTTAAAAAAAGATATCAACTGAATCTCCTTTGATTTGATTTGCCGGAAAGACTGAAAACCTGTTGCTTTCGGCGTTTAAAGAATAATTACAGCAATATTTTTTGCCAGAGAGTATATTTATGATATTTTCAGTCAACTTTGCTATTTTTTTAAGCAAAGGCTCTACCACTTTTGAATCAACCAAATTATCAGAGGACGCTTGTTCAAGGATATCTTCTGAAAGAACCGCCAAAAGTTTATCATGCGTTGGCGAAATGTTGTGAACACTTTGCTGAAAGCCATTATTCAAAACTTTATTAACCCGCGCAACCGATTTAAAACTTGGAGAATTTGTATTTCTTAATTTTCGCGCCGACTGAATTTTCATAAATTTAATCTCTAAGAATTACTGCTGACACTGTTATTAGAACATTACCTGCGTTAAAAGTCCAAGCCTGTTGCTATTTTGACCTGTAGCAGAGTCCACCAGCGAATAGTTGACCATTAACAACAAATTATCCGTGAAAGCGTAATTTGTACCTAAAGTATAGGCGTTTAAAGTGTCATTATTTTGCGCATTTGTAGGATTATAGGTATCATATCTTCCAAGTGCTTGCAATTTATCTGTAAGCTGATATTTTACATCCATGCGCCAGCCGGAATCTCTGTTATTAACTTCGGTTGATCTGTCAACAGCCATATATTCACTTTTTAGCGTTAATTTGCCTATGTTATAACTTGCATGCGCTCCATAGCCGCTATAATGGTCCACAAGGGTATTCCCGTCGAGAAAACTTCCTCCCAGCTGTAAATCTCCGTATTTAGAGCTTTTATATAGCGGCAGGAAAGTAAGCTGACCGGCTAAAGACATACTTCTGTTAGGATCAGTAGCATTTTGCCCGCCTCCGTTGAAAGCGCCGGCGCTGTATTTTACAAATCCCCAGTCGCCTTCTGTCATTACGCCTGTGTCATAGCCTTTACCCAGCTTTAATGCAGTTTGCGAGTATTCTATAAAATCAATGTCCATGGGGCTCATAGGCGCTTCAATTCCGAACGGAACGGCTAATTGTCCCAAATACACTGAATGATGCGGCACAATATCTGTTTTTACGAATACATCTTCAAGTATACCGTTTCTTGAGTCCGTAAAATTTCTTGTGGGAACGACTTTAGCAAAATATTCGACGTGATCATGCATTTTTCCGGAGAAATTTACTTCTGCCCAGGGAAGGCTGAAATTTGACGGGGTTCTATTGTCGCCTTTTTCAAGGTTTCCGTAGAATACAGTCTGCAATCCGCCTGTAATTTTGAAGTCTTCGCCAAAATTATGCCCCCAAAGCTTTTTATTTTGATCTTCAAGGTTAGATACTCTGCCTTTTAAGACGTCAAATCCTGATTCCAGCTCTTTAACTCTTCCTGAAAGTTCATCTATTTCTGCTCCAAGCTCCTGATGAAGTATTTCAATTTTTGCTTTTTCAGCCTCGCTTAATTTTATATTCTTCTCTTCTATTTTGCCTACAAGGTTTACAAACAAAACAGCGGCTTCATTTCTTGATATAGGAGCATTTACGTCAAATTTTTTGCCGGATTCACCAACCAATATGCGTAGTTAGCGTGAATGTCCTTTAAAGTCTTGTATGCCCAGTGATTTTTGTCTAAACCGGCATTTTTTTCGGCATAATTCATTTTTTTAAGCGTCGAATTTTCAAGATCGCTTAACGCAATGCTTTGAGCTCCAACAGGCACTGTAAACGCAATACCTGCAAGAAATGTTCCTATCAGAACAGCCTTTCTAATCCTTTTTTTCATCTTTTTCACTTTCTCCTTTTTCCTCAAACAATGTGATTACTTAGCGATAAAACAAAGAACCTGTAAAACTCTTTTTCTTTGTGGTTTTACAGGTTCTTTAAAAAATAAATTTAATTTTAAAATTACTTAAACAAGCAGCCTGTATACCCAAAATTGTTTCTTTTGGGTTATTGTCTGCTTATTCTGTTTATTTACAGAATTTAAATTTCTATTAGTCCAATGCAAATTAGCTCTATGGGTTTCCATAGGTGTATTCCTTTGTTGCTATTTAATTTTGTACTTCTATTTTATTTATACTAACTATAAGTCATGCAAAAATTTAAGTTAAGTATATGTTTAGTAATTATTAAGTTTAGTAAAGTTTACAGTTTTAGGTGTGAAATTTAGAAAAATCTTAAGATTTCTTAAGTTTTTTTTTAAATTTATAAGAATTTATAAAAAATATGTCTGAAATAAATTTAAATTTCTATGTTTTTTGTGTGAAAAATAAATATATTTTCAATAAAAAACTTTATTTTTTTACAATTATTTACAATCTTAAAAGATAAGGGCACCTCTATATCAATTCAAATAAGTTTTCGTTAATTTGTTAAAAAGCTAATATCTACAGCCCGAGCCGCCCTGCGGGCGGCTCGGGCTGAGTAAGGATATGGCTGGCGTTTCGGCGAAGCCGAAACGCCAGCTAATTAACTCGAATTGCTAATTAGTCGAAACGCTGAAATAGCTTGAAATTTTATTTTAATTTTTTATGCGGGTCGCAGGCAAAGCCTGCGACCCGCATGTCCTTAAGAAGGCGTAGCGGCTGGCGAAGCCAGCCGCTACGCCAAATATAAAATTATTTATTTAGCAATTCAAGTTAATTAAGGCTTTACCAAAATCATCTTTTTCATTTGTCGATTTCTTTTAATGATTGGTATAAGTAACAGACAAAAAATTTTCAGCTCTTATTAAATTTTGCCGAACGAGCGAAGCGAGTGAGGCAAACAAACAACAAAAGCCCCCTTCCCTTTGAAGGGAAGGGGTTGGGGTTAGGTAGATAAAAACCTGAAAACTTTTTGTTACCTACTTAGAAACTCAATTTTTTGAAATTTTCATGAAATTTGGCTGGGGTTTGGTGTAGGGGCGAATCCCCTACACACAAGCTTCTCTCCCCTTTGAAGGGGGGCAGGGGGGTAGATATAAACAATAAAATTCTTTTGTTTTTAAAGGCGCCCATAAAAAAATTAGATCATATCAACTCTTTTTTGATGTCTTCCTCCTTCAAACTCTGTAGACAACCATATTTTTACAATTTCATAAGCCAAATCTTCACCTATTACACGCCCTCCCATGCATAGAACATTTGCATCATTATGTAAACGGCTCATTTTAGCGGAATACAAGTCATTACAGTTTGCGGCTCTTATTTCTTTGATTTTATTTGCTGCAATTGCAACTCCAATACCTGATCCGCAGATTATAATGCCTCTGTCATATTTGCCGTCAGCGACTTCCAATGCGATTCCCCGCGCTATAACCGGATAGTCTGCGGATGTTTTATCATAAGCGCCCATGTCATAATATCCATGCCCTAATTCTTCAAGGCGAAGCTTTACTTTTTCTTTTAGTTCAAAACCCGCATGGTCAGAGCCTATTGCAATTTTAAATTTCTTCATTTTTCTACTCCTAAATCTATAATTCCTTGTCTTAACAGCTTTATTTTATTATCCGCATCAACCATTACAACGGTAGACTCTTTTCCGCAGACAGAAAACCAGTAATCATCAATAATATAGTCAATATTATCTCCTAAAGACCTAAAAACATCTTCTTTTGTTGAAACAGAGCCTTGACCGGAAATATTTGCGCTGGTTGTAGCAAGCGCATGACCTGGTACGGCTTTTTCGAGCAGTTCCAATAAAATCGGGTGATCAGGAATTCTTATTCCAACGGTATCAAAGCCTGAAGTAATGCAATCAGGAGTTTTAGAGCTCTTTTTCAAGACTATTGTTAAAGCTCCCGGAAAAAATTTCTTTATTAACTCCTCCGCTTTAACTGGCAACGATTCTATGTAAGGCAAAAGGTATTCTAGCCTACTTCCAAGCAATATAAGCGGTTTATTCTTTTCTCTTATTTTGAGCTGATAAATCCTGTCAACAGCCTGTCTACTTTCAACAAGACAGCCTATTCCCCATACGGTATCAGTCGGAAAAGCAATCACCCCATTGTTTTCAAGGATTTCTGTTGTTTTTATAATTTCTTTTTCAGGAATCATTTTTATACTCTACAAAGTAAAAACGGGCTTTTTGTAAACATATTAAAGATTTTTGCCATAAATTATTGAAATAATCCAGTGTTTATAATATACAATTTATATGGAATTAAAATCAATTATTTAATAAAATAGACGCTTGGGGCGTTAGCGCAGTTGGTAGCGCGCTTGAATGGCATTCAAGAGGTCAGGGGTTCGACTCCCCTACGCTCCAGCTTAAAGTCCCGACCTAATAGGATCCGGGACTTTAATTTTTAAAAAATGTCGGCGGGGCATGGGGTTTGCTGAGTTGTGTTCTGAGGGCTTTGCCCGAAGAATCTTGTTGTATTCATTCCATGGGATGTTTCGCTTCGCTCAACATGACGCATTCTTTCCATGAGACCCTTCGCTTCGCTCAGGATAACGGTTTTTACGTTCAGGATGACCTTGAAAATTAATGAATCAATGCGCTATACCAATTTAAATAAGTTTTCGTTAATTGGTAAAAAAGCTAATATTTACCTGGCCCGCGCCGCCCTGCGGGCGGCGCGGGCCAGGTAAGGGTATAGCGGGTGTTTTGCCTTCGGCGCATGAATGAGTTAAAACTCCCGCTTGCGCAACAAAACACCCGCTAATTAAGGATTTATAAAAACCATCTTTTTTATTTACCGGTTTTTTAAATTGATTGGTATAGTTCGGTAAAATTCATTAAGACCTGAAAATTCTTTTGTTTTTAGAGGCGCCCATAATATAATTGTTATTATTTAAAAAAAAGTTTATACCGATGATTCAACACGAAAAATATATGAAAAAATGTATTGAACTTGCAAAAAAAGCGGAAGGTAAAGTTTCTCCAAATCCACTTGTAGGCGCTGTTGCCTTGGATAAATACGGAAATCTCGCAGGAGAAGGTTTCCACGAAAAATACGGCGAATCTCACGCTGAAGTTAATGCTCTTGCTGTAGCCGGAGAAAGAGCAAGAGAAGGAACCCTGTATGTAAATCTTGAGCCATGCTGTCATTACGGGAAAACGCCTCCCTGCATTGACAGGGTTCTTGAATCCGGCGTTAAAAAGCTTGTTATCGGAATGACTGACCCAAGCCCTAAAGTTGCCGGCAAAAGTATAACAATTGCCAGAGAATCAGGGATAGATGTTGTTGAAAATGTTTTAAACAAAGAATGTCTTAAATTAAATGAAATTTTTATAAAAAATATTTCTGAAAAAAAACCGTTTATTGCTATAAAAACAGCTTCTACGATGGACGGAAAAATAGCCGCTTATTCAGGAAAAAGCAAGTGGATAACTTCTGAAAACGCAAGAAAAGAGGTTCACAGGCTAAGAAATAAATATGACGCCATAATAACAGGCTCAGGAACTGTAATTGCCGACAATCCCAGTCTTACATGCAGAATGGACGGCGGTAGAAATCCGATAAGAATTATTGTGGATTCTAAACTTATTACTCCTAAAAATGCCGCTGTTTATCAAGATGACGGAACAAAAATATTTCTTGCAACCGCTGAAAATGTTGATACTAAAGATAAATATCCTGATAATGTTGAAATTTTAAAATGTCCCATGAAAAATGATAAATTAGACCTTAATTATTTGATAAAAAAACTTTATGAAAAAAATATATACAGTATAATTGTTGAAAGCGGGTCTAAATTAAATGGAGCTTTTTTAAAGGAAAAACTTGCAAATAAAATTTATTTTTTCCTTGCCCCAAAGCTGATGTGCGATAAAAACGCGCTTTCTTTATGCGAGGGTCTGAATTCGGAAAGTCCTGAGCAGTGTATAAAACTTAGATTTGACGAAATAAAAAGTTTTTCTCCTGACATTATGATAGAAGGGTATTTAAATGAAAAGAATACATAAATTAATTAAAGATCAAAAAAAGGGAAATGTTAATAATTCTGAAAAAAAAGAATTTAATAAAAATTTTCTTATATTATGCGGCTCAATTATAATTTACGGCGTTTTAATTTTTATTGCGGCAGAAGCTGTTAACTGGTTTTTAAATTTAGAACATGTTCAGGCAAATATTATGAATGCTGTAAATTATCTTGAACTTAATTTAACGTATGAAAAACTGATTATGTTTGTTCAACCCCATCTTGAGCCTTATATTAATTTGACACAAACAATTGAAGGGATTTCTTTCCTGAAAAACTGGACATGGTTATTATCATACAGCTTCTTTTCAATTATTATCGGAATTTTCCATCCTTATGTTTTTTCATTTGTTGATAGACATATTTTTAAAACATTTTTAGCTGTCAGTTTTTTAGTTTTATTATTGAAATTTGTCAGTTATATGATTCCTTACGGAGTTTCGACAATAATTGTTTATTTTGCGGATTTTGTTAAAAAATATTATTTGAATTTAGTTATTTTATATATTAGTTGTTTTGTTTCATTCTTTATCGGAGCAGAAATATATACATTCTGGCGAAGAAATATCAAACAAGAAGAAGAAATAAGAATTTAGGAAAAGATCACTATAAAATCAAAGTTTTTGGTCGCAAACAAGTTCAAGAGTTTTTGCTACTCTGGTTAAAGGTTCGTCAACATCTATAAAAGCCCCTGCTTTAACAAGTTTATCTATAATTTGATTAAACTTTTCGCCTTCACACTCAAAATCTTCTCTGAAAAGAAGTCTTACAGGCGTTTGAGCATGCGCTGTCTGTAAAAGAACTTCATTTTTCTTGATCTTTTGAATATCGCCTACACTTGAAAGAGGCGTGGATTTAGTAGACGATAACCTTAATATAAACAGGTCTTTACTTTTATATTCCAGCAAATCTTCATCCTGAACAAATAAAATGGAAATATCTTCTGATAACGCTTTTATAAGACTGTCTGTTATAACATCAATTTTTAAATATTTTTCAAGACCCTCTCCATACAATATCTGCTGAATTTTGGTGGGCGCAATAGGGTCTGTATACCTGAATTCAAGAGGGAATCCCTTGTAGTCAGTTATTAAAATTGCTCCCAGATATCCTTTTGTACTGGAAGAATATGTTATTCCATAAGCCAGTTTTATATTTTCTTCGCTCATTTTGACAAACTCTTTGATTTGTTCTCCTGTGAACTTAAAAGTTTTCTTAATTTCATAATAGCTTGCGCATGAAGCTGACAAACTCTTGATTCCGAGATGTTTAAAGCGGCTCCGATTTCTTTTAAAGTCATGTTTTCGTGATAATAAAGCGCAAGAATCATTCTTTCTCTTTCCGGCAATTTGGAAAGGGCTTTTGAAAGTTCATTTTTTACATCTCTGTTCTCCAGCTGGGCAAGAGGATCATCTGCTCGTTTATCCTGAATGGTATCTATTAATTCGATGCTTTCAGAAGATGAATCTCTTTTATCATAGAGGGAAACCAAGGTATTGCTTTCCATTTCCATCATGGAAGCTTCAACTTTTTCTTTTGGCAATTCAAGTTTTTTTGCTATTTCCTCAATGCTTGGAGCTCTGCCAAGTTGCCCCTGAAGTTCCGACATAGCCAGCTGAATTTGTTTGAATCTTTTTTGCGCTCCTCTTGGAATCCAGTCAAAACTTCTTATTCTGTCTATAACCGCTCCTCTTATTCGCAAAAGAGCATAAGTTTCAAACCTTACTCCCTTGCTGGGCATAAATTTTTCAATAGCGTCAATAAGTCCTTCCACTCCATAACTTGCCATATCTTCTGTGGTAATAGTTGCAGGCAAACTGATTCTTAGTCTGCCGACCACATATTTTATAAGATAAATATATTGAATTATTAATTTATCGCGCAGTTGTTTATTATTTCTGTTCTGTTCAAATTCTTCCCAGATTTTGTTTATTTCAGAATCCGGCAATTTTTTTTGCTTATTGTTAAAAGTATCAATATTTATATCTGATGAAAAACCCATTTACTCTCTTTCTTTCGACCAAAGCCCGATTTTTAAAATAAAAAAATTAACCGGAAATATTTATTTCCTTATATATTGATTTTAATGACAGCAGAGTATAAATCATCATTCAAATACCGTATTTGAGATAAATATAACAAAAGTCATTAATATATTTACATTTAACGAATTTTCCTCATTACCCGCAAGAAATTCATGTTAATTAACCTGAATTGCTAAATAAATAATTTTATATTTGGCGTAGCGGCTGGCTTCGCCAGCCGCTACGCCGTTTTAAGGGAATGCGGCTCGCAGGCAAAGCCTGCGAGCCGCATAAAAAATTAAAATAAAATTTCAATCTATTTCAGCGTTTCGACTAATTAGCAATTCGAGTTAATTAGTTTTGTCGTTTAGTATAATGGTATAAATTGATTTTTTTAAAATAATTAATTTTTCATTAAATTTTAATATAAATTGTTGAAAATACACTTATAAAGCTATATAATAAGTATACATTCTACACTTAATCTTTTTTATAACTTAAAAAAAGAAAAGGAGGAAAAAATGATAAATACAAACCGGCTTGATTCGATTGTATTTGATCTTAAACAGTCAATTGAAGATTTAAACAATGAATTAAAATTAATGGTCAAAGAGATTAACGAATTAAATATAAAAATAGAGATACTGGAAAAAAAGAAATAAAAATATAAAAAAAAGAAGCTGACTAAAAACGTCAGCTTCTTTTTTTTATATAAATAACCCCGGCTTTTTTGTTAGATTTATTTCTTTTTTACCGCTTCTGTATATATAAAAACCGTTCGTTGTTTCTGTTTTCAATATACTTTCTTTTTGTTACAAAAATTAATGCAGCGAAACATCTCATGAAATTTGGGGAGATTCTTCGCTTCGCTCAGAATGACGCTTTTAAACAATTATCGGGTAGGCTATTAAAAGAAATCGGCAAATGAAAAAGATCTTTTTTATTTGCCACAACAGTATAAATTCAACTTTTTTTTATTATATGATACTAAAATAAGTTTTTAAAAAGGTCTTCGACTAAATTAAAACGTATTGTATTATATAAATAAAAATCAGGTTATTCTAAAAAATGGATCAGGTTAAAAAAGGCAAATTATTTGTTATTTCAGGACCTTCCGGGGTTGGCAAGGGTACTCTTGTGAACCTTTTACGGACAAAATATCCTGAAATCATTATTTCAACCTCAGTAACAACTAGAAATCCCCGTCCGGGCGAATTAAGCGGGATTCATTATTTTTTCATTAAAAAAGAAGATTTTCTGTTCAGGATAAATCAGGGAAATTTCTTGGAATGGACTGAATTTGCAGGGAATTATTACGGCACTGATAAAAATATAGTTGAATTAACAATCGAACAGGGGCATAATCTTCTACTGGAAATAGATGTTAAAGGAGCTTTACAGGTAAAAAAGCATAAGTCAGACGCAATTCTGATTTTTATAGAGCCTCCGTCAATAGAAGAATTGAAGTCCAGACTTTTTAAGCGTGAAACAGAATCAGAACAAGAGATTTACGAAAGATTATCCATAGTTAAATCTGAAATAGATAAAAAAACAGAATTTAATTACTGCTTACTCAATGATAAATTAGATAGAGCCTTTTCTGATCTTGAAAGCATAGTATTAAAAGAAATAAATGCGACAGAAAGTTGTAAATAATGCTGTTATCAGGAAAAAAAATACTTTTAGGCATTACAGGAGGCATAGCCGCATACAAAATATGCGATTTAATACGCAAATATATTAAGTCGGGAGCTGATGTAAAGGTTGTATTAACCCCGAATGCCCTGAATTTTGTAACAGAAACAACTTTGAAAGCGCTTACCCGAAATCAGGTTTTTATTCATCAATTTGAGGAATTTGACTGGAAACCCGGGCACATAAATCTTTCTGACGAAGCGGATTTATTTGTTATTGCTCCAGCTTCGGCTAATTCCATCGGCAAAATCGCAAACGGAATCTGTGATAATCTTTTAACATCACTTGTAACAGCGTTTAATAAGCCTGTAATCCTTGCTCCGGCTATGAATTCCAAAATGTGGCAAAACAAATTCGTTCAGAAAAATATTGCCAAATTGGCAAATTCAGGATTTTTTATCATTGAACCCGAAGAAGGAGAGCTTGCTTGCGGTTATGAAGGACAAGGAAGACTTGCTGATACTGAAAAAATATTTAAAAAAACCTGTGAAATATTGCAAAAACAGAATTTTTTAAAAGGAAAAAAAATTATAGTTACAGCAGGAGGAACAAAAGAGCCGATAGACCCTGTAAGATTCATCGGAAACAGAAGTTCCGGAAAAATGGGATTTGCCATTGCAGATGCCGCATATAAATATGGCGCAAAAGTATGCCTTATTACAACTATAGAAGTCTGTAAGCCTTATGAAACAATAAAAATAGATACCGCGCAAGAACTTCTTAGCGTTTTAACTCAAAAATTTCCTGAATCAGACGCTCTTATTATGTCGGCGGCTGTAGCAGACTACAGGGTCAAGGAAATTTGCGATAATAAAATAAAAAAAGATAAAAACGAAGATGAAATAAATATACAACTGGTTAAAAACCCTGATATTTTAAAGGAAATTTCAAAAATAAAAACGTCTTCTCAACTTGTAGTAGGATTTTGCGCTGAAACAGAAAACCTTATTGAAAATGCTGTAAGCAAAATGGAAAATAAAAACCTGGATTTCATTGTTGCAAATGATGTTTCACAAAAAGAAATCGGTTTTGAGAGTGATTATAATATTGTAACCATAATTGACAGGCAAAAAAGCGATATTCAAACAACATCAAAAATGTTAAAAACAGAAATTGCCGATCTGCTTTTGAAACGAATTTTTAGCCCTTAAATAACTCGAATTGCTAATTACCCGAAACGCTGAAATAGCTTGAAATTCTATTTTAATTTTTTATGCGGCTCGCAGGCAAAGCCTGCGAGCCGCATGTCCTTAAGAAGGCGTAGCG
>JAKLDH010000025.1 GCA_022703625.1 Cyanobacteriota bacterium | reverse complement strand
AGGCAAAGCCTGCGAGCCGCATGCCCTTAAAACGGCGTAGCGGCTGGCGAAGCCAGCCGCTACGCCAAATATAAAATTATTTATTTAGCAATTCAAGTTAAATAGGTTTTTATCCCCAGCCCTTGTCGTAGCGCGGGAGGCGCGGGCTGAGTAAAGTATAATTTGCTGAAAAAACGCAAAAAGAAGAGGGAGTTGCTACTCCCCCTCTTGACGAGAGATATAGTTTTTATTGTTATATTTTAATAATAAGCTAATCTCTCTTCAAAAAATCTCTCTTCATACTCTCATGTGCGCATTATATTAAAATAAAATTTGAAAATTGATTTTTGAAATTTTGATTAAATATCTTGTGTAAGTAGAATCCTCCGCTTTGTATGTTGTTCTTATATATATAAAAAATACCAAGTATAAAAAAGTGCTATTTTTTTAACAAAACTTAACATTTGTCTTTTATATCAACATATAAATTATTTTGTTAAGTAATACTTTTTATAGAAAAACGCCCTATTCTTTATTATTCTTTGGATATTCAAAAAAAATAATTTAATAAATGAGTAAATAAATTTGGATTGATTGTTTTTATAAATATAGATGGGGATATAATAGCCTGATTGGGGCGCGCTTTTGCGTGAAAGGGAAATTATGAGAGTGGATTTTTTGAAAGCAAAAATTAACGAATTTGCGCGAGGAATTACCGCAACTTTAGCTGTATTTCTTATGTTAATTGTAATTTCAAGCGTACTTATCAGCGGTAATGCGGAAAATTATTCCAATGAACAAAAAGTTGAATGCACAGGGCTGATCTCTTTAAACTGCCTGTATTTTGCCTAAGGATTCAAGATAAGGTTTTGTATTTTTGATTGTATCAGGACTCGCAATAAGCGAAATCACCGAAGGTTGAGTCAAATAAAGTTTTGCGGCGTTTTGAATGTCTTTTGGCGTTAGTTGTTCTAAAGCGTCATAAAGAGAATTGTTGTATTGTGAGCCATAAAGCGTATTGAACCCCGATTGCAACATATTTGCGCTTTCTGCGGCAAAATCCATGCCTGTATTAATATCGGTTTTTACCTGTCTTTTCGCTGTAGCAAGCTCTTTATCACTTACAGGAGAGGCAACAAGCTTATTAATATGGCTTTTAAACCCATCGATAGATTTAATAAGGTTTTCATAATTTCGTCCTTTTAAATCGTCTTCAGTAGTTGTTTTTATTGTGAGAGCAATGTTTCCATATTTTCCATCGGTGTTATATATTGATTTTACTCTGTAAGCAAGTTTTTGTGTTTCTCTAAGGTCCATGAAAAGCCTTGAAAGACTGTTTCCTCCGAGAACTTCATTTAAAAGAAGCAGCGCGGCGTGATCTTTAATATTTCCGCTTTCTTTTATTTTAAATACTTGTACAATATCAGCCTGGCTACGCTGTTCCGACTCCAGAAGAACAAGATTCTGTTCAAGAGGCTTGGATTCCTGCGTTAAAGTCGGATGGCACGGTTTATTAACTCTAATTCCCGACTGTAACTCCATAAACAAACTGTCGCCAAGCCCGGAAGTTGCGCTTATTGGTCCATCAATAGCAACAATTCCCTGAGAATCACTTGTAATTTGCTTATGCAATTCCTGAACATCATGTAATGTTACATTGTCAATATTTTTCAGAACTTTTGCCGGAGTTACACCCCATAAATAATCAGGATAAAGAACCTGAAGAGCTTTATCGGCAGGGTCTTTAGGTATACTTGAATATTGGAGCTTTATTTTTTCTTTTGCTTCATCAAATTTTTCCGGCGTAAAGTCAGGGTTATACAAAATTTCTTTCATTATGCGCAAAGCGACAGGAAGCTTTTCTTTTGGACAATTAGCCGTTAAATTTATTGATCTGCCCTCTGCCCCTGCGGAGATGCCCAGTTTATGCGTGTTAATTATCTGATTTAATTGGTCTTCGCTATAATTTTTTGTTCCTTTATTCATCATTACAGAAAGAATATCAGCTGCTCCAGGCTTTAATGATTTAATATCATCGGTTTTAAGTTTTAAATTTGCCCCTGCTTTTATTGCATAAGGACAATCATTTATAACAACGCGCAAATTGTTTGGCAAATCATATTCTTTGATATGCGTAAACTTAAATTTTTCAGAATCTCCTTTAAAATTTACATTTTTATTGCCGGAAAAGGCTATTTGCTGTTGTTTTTCAGGATGAACCATAACAATAGACGCCCTGTTGAGGTCAAGATATTTCTTAGCCGCGCTTTGTATATCCTCAGAAGTTAGATTGTTAATTTGTTCTGAAATATTGGCGTATATCCCAAGATCACCGTGCCCAACCACAGCATTACCAACCATATCAGCGATATTCATTGAGCTTTCGCTGGCTGATAGAAGGTTATCTTCAAGCTTATTTCTGATTAAAAACATTTCTTCCTGCGTTGGAGGCTGATTGACTATGTTTTGCAACACTGAATATATCGTTTTCAAGCCGTTTTCTTCTTTGCCGGGCTTAAAATACGCTCCAACATGCATTAATTGAGGAGCATTGTAATCAGGGCTTAAAATCTCGACATTCGCCATTACATCGGCGTTAATAGGCTTTAGAGCCTTTATCAGCCGCGCGTTTTCATGACCTGTAAGCGCTGTAACAAGTCCTAATGAAGATATTGTTTCTTTTGCGTTATTGTTTGCCGGACCCGCCATTCCCATCATAAGCATTACAGAATCAATCTGAGGGCTTGTTATGTCTTTTCTTACCGTTTTTTCAATTAAATTTAAAGGTTCATAGTATTTAGACCTTTTAGTATCCTGCGGCGCAGCTTGTTTTTTATTGAAAAGTTTGCTTGCGAGTTTTATTGCTTTGTCGGAATCCACATCTCCGACGATTACAGTAACCATATTATCCGGCGTATACCACTCTTTGTAGTAATCAACGACATCCTGTTTTGTGAGATTCTTTATTACTTTTGTTGATCCGGCGATTAATCCCTGATAATCAGTTTTAATGCCGTAAAGATTCTTAATCATTTCGTTGTAAGCTTTGTCAGAAGGGTTATCCTGATACATTTGAATTTCCGAGATAACCGGACCTTTTTCTTTTTCAAGCATATTATCGGTAAATTCCGGGAAATGAAGCATATTTGCGTGCATTGTAAGGAATTTTTCAAGGTCGCCTTCTTCATGCAGCGGGGATTTTATAAAATAATCCGTATCTGCCGTATCGGTGCTTGCATTGTAAATGCCTCCCATGCCGGTTACTTCTTCCACAAACTGATTGGGAGCCAAGTCTTTTGATCCGTTAAACAGATTATGTTCAATGTAATGACTAATTCCACGATGTTTTTGTTCATTAAAAGAGCCGACCTTGACAAAGGTTTTAATGGTTGTAGCCCCTTTTTTCGGTATTATTACGACACCCTGACCGTTATCAAGTTTATATAATTTCCCTTTTGTGTTTAAATATGGCGCATCAAACGTTGATATTTCTTTATATCCTGCGCTTTGTTTTTGAACAGGCATCATCTGGCTTCTCATTACAGAATTAATATCGTTATTTAGTCCGTTATTATTTGGTTGCGGATATTGATAATAGCTCTGTTTATGCGGGGCTTGACATGGATTAAAACTATATACCGTTTGTCCTGAATTAACAGGCAAATTAACCGAATTATTATAATTCGAATTTGATTTTTGCGGATATGCGTTGATATTTTGAAATCCTGTCATTAAATTTACTTCCTTTTCCCCAAAATAGTCCGTAATTAATTAAACAAAATTAATAACAAAAAGTTTTTATTTTAAAGCGGTTTTTTTCTATTAAATTTACAAATATTTATACATTTATACCAATCATGGCTTAGCCCGAAGCGCTCCATTTATTGCTATGGGGCGGATTGCTTTGCTATCGCTTGCAATTACAGAATAGGCGCCTGAGGATGAGGGTTTTACAGACTTAAATTAATAAAGCATTAGGCTACTTGGGCTATTTCTAATTTTACTTATATTTTAATAAAATTTATAAATAAGATTATTGTATAATTTTTAAGTGTTAGTAATTTGGTAATTTAAAAAATGATTCTTGTAACCGGAGGCGCTGGATATATAGGCAGTCATTGCGTTCTTGAACTGATAAGATCAGGTTATGATTGCATTATTCTCGATAATTTATCAGAAGGACACATAGAAGCCCTGCAAACAAAGAATTTCTGTAAAGCAAATCTTTCAAACATAGATGAAATAAGAGAAGTGTTCAGGCAGTATTCCGTAAAAGCTGTCATACACTTTGCTGCAAGTTGTTATGTCGGCGAATCAGTTTTAAATCCTCAAAAATATTATTATGATAACGTGATTAATTCTCTGAATCTTTTTAAAGTCATGCTTGAAAATGATGTTAAAAAAATAGTATTTTCTTCTACTTGCGCAACTTATGGAAATCCTGAATATACTCCTATAGACGAAAAACATTCTCAAAACCCTGTTAACACTTATGGCAGAACAAAATTAATGACAGAAAATATCCTTCAGGACTACAGCAGGGCTTATGGACTTAAATATACGGCTTTAAGGTATTTTAACGCATCAGGAGCGGATAATAAAGCGCAAATCGGCGAAAGCCATGACCCTGAAACCCATCTAATTCCTCTTGCTCTTGAAACGGCTTCAGGTAAAAGGGAACTTATAAAAGTTTTTGGAGATGATTACGATACCCCGGACGGAACCTGCATAAGAGATTATATCCATGTAAACGACCTTGCAAAGGCTCACAGGCTTGCTTTGGAGAAAATGTTTGACGGGGCGGACAGTAATTTTTATAATCTCGGAACCGGAAAAGGGGTTTCTGTTCAGGAAATAATCAATATTAGCGAAAAAATTACCGGAAAGACCGTAAAAAAAGAAATAACAGCCCGAAGACCCGGCGATCCGGCTATTTTATTTGCGGATAACCTTAAAGCGCAAACTGAATTAGGCTGGCAGCCTCAATATCTTAATATAGAAGATATAATTTCCACAGCCTGGCATTGGGAGCAAAACAGAAAATATTAATCAGGAGAAAGTTAAAATATGAAAAAAATACTTGTAACCGGCGGATCAGGATTTATCGGTTCGCATCTTTGTGAAAGACTACTTGCAGAAGGAAATGAAGTTGTCTGCGTTGATAATTTTTTCACCGGATCAAAAGAAAATATTTTGCATTTATTAAATAATCCTTTTTTTGAAGTTATCAGACACGATATTATAAAATCACTTTTAGTGGAAGTGGATGAAATTTATAACTTTGCATGTCCTGCTTCACCGGTGCATTACCAGTATAATGCAATAAAAACCATCAAAACAAATGTTCTTGGCACAATAAACATGCTTGGCTTGGCAAAAAGACTCCGCGCAAAGTTTTTACAGGCGTCTACTTCAGAGGTTTACGGCGATCCAAAAGAACATCCGCAAAAGGAAACGTACTGGGGGCATGTTAATCCCATAGGAATAAGAAGCTGTTACGACGAAGGAAAACGTGTAGCGGAAACATTAACGATGGATTATCATCGACAAAACAAAGTAAATATTAAAATTATCAGGATATTTAACACTTACGGTCCTAGAATGGCGCTTAATGACGGCAGAGTTGTGAGCAATTTTATTGTTCAGGCTTTACAAAATGAAGATTTAACAGTATACGGCGACGGTTCTCAAACAAGATCATTCTGTTATGTAAGCGATCTTGTTGACGGCGCAATTAAAATGATGAATACATCCAATGATTTCATTGGTCCGGTTAATCTTGGAAATCCGGTTGAAATTCCTATTATTGAATTTGCGGAAAGAATAATAAGATTGACCGGCAGCAGGTCAAAAATCCTGTTTAAAGAGTTGCCGCAGGATGATCCTGTTCAAAGAAAACCTGATATTAGTCTTGCAAAAGAAAAACTTGATTGGGAGCCTTCTGTAGGACTTGAGCAAGGGCTTATGAAGACAATTGAATATTTTGACAAAAAAATTAATTTTATTAAAAAGTAATTTTGTCAGCATATCGATACCAATCAATTTTAAAAACCGTTAAATGAAAAAGATGATTTTTGTAAAGCCTTAATTAGCGGGTGTTTTGGCTTCGCCGAAACACCCGCTATACCCTTACCCAGCCCGTGGGCTGTACATATCAGCTTTTTAATCAATGAACATTATTTAAAACCCATGTTCTTTTAAATAATGTTCATTGATTTTTTCAATTTTATGATCATACTTCCCTGCAAATTTTTCAACATATTTTGCCAGAATATCAGGTTCCAAGTTAACTTTATCGCCCTGATCAAGCAATTTAAGAGTTGTTTGTTCAATAGTGGAAGGAATTATGGCTGTTGAAAAAACGTTTTCTTTTATGGAAGCAATGGTAAGACTGATTCCGTTAACACAAATCGAACCTTTATAAACCATATATTTTAAGATATTTTCAGGAGCATTAAAATAAAAAATATAAGCTAAACCCTGTTTTTCTTTTTTGAGGAAAAATCCTGTTCCTTCAACGTGTCCCGAAACAATATGCCCGCCAAATCTGCTGTTAGCGGACATTGCCCGCTCAAGATTTATAACCTGCCTTGTTTTATAGTCATTTAAAATTGTCAGTTTAAGCGTTTCCGCTGAAGTTTCAACCTCAAAACCGGCGGAATTTATTTTGGTTACAGTCTGGCAGACGCCATCAACGGCTACACTATCGCCCTGCTTAAGATCATCAAGAATTTTGACGCATTTTATAGAAATAACCGCGCCGTTATTTTGTTTATTTATGCCGGCCACCATGCCTGTTTCTTCAATTAGTCCTGTAAACATTATATTTACACCGTCTTTTTAAGCCGAAGCTATTTCCAGTCTGTTTTTTTCATTTTTTAATTCCTGCAAAACCCAGTCAGGCACATGAGTTTTACCTAAATGAATCTGTCCGCCAAATCTGGAGCCATGACAATCGGAACCGCCCGTTACAACGAGATTATAATTTTCCGCAATATTTGAAAAATATTCAATCATTGCGGGAGAATGTCTTCTGTGATATGCCTCTACGCCTCTTAATCCGTAATTCATAAGCTCTTTTATAAGCTCTTCAGCATTATTAAGACTGTGAGGATGAGCAACAACAGGAATTCCGCCGGCTTCATAAATAATTTCCACCGCTTCATGCGGGGGAATCGTTTTACGTTGTATGTAAGTCGGCGATTTATCGTTAATATACTTTCTGTAAGCTTCTATAATGCTGGAAACGCCGCCTACTTTCAAGATAGCTTTTGCCATATGAGGTCTTCCAACGCTTCCTCCTTCATGCACAAGAGAGGTTATATCGTCCATAGAAATCTTTATTCCGGCTATTTTATTCAGGTTTTTTACAATCTGGCTAAGCTGTTCAAGCCTTGCGTGTTGTTGATATGAAATCATATCAAGCAAACTTTTATTGTCAGGGTTGAAAAAATAACCAAGAACGTGAATTTCCTCTTCTCCATGCATAGTATTTATTTCTATGCCCGGAATTACTTCAAGAATGGGCTTCCCCGTTTCTTCAGATTTTTTTCTGGCATGCGCCTGCGCAAATTTATATGCCAATATATTGTCGTGATCTGCTATTGAAATAGCGGAAAGATCAAGATCAAGGGCTGTATCTACAATTTCTTCCGGAGAAAGCGCTCCATCCGAATAGATACTATGGATATGTAAGTCTATTTTCAATTTCTCTATCCTTTCATAAATTAATTTACCTCATCACTAAATTTCATAATTTTATTAATTCTTTCAATACTTTCTGCCTTGCCTGTATCTGCGTCAATAATAATCGCTGCCCCGTTAATTTGAACATCGCTTTCAGAGCCTATTTCAAGCCTTGCAGGCAACATTTTAACAAGTCTTTCAACGGAAATTTTTATATCCATTCCTATTATACTCTTAGACGCTCCACAAAAGCCAACATCTGTAATATATGCTGTACCGTTTTCCATAATCATCTCATCCGCTGTCTGGACGTGGGTATGAGTTCCAAGAACCGCGCTGATTCCTTTTTCCGCCGCAATATATGCGCATGCAATTTTTTCTGCTGTTGCTTCGGCGTGAAAATCCAGAATTACAACAGGCGTTTCTTTTTTCATTTTATCGATCTCATTCTTTAAAAGCTCCCAGGGAGAAATTATTGGCGGCATGAAAACTGTTCCCAGCATATTTATAATACCTATTGATATTCCGTTATCGGTTTTAAAAATGCTTGAACCTTTGCCCGGAGTTCCTTCAGGGTAATTAAGCGGACGAATGAGCTTATCAGCGTGATGAATATACTCAAAAATTTCTTTTCTATCCCAGATATGATTTCCCGAGGTCATTGCATGAATTCCATATCTGGAGAGGTCAAAATAATTTCTGTCTGTCAATCCATAGCCATGAGAAGCATTTTCAACGTTTGCAATCACAAAATCGTAATTGCAGCCGTGTTCTTTCAAAAATTCCCGCGCGCCTACACGTCCGGGTCTTCCGACGATATCGCCAAGAAATAATATTTTAAGTTTTTTGTTCATTCATCATTCAAAATTCAAAATTAATTTCTATTATTAATTATTTTACTTTAAGTATGAAAAACAAACAAAAAATTTAAAATGCAAATTTGTTTTAGATAAGTTATAATTATAAAAAATTGGAATATAAAAGGATTTAATTGTGGAAGATTTAATTTTAAGACTTACGGAAAATACCAGTATTTTTGAAAGTATCCTGATTGTAGTTCTTGGACTTATTTTCTATTTCAGGCTAAAAAACAATACTGACACTAAAATTGACAAGCTTGAAACAGGTTTAAATAATAGAATGGATAAAATCGAAACAAATTTAAATAATAGAATGGACAAACTTGAAACAGATTTAAATGACAGGATTGATAAACTTGATTCTAAAATAGAGCATGTTAATTTAAGGCTTGATAATTTATACCTTGAATTATTCAAAAGAGCGGCTTAAACAAGCTCCAAGAAATAATCGGCATAATCATGCCCGATAATTTTTTAACAACGTAATTAAAGTTTTGTCTTGTACAGGTTTTTTGCCATAAATTTTCTTAACTTTGTTATGAAAACTGTTAGGAGAATGAACAATAACTGTAACTATATTTCTACATCCATCTCTTATTCCTTCAATCACTTCTGCAAGATGTTTATTTTCTGTTATTCCAAAATGATGAACGACACTTTCATTTGGGCAATTTATATGAGAAACGCTTTCATTTGTTTTGTTAACAATTTTTTTCATTTCCTGAAATGTTATAGGTCTTTCATTAAGTCTTTGTCTGGCATGAACGGTTAAATTAATGCCAAAAGAAGGCTGTTTGTCAATAAAACTGCAATTTAATGAATTATTTAACATAATATCAAATTTAAAAAAGTTTTTATATATTTTGCAAAAAAAGTTTTAAGAAAAGTAAAGCATGCTCACTTGCTTCATGTTTGATAATCAGACGAGAAAATGCGGGATTTATATTAACTTTATAAACTTTTGTCTGATTCCCGTCTGAAATTCCGATATAAACAAGACCTACCGGTTTTTCGGGAGTTCCTCCATCAGGTCCGGCAATTCCTGTAACCCCCAGTCCAATATCTGTTTGCGCAACCAGCCTGACCTTTTCAGCCATAGCTTTGGCCACAGGCTCACTGACAGCGCCGTAATTCTTTATCAATTCCGGCTGAATTCCAAGTGTTTTTATCTTGGCATCGTTTGAGTAAGTAACCAAATTTAATTTTATATAAGCGGAACTTCCTGAGATATCAGTTAATCTGGAGCTTATGAGCCCTCCTGTGCAGGATTCAGCAATAGAAACCGTGATTTTTTTATGTAAAAGCATTTCCCCAATTATTTTTTCAGGAATATTATTATCTTTTTTGTTCATATCTTTCACTTTCAACTCATTCTTATTTTACATAAAAAAATAAATGTTATAAAACTTCAAATATTGTATTAAAAATTAAAATAAATGATATAATTTAAAAACTCTAAAATAATATTTAAATCATTTAAGCTTTCTTATTTAATCACTTGGCTACAATTCAATAAAATTTTACAACCTAATTTATTACATTTAAATAGGGAGTTTAGCTTATTTAAAAGTTAAAAATTAAGTTTATTGAGAAAGAAGGGGATGCTATCTATGCAAGAAAAAAACATTACCCCGCTTGAAGAAAAATTTATGCTGTTTAAAATTTCAAAAAATCAGGAAAAATTTATTAATGACAGCACTTACTGTATTATGACGCCCGGCGGAAAAAACTTTGAAAGAACATTTGAACTTCTGGCGTATAATACACTTTCAGGAAAAATTCTGCTAAAAGAAAAAGTGTCTTTTGATTGCTGTAAATACGAAAAAATGTATGTGCTTTCAAGTGAAGGCGAAACAGAAAAATTTAAAGGCGAGGGCTTTTAACGCCTCGTCAGACCCCAATCAAATTTTATGAAAATTTCAAAAAATTTGATTTTTATAACAATCAAAATAATACAAAATAGCCTAAATTGTCATTGCGAGCGAGCTCAGCGAGCGTGGCAATCTATCAGGCTAACAATAATAAGAGGGTAAGATTGCCGCAGCGGGGCAGAGCCCCTCCTCGCAATGACAACCAGAAACTTGCAGTTATAATTGCAAGTTGGTATTACTTTATTTGAAAAGGACATTTTGAACATCTGGCTTTAGGATGTCTGACCATGTTATCTTCAAGATCGTACATAACTGCAACTCTGCAAACAAGCTCGGACTCACAAACAGGACATTTATGCCCTTTTAAGCCTTTTTCAAGAATATCAAGCTTAATTCCTTCTGTTTTATCAGCTATTTCAAAATCTTTTACGCTCGTATCAGGATATTTCTCGAGAGATTTTATTTTATTCACGTTTAATTTTAAAGCCATAGCCAGTTTTTGTCTTATAGTAGCCGGCAAAAACAACTCCCGACCTGATTCGATATCCTCAATAACAGACAAATCCACATTAGACCTTGCAGCAAGTCCTTTCTGGGAATATCCGCCGTTTTCACGGGTTGTTGATATTAATTCGGCTAATGTTTGCGGTTTACTCATAATTTTAAAAATCGTATTTTAATGATAAATTTATAATATCATTAATATTTTGTCAGGAGATAAAGAAAATTGAAAAGAAATAAAACTTTTATGGCAACGGCAATTGGCAGTTTGCCTCATATAAATTCAAAAGAAGCCGTGGAATTGGTGTTCAGCGCTTTTTTAGATATACCGGTTTTACCGCAGTTAGCTAATTTAAACTCGAAAGAAGACATGACTTCCCAGCTAAACGAGGGAATCCCGGGAGTTATTTATGATATAACAGACAAACGCTGGTATATTGATCAGGAATCAGAAACTTTTTATGAAGAATTGGAAGAATTTTTTCTTGATTATGAAAGCATTGTTACTGAAGGAAATCAAGAAATCCTTGAAAAATATGCTATTTCAGAAGAATATTGTTCTTCGCTTCCTTTGTTTCTTGAAAAACTCAGTGAAATAAAACCTGCTTATGTAAAAGGACAGGTTATAGGACCGTTTACATTCGGCACATCGCTTGTGGACAGACAAAAAAAATGCGCTTTCTACGATGAAACCCTTAAAGAGATTATAATAAAGGCTTTAATCCTGAAAGCCTTGTGGCTTATAAAGAAATTTAAAGAAGCGTCGCCGGAATCTCAGCCTATAATCTTTATGGATGAGCCTACAGTTTCTCAGTACGGCGCTTCAGCTTTTATAACCGTTAAAAAAGAAGATTTAACGGAATGTTTCGGAGAAATTGCTTCTGTATTAAAAAAGGTAGGGGCTCTTGTGGGGATTCATTGTTGCGGAAAAAGCGACTGGTCTTTGATTACAGAAAGTAAAATTGATATACTTAATTTTGACGGGTTTTATTTCGGAGAAAGCCTTGGTCTTTACTCAAAAGACATCGAAAAATTCCTGAACAATGGCGGGAAAATAGCTTGGGGAATAATTCCCACGATGGATACAGATTCTCTTGAGTCTGCAACTGTTGATTCTTTAGCGAAAAAATATGAAGAAGCTATTTCTTATCTTGTAAACAAGAATATAAGCCGTGATAAAATTCTGACATCGTCTATTTTAACCCCTTCATGCGGAGCGGGAAGCCTGACTGTAGAACAGGCAGAAAAAGCAATGCGGTTTACAGCAGGATTAGCGGATGTTTTAAATGATAAATATTCTAATATAGTATAATTATACTATATTAGAATGAGTTTAGTTTTCAGAAAAACTGAAAATGAAGCTAAAGCATTCTGTTTGCGCTCGACAAAACCTAATTTTGCGGTTTTTTGCAAAGTTTTCATAAACAAAAGCTTATTTTGATTGGCATAAAAAAGGAAAGAAAAAGATGAAAAATTTGTTTGATAAAAAAGAATTTAAAAATTTAAAATTTAAAAACAGATTTATTCGGTCTGCAATGCACGAAGGACTTGCTGATCCTGATGGCGGAGTTTCTCAAGATATCATTAACATTTACGAAGACCTCGCTAAAGGAGGAATAGCTACGATAATAACCGGCTTTGCATATACAATAGAGGGCGAAAATCCATCACATCGAATGCTTGCCGCTTATGACGATAAATTTATTCCAGGATTTAAAAAACTTGTTGATACTGTTCATAAATATGACGCAAATATAATTTTACAGCTCGCTTCAGGCGGGTCGCAAGCTAAATTTAATTGCAGAAAAAGAAAAATTTACGCTCCTTCTACGGTAGAACATAAATTTACAAAAATTATTTCAATAGAAATGACTGAATCCGACATTAAACATCTTGTAAATGCTTTTGGCGATGCTGCTTTAAGAGCAAAAAAGGCAGGATTTGACGGTGTTCAAATACATGCGGCTCATGGATATTTGTTAAGTCAGTTTCTTTCACCTTATTACAATAAAAGAAACGACAAATACGGCGGTAGCATTGAAAATCGAGCAGAAATTATTTTTGAAACTTATAGAAATATGAGAGAAAAGACCGGAGATAATTTTCCGATTTTTATAAAAATAAACTGTTCTGATTTTATGGAGGATGAAGGTTTAACTTTTGATGACAGCAGATTTATATGTCAAAAGCTTGATAAAATGGGCATAGACTTTATAGAAATCAGCGGAAATGTTGGATTTAATGAAGTTCAGCCGCAAATAATCCGTCCTGATATTAATAAAGACAAGACTAAACAGTGTTATTTTTCCAAATATGCCGCAATTATATCCGAGGAAGTGAACGTTCCGGTCGCTGTTGTAGGCGGCAACAGGAATTTTGAAATGATGACAGAACTTTTAAATTCTTCAAAAATTGAATGTTTTTCGCTTGCAAGAACAGTTTTATGCGAATCGGATATTGTTAAGAAATGGCAGGATAATACTGCTTATGAGCCAAAATGCATCTCCTGTAACCAATGCTGGTCATTAAAACAAGGTAATATATGCGTCTTTAACCGCGCTTGAATATAGTTTGAGATAAATAAATTTATTTTTATCGCGCTTTAATTAACATACAAGCAACTCAAGTTAATATTAATTTGCGGGCGTTTTGGCTTCGCCAAAACGCCCGCAAAATCTTTGCTAAAGCATTTTTAAACTCTAATTTCTTTCATCAGCGCAGATAAGCTGTTCTTCCTTAATCCAGCTCATCATTCCACGGAGTTTTCCGCCAATTTGCTCGATTTCATGATCATCATCAGCTTTAAGAAGCTGTCTTAAGTTAGGCTGACCTTTTTTACATTCTTCAATCCATTCTTTTGCGAATTCTCCGTTTTGAATTTCACCAAGAATTTTTTTCATTTCCTGTTTAACAATATCTGTAATAACTCGTGGACCACGGGTAACATCGCCATATTTGGCTGTATCGCTTATGGAATATCTCATATCCTGAATTCCGCCATGATAGATCAGGTCAACAATAAGTTTCAATTCATGCAAACATTCAAAATAAGCCATTTCTGGAGGATATCCCGCTTCTGTGAGCGTTTCAAAACCGGCTTTAATAAGAGCTGTAGTTCCACCGCAAAGAACAGCCTGTTCTCCGAAGAGGTCTGTTTCCGTTTCATCTTTGAACGTGGTTTCAATAATTCCTGCTTTACCTGCTCCATTCGCTTTTGCATAAGCAAGAGAAATCTCAAAAGTGTCATTTGATGGGTTTTGTCCAACAGCAACAAGAGAAGGAACTCCTCTGCCCTTGACATATTCTGATCTTACAAGATGTCCGGGTCCTTTTGGCGCAACTATAAATGTGTTAACACTAGCCGGAGGCACTATTTGATTATAATGTATGCTGAATCCATGTCCAAATCCCAAATACATGCCTTCTTTAAGGTTGGGAGCTATATGATTTTCATAAACTTCTTTGTGAATTGTATCCGGAAGCAGAACCATTACCACGTCTGCCCATTGTACAGCTTCATCGAATGAAACACAATTAATACCTGCCTTTTTAACTCTTTCACAGGATTTTGAGCCTTCACGCAAACCGACTTTAACGTTTACGCCGGATTCATGAAGGTTCTGGGCATGGGCATGTCCCTGGCTGCCGAAGCCAAGTATTGCCACTTTTTTATTCATAATCGGTTCTATGTTGATATCTTTGTCATAATAAACTTTTAAATCATCGTATTTTGCCATGAATATTTCCTCCTGACTTGTATTTTATCAATTTTTATACTATCACTAACAAGTTTTTGAGCAAATATTTTATCAATTTTATACCAGTTGCAATCAAACACGTACTATACAGCTCCAGCATTTACAGATAAAATCCGAAATTCATTTTGAGAGCGGTATAGTATAAAACCTTACTTTAAAGGTGTTTTGCCCGAGTTGAAATGCCTGCAAACCCATTAGTCAACTTTTTAGCAAATTCATGAAAACTTTTTGAGATTGGTATATACTTGAATCTAAATAAATTTTGGTGTTTGTATAATTTAAATAAGCGGTGTTTGAGATGTTTATTAAAAGAAAAAACTTAACTAATTTAATGTTAATTTTGATTTTATTTCTTAATTCCAAAACATCTGCTTTAAATCTTAACAAAGATGAAATTGTTTATAATAATACTGTTTATAGTAGTAAAATTGATAAAAATTATATGATAGACGAAGAATCCAGGCTCCAAAAGTTATGGAATGTAGCGAAAGGCAAACCTTCCAAAGATGCGATAAATTTAGGGATGTTTAGTTATCACACAATGGAAACCAGAGATCAGTTAAATGAGTCAAACAAGCTTTTGGGATTGGATTATAAAGGCTACAGCGTTGGAACTTTTAATAATAGCTATCATGTACAGACTTATTATGCAGGAATAAGCAGACAGGTCTACGAAAAAGAACTGCCCGGAAATAATAGTATGCAATTAAAATATAAACTTATCGGAATGCATGGTTATGAACGATTTGAGCCGGATTTATTCGGAATAACACCTATCATAATTCCTGTATTAGGTTTTGATAATAAATATCTCGGCGTTGATTTTCTTATAAGCCCAGGCAAAACGCTTACTTTTGCGACAAATTTTAGAATAAATATAGATAAAATACCTCCTAAAAAAGCATTGAAATAATATTTATAATTATATCGGAACTAATTTACAAAACTCACGCCTTTATATATAGCAGGTGATATTTTTGATATAAAATTCAAAATTTTCATGCTAATGCTTGTTTGTGTTATGTTATTGTTGTAGATTAAAAAAATAAGTTAATAGTGTCAACCTGAAAGGTATAAAAAGATGGTAAAAAAATTAATTACAGAGGACACAAAGCTATTTATGACCGGAAATGAGGTCATAGCTTATGCCGCAGTGGCAGCCGGAGCCGAATTTATGTACGGTTACCCGATTACACCCCAAAATGAAATTATGCATACCTGGTGTAAACTCCTACCTAAAACAGAAGCCGGCTTTCTTCAGACTGAAGATGAAATATCAGCCGGTTTTTCTACAATTGGAGGAATTTTAGCCGGTAAAAAAGCTTTCACCGCAACAGCAGGACCAGGAAACGTGATAATGCAGGATGCCATGTCTATGGCAGAGATGATGAGAATTCCTTTTGTCTGCGCAGTAATGCAAAGAGGCGGTCCAAGCACCGCAACTGTTATATATGCTCAACAGGAAGTTACTCTTACATGTTTCGGCGGTAACGGCGAAGGGCATAGAATAGTTTATTCAACAGCAGGACATCAGGATTTGTATGATTACACCATAAAAGCTTTTAATACAGCCTGGAAATATAAATTCCCGACATTTATGCTGGCTGACGGTTATCAGGGTAAAATGAGAGAACCGTTTACAGCGTACGATCCTGAATCAAGAGGAATTAAAATGCTTCCTGCAACTCCTTCCCTCAGAGGACCAGGAATTGCCGGAGTTGACAGAAAACCTGTTCATATGAGAAATACTTTCAACATGGAAGAAGAACTAATGGAAGTTCTTGACTCATACGAAGAGGAATTCAATAGAATAGCTCCTGAAATCGAAGAATACGAAGAATATAAAGCTGATGATGCTGAAATTCTTATAATAGCTCACGGAATCGTGGCAAGAAGCGCGCGCACAGCCATTGATGAATTAAGAGAAAAAGGCATTAAAGCAGGACTTTACAGACCGATTACGCTTAGACCTCTTGCGGTTCAACCGCTTAGAAAAGCTGTTCAGAGAGCTAAAAAACTTCTGTTCACAGAATCAGCAAACGGTCAGATGGCAAGAATTTGTCTGGAAAAAATGTATGGACTTACAACCCCTTACGAAACGCTTTATAAAATGGGCGTAGGCGTAACAGGCGATGACCTTGTCCAGAAAGTCCAGCAGATGAACGGCGCTCTCGCTTGCAGATAGCTTTCCGCTATCATTGCGAGGAGCAAGCGTAGCGAGCGATGTGGCAATCTATATAGCAAAGTGAAGTTGCTGAAAAGAGTTCAGCATGACATTAAAAAGGAAATTAAAATGATAATAAATTCATTTAATCAAAATCCATATAAGAACAAACTTCAGCAGCCAAATTTTGGGTTAACTCCAAAATATCTGTTTAATAAAGCTGGTGTGGCTCTTAATGCAGCAATTAAGACTGAGCAGTCCGATAAGATGTTGAAGTATTTGATTCAAAACAATAGATTGGTTGATGGTGCAGTTTTAAGAGAAGAAAGACAAAGAACAGGCTCAACTTTTAAAGAAGCACGCAAAGCAATAGATAAACTTTATGCAAGAAAAGCAAAGCAAATAGAACTTGCAAAGACAATAAAAGCTGAAGATATTCAAAGAGCTGAACAGGTAAGAAAAGCTCCTGTACGAACTTTCCTTAAAGAATTAGGCGGAACATTTAAATTGGCTGTTAAAAATATGTTTGGTGAAGGAAAAGAGTTATGATAATAAGTTTATTTAATCAAAATTCATACCAAAACAAACAAAATCAGCCAAATTTCGGATTAAGTCCGCAAAAATTGAGGAATGCTATGCAGGTAGCGGATATAAAGACTGGGCAAGCAAAGACTATAGGTGAATATTTATTTTATCTCAAAAAAATTTATAAATTCAAACAAGGAGCTGAAAAGGCTGAAAACAGAGATAATACAAAAAAACAAGAAGGACTTTTCAAAGTTATACCTGCAATTTTTAATGCTTTAGGTATAAAAACACAATCTAAATAAGATAGCATCAAATCAATATCTTAAAATAATAAATCAGTAAATCACATAAAAGGAGAATAAAAAATGCCTCAACTATTAGAACTAGCTCCAAAATTGCCGAAGGCTCAAAATGTGGACGCAGGCGCAAGCAAGTTTTGCCCGGGATGCGGACACGGTATGATCCTCAAAACTTTGGCGTTTGCTATTGACGAACTAAACTTACAGGACAGAGCCGTATTCGGTTGCGATATCGGATGCAGCCTTCTTTCCTGGAATTATATGAGTCTTGATTCCGTACAGACCCATCACGGAAGAACAACACCTGTTATTTACGGCGTAACAAGAGCAGTTCCCGGCACAGTGGGTATTGCATATATGGGCGACGGCGGCGGACTTGCAATCGGCGCGCAGCATCTTGTGAATGCCGCTGTAAGAAACGAAAAAATGCTTGCAATTCTTGTAAATAACACAAATTACGGAATGACAGGCGGACAAATGGCTCCTACAACTCTGCCGGGTCAGGTTACGGAAACAACACCTTACGGAAGAGACATTGAAGTTACCGGAAAACCTGCAAGAGGCGCAGAAATGGTATCAGCGTTAGTTGATACTGAAAAAGCTTTTGTTGAAAGAGCAAGCGTTTCTAATCTGCGTAAATTAAGAACAACTTTTAAAAAAGCTCTTACAAATGTTGCAGAGGGTCGTGGTTTCTCATTTGTAGAAGTTCTTTCAATTTGTCCTCTTAACTGGAGAACAAATAATGTAAAAACCTGGGAAAGACTGGAAACGATGGAAGAGTATTTTGAGGTTAAAAACTTTGTAACGCCTCAAGGACTGGAAGGAGTTAAGTAATGGCAAGAACAAAAATTGTACTCGCTGGAGAAGGCGGACATGGCGTGCAAAGTATCGCCAAAATCTTGGTAGAAGCCGGATATGCAGCTAATAAGGAAGTGTTATATATACCTAATTTCGGTGTTGAACAAAGAGGCGGCGTTAGTATCGCATTTTGTCAAATCGCTGATGAACCTATCGGAGAACCAAGATTTTCCAAAGGCGACATTGTAATAGCGCTTTCTGATCGAGCAATTGCTCGTTGCGCCTGTTATGTAGACGAAAATACCACTGTTGTTTACGACACATCAATATGTCATACAAAACCACAGATGAAAGCTAAACAAATAATAGGAATTCCGGCAAACAAAATTGCTAATGATGAACTTGATGCAAGGGTTTTCAATATTATTATCCTCGGAACAGTTATCAAAGCGACGCAAGTTGTTGACATGCAATATGTAAAAGAGGCGATGGAAAAAGCTCTCGGCAAAAAATTTGACGCTAAGCCCGAATTAAGAGAGATGAACTATAAAGCTCTCGAAAGAGGAATGGCTATTCTTGAAGAAAAAGCATCTGTATAAAGAATCGAGGAGAATAAAATGCAAACTAAAGAAAATAAAGGCATAAAAATAGAAGGCTGCGGAAAAGGCAGAGCTAACTGGTATTTATTTACCGAGCTTTGCAAAGGCTGCGGTTTATGTTTAACAAAATGTCCTATCAATAAAAAAGGCGAAAATTGCCTTCAGTGGTCAAAAGAAGTGGGTTTATACGCAACACCGGCAGTTCAGCCTGATCCAAGTCTTTGCATTGCCTGCGGAACTTGCGAGCTTCTTTGTCCTGACAGCGCAATCAGAATCGAAAAAATAGAAAAATAATACTATTTTTTAATTATAAAACAACAAAAAGACCGGTAATCCGGTCTTTTTGTTGTTTTATAGTATGATTTTTATAAAGCCTTAATTTGCGGGCGTTTCGGCTTCGCCGAAACGCCCGCAATATCGTTATATAGCCCGTGCCGCCCGCAGGGCGGCACGGGCTATATATATTAGCTTTTTAACAAATTAACGAAAATTTGTTAAAATTGGTATAGCATTTTCGTCATTATGAGGGCTTTAGTCCGAAGAATCTTGTTGTATATAAGCCATGAGATGTTTCGCTTCGCTCAACATGACGCATTCTTTCCATGAGATACTTCGCTCTGCTCAGGATTACGGTTTCGGCTAATTAACGACTCGGGTTAATTAACTTGAATTGCTAATTAGTCGAAACGCTGAAATAGATTGAAATTTTATTTTAATTTTTTATGCGGCTCGCAGGCAAAGCCTGCGAGCCGCATGCCCTTAAAACGGCGTAGCGGCTGGCGAAGCCAGCCGCTACGCCAAATATAAAATTATTTATTTAGCAATTCAAGTTAATTAGCAATAATTTCTTTTATTTTCGAAATAAGTGAACACCATTCTTCTTCAGTTTTAAGTTTTTTATTTATTCCTATTTCTTTCATGAATATATGAAAATCATTTATTTGTTTTATCACTTGAGGAGAATAATAATCACTAATATCTCCATTTAATTCTAATTTTTTTTGATTTACCACACATCCTCTCGCTATTTTTTGAAGATGGTCTATAGGAACATTAAATCCTACAGCAAGTTTTTCAAAAGTTATTAAGGTTGGGCTTATATTTTTATTTGTGCTGGGGTTAATCCCTTTAATTAACTGATTTAAATAAGAGTGGCTTATTCCACATTTTGCGGAAATTTCTCTTTCTGACATTTTAAGTTCTTTTAATCGCCTTTTTAAATATTTTCCAAGATAATTCATTCTCTCTAAACCTTTTCATAATATCAATATTTAGTTTACATTATATACAAATTACAATTTACTATAATAAAATTTATTTTTTAATTATTAAGATAATAATTATCAAAGTATTAAAATTGTTTTTTAATATTTTATAAATGTATAACTCTTAAAAAATTAAGTCAATAATTTCTAGTTAAAGTGTAAATTTATATGTATTTATTTGTTTTTATTTATATTAGAACTATTAGCGCAGTATAAAAAGCTGATATTTAAGACTTTACAAAAACAGTCTTTTTTATTTAACGATTTTTTTTAATATCAATATAGTAAGTATACTTGCTTACCAGCCTTTTAAAAATCCAATTAAGGGTTTTCCGCTTCTCTCATTGTTTGTGGAGATTGATGTCATAATATAATTCCCGTCATCGTTTAAAGGCTTATTTACCCACGATCTTGGAACAACATGTTCTATACTTACCTTTATTTTGTCCGGAACTTCTCCTCTTTCAAGCTTTTCTCCCGAATAGGCGCATTTTTCGTATATTTCCGGCATTGCCTTCATTGGAGAGAAAAATGCTTTTCTCATCGTCACTTCTTCAATAGCGCCAAAGCTTAATTTTTTGCTGTCAGGATGGTTTAATTCGTCAATAGCCTGTATTGTGGCATCTATAGCAAAACTTTGATCTTTATTGATAGTAGAACTTTCTTTTAAAGAACCCAGATAGGTTTTAAATTCGGCTGATTTCCAGTAATTATCATATAAGCTTAAAAGTCCGAATAATTCTTTGGAAGTGTCTTTATACTCTTCTTTAGGAAGATTTGGTTTTCTTGAGCCTTTTATCATGTTTTCAAGACCTCTTTCAAACCATTGATAACCTCCCTTTTTTTTGCCTTCAACCTCGTAAGAAGGAACTATAAAGCCTACCATTTTATCTTTTAAATAATTTGATAATGATTCAATTCGTTTAGCTGAAATATTTATATTAAATCGATTAATTTCTTTTATTTTAGAAAGATTTTCCTTGAAATCTTTATTTGGCTCTGTTTTAGAAGGCAGGATTCCTGTTTTTCTTACAGCAAGGTCTATCGGAATAGTTATTAACGGATTTTTATTTATTGCATTTGCCGGATTGTGTTTTGACTGCGGCGATTGAGGAATAATGTTTTGGGCATTTAATTGTTCTTGTCTTATTTCTTTAACTATATCTGTAATCAATTCAGGAGCGGATTTTCCCGCTTTATCCTCTACAAGTTCAAATTTAGGAGCTTTTTGCGCTTTTTCTTTTTGCGTTAATTTTTTATCGTTCAGAATTTCATATTTTCTGTTTAATGCTTCAAGAATTTTTTTCGGATCATTTTCTTTCTGATCGTTAATTTTTACGCTAAGCGTAGTGTCAATTTCAATTCCCGGAAGGTCAACCCTTCCGCCGGAAGCTCCGCCATGCCCGCCGCCATTAAACAGAAAAGAAAGAATTTCCGCATGGTTTGTTCCGTTTTGTGATCTGAAAGATATTCTCAGCCCGTTTTGATCGGCAATTTCCAGTTTTTCTTCCAGACTGCCGGCTTTTTTGTCCTGCATTATTAATATTGCGATTCTATCACCGTCAAAATCACTTTTATAGTTTTCCAATGCCTTTTTTTCTATCTCTTCTCGCCAATTAAGTTCATCCTGTGTATGTTCGCCATGAATTAACGGGTTTGAACGCATAGTATTAATGACTTCTGAATATTTAAAAGCGTTTTGAACGTCAATTAAAGTTGTTTCAGGCTTTTTGCCTTCTAATTTCTCACTATTTCTGGCAAGTTTCCAGACATCAAACATCTCATCATAATTTACGGCAACTATTCCTAAGCCAAGTTTCTTGTCAACAGGTTTCGACACTTGCGCCATATTATTCTTTTGAGGAATTACAAGCTTGCGCTCCGGCAAAGATTTCCCTTTGAGCGAGTATTCCAGCATTTTTTGTCTGGCAGAAAGAGGTAGATCAGGAATTTTTGTATCTTCTATATCATAATTAATTTCTTCTCTAAGCCATTTCTTGTTTATATTGCCTTCAATGCCTTCAGTTAAGCCCATAAGCCATTTTGAAAACCCTTCAGGCATAAAATTAGGTCTTTGCTGAACAGGAACATCCATGTGTTCAGGCAAAAGATTTGCCGTTCTTGTAAAAGAACCTGTGTCAGTCGAAATTCCGGCAACTGTAGATGCGACAAAAGCCCTTAGTTTGTCAATATTTTGCGTGTCTTTATAAACATCATTAGCTTCTACTTTATTGTTGCCTATATCATTTAAAGCAGGCAGGAATTTTGCCGCAAGAATTCCAACCATCTGAGCGGCGGCGGGAACTGAATCCGCAATCCAGGAAAGTCCGTTCTCATGTATTTTTTCGACATCAAGTCCGTTTTTTTCTTTGGCGTTTTGCCATTCTTTAAGCCTATGAGGATGATGGTCTATATATATAACTTTTTTTGCGTTTTCTATATATGGCTTAAATTCGCTCGTAAATCGAGTTGGAGTAGGAATATCCATTAAAATAACAAGATCGTATTTCTTATTCGGTTTAAGTTCAGGTTCAGACCCTTTAATTTTTGCTAATTCGTTTTTTTCATCTTCCAAAATTTCTATTTCTGTTTTTACATTTTTATCTTCAAGCGTATTTTTCTTTTTAAATTTGGCTATTTCCTGAGTAATATTCTCAATTTTGTTTGAATTAAAAGGGCGTTTTATTTCTCCGTCAATGCCGGGAATTTTATGCCTGAATAACCCTGGAATCTTATCATCTATGGCACAGTCAACGACTTTTTCAGGATATTTTAATCCTATTGCGTTTTTAAGACCAAGAACACATCCTATTGTATCTCCATCAGGCTTGCTATGCCCTATTAACAATATAGATTTATTTTCAGGGTCTTCAATTTCTTTTTGTATATTATTTATGGCTGTTTGCATTTTTTTTGCTGATTCAGAACCGTTCACCTTTTTTTCATAGCCTAAGATCAAATTTAAAACTTCTTCAGGAGAGGTTTTTGGTTGATAAAGCATTGCTGTGTCTTTACAATCAGGAGCATTCAGGATTTTATCAAATACTTCTTCTATTTTTTCACGTTTTTCAGCGTCTTTTCCCGTATAAATCAAATTTGCTCTTAAGCCGATTGTTGATGCGGCTTTAGAAGTTCCGGCAACCACGTTTGAGAGTTCCAGCCTAAAATTTTCTCTTTCTGTTTTTAAATAAGGTCTTAGGTGTTTATAAATTTCCTTCGGCATTCTGCCCAAGACTGTTGTTGATCCTGACTCTCCCTGATTTTGGTCATATATTTCCATTACAGGAACTTGTTTTTGATTTTCAAATCTTAAAACAGTATCCCATTCCAGAAGTTGACCGTCTTTCCAGTCGGATTTAGCCAGATTATTTACACTATAATTGGAATTTAAATTTTTAACTCCCTGTTTAGTTGTTTTATATATTTTTTTATGTGTATCATTTTCAATTTTATTGGTCTGGTTTGCTTTTACGCCTCTTATTTTAAATTGCAACCCTATAGGCTCATTTTTAGAAGGATCATTTAAGCCTGTAAAAGAAATTAAATGAATAACGTTTTTATTTTGTTGATAAGAAAAATTGTTATTGCCAAAAGATATTGCCTGAGGCTGTTGTTTTACGCAAAATGTATCAAGCTGGGTTTCAGTATAAACTTTATTATTATTGTTATTTATACTATTCGATTTTTGTTGCATATATTGATTAAAAGCTATTTTGTTGATCATAAATTCTCCAAACTAAAATAAAGTCTATAGATATAAAATCAACTGAAAAAAAAAATTGATACTATACCAATCTAAATAACTCGAATTGCTAATTA